>PBOG01000031.1 GCA_002724245.1 Planctomycetaceae bacterium
CACTGAGCCACTTCACTGAGCCACTTCACTGAGCCACTTCACTGAGCCACTTCACGCGCAGGTAGCGACCTTGATGTACTCCGCCCGCTTATCAGCTGTGTCCACGTGGCTGCCTCGTCTTTCCACGTCACTCGGTGCCCTGACGGCGGTCGCTTGTCTTGGACTGGGTTCCAGTTTGTCGGCTGGCGATTGGCCCATGTGGCGTTATGACGCGCAACGCACCGCCGCCACCGATGAACAGTTACCGGTCCGGCCGCACTTGAGGTGGACGGCTTCGCTACCTGCCCGCGAACCAGCCTGGATGGACCCGCTAAATCGCGACTTGATGACCTACGACCGCCTCCTGGAACCCATTGTTCTGGGAAACCGCATGTTCCTGAGCCTCAATGACCGCGACCAGGTCATTGCCCTGGACATCCACACTGGCGAGCGACTCTGGTCCGTCTTCGCGGAAGCGCCAGTACGGCTGCCACCTGTGGCAGGCAATCAGCGGGTCTACTTTTGCAGCGACGACGGCTTTCTGTACTGTGTGGCGGCGGCGGATGGAGCGCTCCAGTGGCGTTTCCGCGCTGCCCCCGGCGCACAACACGCCATCGGAAACCGTCGTCTGGTTTCTGCCTGGCCCGCCCGTGGTGGCCCGGTCCTGCGGGACCAGACGGTCTATTTCGGCGCCAGTATCTGGCCGTTCATGGGCACTTTCCTTTACGCGATTGATGCCCAGACCGGCGCGGTCAAGTGGGTCAATGATCGCACCGGCTCGCAATATTTGATCCAGCCACACACGGCTCCTTCATTTGCGGGCGTGGGACCGCAAGGCGCACTGGTAGCCACAGCGGATCTACTCCTGGTACCGGGCGGACGATCTGTTCCGGCTGCCTTCAATCGGAAAGACGGGACCTTCCGCTACTTCGAAATCAACGCAGCAGGGAAAGGTACCGGTGGATCATTCGTCGCCGCCAACAACACCCATTTCTTTGTCCACACCCGCGGCAAAGGGACAAGGGCCTGCGTGCTGAAAACCGGTGCCACCACGACATTCCTGACAGGCGAGGCAGTACTCACGGAAGACCGAATTTACACAGCTGCGTTGCAAGGTACCACCTCACTAATCCGCGCCTTCGACACAGCACACCAGTTCCTCTGGCAGGTTGTTGTCGATGCGAGTGGTGACCTGATCCTGGCCGGTGATCACCTCTATGCGGCCGGACAGAAAGGGTTGACCGCAATCCGCTTGCCCACCGCCACGCGTCCCGCTGAAGTGACGTGGCGTCAGGAAACGTCCGAACCGGCCGAACGCCTCCTGGCGGCTGCCGGCACCTTATTCACCGTGACCGCCAGTGGAAAGCTGCATGCTTACGGGGCCGCACCCGACGGACCACCGCAGCGTTGGCCCGAACTACCCCCCACCAGATCGCCTGAATCACCGTCGCGTGTCGCCGCGTCACCGCACCCCCTTTTAGAACAAGGTGAGGCGGAAGGTTACGCACTCTGGTTTGGCGCGGCCAACCATCCTGCCCTGACGCAACCGGAACTCTCGTCCCCCTTTGAACAACTCGCGGTGATTGATAACGACCCGGCCCGAGTCGCCCTGTTACGCAGTCAACTCGAAGCTGCCGGGGTCTACGGTCACGTAACAGTGCACCACGCGAACCCGGACGCCTTTCGCGCCCCTTCGTACGTTGCCAACATGGTCTTTGTCGGCCCTGCCCTGGCGGCCCAAGCCGACTCACATCTACTCCAGGAACTCTACCGTTCGGTAAGGCCGTACGGTGGCATCCTCTACCTCCTCTCCGAGGGACCCGCGGGAGACCTGGCAACGCGTGCCGCAGACGCCAACCTTGAACAGGCGGACATCACCATGACACCCGACGGTGTGGTTGTCCGTCGAACGGGCGCTTTGTCCCAGACTGCAGACTGGACCCACCAATACGGCAACATTGCCAATACGATCAAATCAGATGACGCTCGGGTAAAATTGCCACTCGGAGTCCTCTGGTTCGGTGGGAATCGCAACGACGACACACTCCCCCGTCATGGGCATGGCCCCCCCGAACAGGTCGTCAACGGACGCTTGTTTATCCAGGGTATGAACAGCCTCAGTGCCCGCGATGTGTACACCGGAAGGGTACTCTGGAAACGGGACTTCGAAGATCTAGGCACTTTCGACGTTTTCTACGACTCCACCTACCAGGATACGCCGCTGGACACGAGCTATAACCAGGTGCACATCCCCGGCGCCAACGGGCGTGGCACTAACTATGTCGTCACACCGGAAAGGTTGTACCTGGCTTTAGATAACCGCTGCCTCGTCCTCGACCCGGCCACCGGGGCAACACTGAACGAAATCCAATTGCCGGCGGACTCACCGGACGAAAACCCACAATGGGGTTTCCTGGGCGTCTATCAGGATGTTCTGCTGGGCGGTGTGGGATTCGCGCGGTATCGCCAGCGCCGTCAGCTTGTCTTTGACGCCGAGGCCACGCCGACGGGAAATGCTGCTGGCTTTGGCCCTCAAAGCCTCGACCGCGCGGCCAGTATGGCATTGGTTGCGTTTGACCGTTTCAGCGGCAAATTACTCTGGCAAGTTCCCGCCAAGCACAGCTTCTGGCACAACGGAATCGTCGCCGGTGGCGGACGAATTTACTGCCTGGACAAGAACCCGGCACTGGTTGAAGACGCTCTGCGTCGGCGCGGCGAATCGGCTCCCGAAACATACCGCATCCTCTCCCTGGACCACCGTACCGGAGAGATCCAATGGGAGACGACCGAACAGATCTTTGGCAGCTGGCTAGGTTACAGTGAAACGCACGACATATTGTTTCAAGGCGGCGCCGCCGCCAGCGACCGGCTGCGCGTTGAAGTCGGTCGCGGCATGGCTGTTTATGCCGCTGCCAAAGGAACGCTAAAGTGGCACAAACCGGACCTGGCGTACGCAGGCCCCTGCATCCTGCACAACGACTGGATCGTTACCAACGTGGACTCGTACAGTGAATCCGCAGGAGCGTTCCACATCCTGACTGGCGTACAGCGGCAGGTCCCTCATCCGTTAACCGGCGAGCCGATCCCCTGGAAGATCACTCGCAATTACGGTTGCAACAACATCCTCGCGAGTGAGAACTTACTGACATTCCGTTCCGGCGCCGCGGGATTTTATGACCTGACGGGCGATTCGGGGACCGGAAATTTCGGCGGATTCCGAACGGGCTGCACGGCCAATTCCGTGATTGCCAACGGAGTCCTCAACGCTCCCGACTATACGCGAACCTGCAGCTGCGGTTACCAGAACCAGACCTCGTTGGCTTTAATCCACATGCCCGACGTAGAGCTCTGGGCCAACCATCCCCTCGTGACCGCGGCGTCCGCCCGAAAACGTATCGAACACCTGGGAATCAATTTTGGTGCTCCGGGAGATCGCCGCGACACGCAGGGGCAGTTGTGGCTGGAGTATCCCGCCGTATCGGGACCCTCAGCCGAGCTGGACATCACGCTTACTGGTGAAGCGGAATTTTACCGGCACCATTCCTCGAAAACACTCGGCCAGCCATACCCCTGGGTAGTGGCGTCGGGAGTGAGTGGCGTCAGTGAGGTGCGCATCGGTATGCGTTGGGGCGGCCCCTTCAAACTCTCCAGCGGCCTGCCGGTTGCGGACGCCAACGACGACGCTCAGGAAACCACCGAAGGAACGGTTGTGTTGGGCTCGCAATCCCTCTCCCTGGGCGACCCTACTGCAACTGAGCTTACCGGCCTGCGATTCCGAGACATCCCACTGGCCGCCGACGCCGTGATCCGTGAAGCCTACCTGCAATTTACCTGCGACCAGGTCACCACAGAGCCCGCCGAACTGACCATCCATACCGAGAAGGCAGGACAGTCAACACCCTTCCGCGGCACACCGCGCAACCTTTCGGAACGTTCCGTCCATGATGCGCAGGTTGCCTGGCAACCCCAGGCGTGGAATACCGCGGCCGAGGCCGCTTTACCGCAGCGGACACCAGACCTCTCCGCGATTCTGCGGCCTGTTCTGCAGCATCCTGACTGGCAGCCAGGCAATGCGTTGACATTCCTCATCCGTGGCACTGGAAACCGCAGGGTGTCAGCATTCGAAGCGGAGTCCGGTGTGGGCGTCCAGCTGGTCGTGACCGCAGATCGCTATACGCGCCGCCCGCTGCCCGCCCAACCCCACCGGGTGCGTCTGTTTTTTGCAGACCGTCAGCCACCACACAGCCAGCAAAGTATTTTCGACGTCTACCTTCAGGGGCAACGCGTGTTGCAGTCGGTCCATCTGGGCGCTGGCCGTCCAGCCAACCAGCCCAGCGAGCACACGTTTGCGGGGATTGAAATCGGAGAGACCCTGACAATTCGCTTACAGCCGCAAATCGGTAAACCAATGCTTGCGGGGGTTGAAGTGATACGTACCCCGAGGCAACCAGAACCAGAATAATTACCACCTGTTGTGCTGTGCTGTCGAGTTCTCACCCCCCATCACGGTGGCCGCAGTGTCGCGTGGTTCTTCCAACCGGACCAGCAAACATCTTTCCGCAACGTGTCGCGGACAGCGTGTGGCCGCGGCCTCGGCCTCGCCCCTGACCAGAAAACGCTCGCCACGGCCCCGCCAGTTGGGTGTTTTACTGATCGGTTGGGTGACAGCCCAGGATTTGCATGGCCTGGCCCAGGCTGCCAGCAATGGCCTCCCAGGTGGCGTCGGCCTGGGTCATCCCCAGGCCGCTCTTTCCCGTACCACTGCCTGGATGCTAGAATAGAACGCGGCAGGAACGACACCTCGCAAGCCTGCGCAGCGGGCTTTGGTGTGATGAATATGGTGGCCTGGATCGCCCTTAAGCGGTTATGCCCCACCGCCAGAATTGAATACCGAAACCGATCACCTTCCGGTTGCTCTAGACCCGCGGGGGGGAATAGCGATGAACAGACTACGAGCTGTACCACCAATGGTACTGGCCTGGTTTGTCTGGCTCGTACTTCCGTTACAGGCCGAGAAAGCCACAGTGGTCGACGTCCAGATCGACCCGCCGGCGATTTCTCTTCAGGGCCCCGCAGCGCGGCACACCCTACTGGTCACGGGAACAACCACGAGCGGCCGACTGCAGGACCTCGGCGACATCGCCAGCTTCCGCAGTACCAGTCCCAACATCGTCTCTGTCGATCAACGCGGTGTGGCCAGGCCAGTCTCCGATGGCCAGGGCACCATCATCGTTGAGGTCTCCGGACGTGAACTCACCGTCCCGGTAACGGTGACCAACTCCGCGTCCCCACGCGAATTCAGTTTCGTGAACGATGTCATGCCCTTGCTAGACAAGTTCGGCTGCAACGGTGCTGGCTGTCACGGTAAGGCCGAAGGGCAAGCGGGTTTCAAATTATCGGTCTTCAATTCGGACCCCATGGCAGACTACCACGCCATCGTCCACCAGAGCCGAGGCAGACGCGTGTTTCGCGCGGCTCCGGAACAGAGCCTGCTACTCCTGAAGGCATCCGGGACCAAGCCTCACGGCGGAGGCGTTCGCATTCCACCCAGTATGCCCGAATATGGCACGCTGCGTGACTGGCTGGCCGCGGGGGCCCCATACGGCAACGATGCCGAAGCAACTGTCACCCGGATCACCGTCACCCCTGGCAAGCGTGTCCTTACCACCCACTCGCGGCAACAGTTGCGAGTCATGGCATTTTACACCGACGGTCGCATACGTGACGTAACGCGTCTCGCCCAGTACGAATCCAATAATCCAGGCCTGGCCTCGATCAATGACTTCGGGCTGGTCACGACGCTCGATCGACCGGGCCAGGTAGCATTGCGAGCCGGCTTCATGAACCAGTTCGCCATGTTCCAGGGCCTGATTCCACATGGCGAGACAATTAACCAATACCCGGAGCTACCTGAACACAATTTCATCGACGGCCTCGTCTATAGCAAACTAAGAGATCTCAATATCCTTCCCTCGGAACAGGCGGACGACGCCGAATACGCACGCCGCGTCTATCTCGACGTGATCGGTACACTACCCTCGGCCGCTGAGGTACAGCACTTTCTTTCGGACCCCAGCTCCGATCGACGCGCTCAGCTAGTAGAACGGTTATTGCAACGCCCGGAATATGCTGACTATTGGGCGCTTAAATGGTCGGACCTCCTGGGCGTGCAGCGGAAAGCACTGGGCCACAAAGCGGCTTACGCCTACTACCGCTGGATTCGCGAAAACTTTGCCGCGAATCGACCCTATGACGAATTCGTCCGTGAGATCATCACCGCGCAAGGCGCGCTACTCGACGTACCGCAAGCTAATTTCTACAAAGTCGACAGCGACCCCGGCAAACTCGCCAGTCGTGTTGCCCAGACATTCCTGGGGTTGCGGATTGAGTGCGCCCAGTGCCACCACCATCCTACCGATGTCTGGACGCAAACGGACTATTTCGGAATGCAGTCTTTCTTCACACAGGTCAAGAAACGTGGCACGCCACGTGGAGAAGTGCTCTGGACGGAAGGGAACCCCGAAACCAAACATCCGCGCAGCGGCGAAGTCGTTCAACCCCATCCGCTGGGCACGGAAATGCCCGACGAAATCGACTCGGGCGATCGGCGCCGCATTCTGGCTACCTGGCTGTCCGATCCCACGAATCCCTGGTTCGCAAAAAATCTGGCGAATCGTGTCTGGGCCCACTTCATGGGACGTGGCCTGATTGAACCCGTCGACGACCTGCGCGCTACCAATCCAGCCACCAACCCCGAACTCCTGGCGGCCCTCTCCCAGCGTTTCATCGACAGTAAATACGACATTCGCGAACTGATTCGCACCATCACGCGGTCAAGAATCTATCAACTTTCGTCCACCGCGAACGCCAGCAATCGCCTCGACGAGCAGAATTACTCACACGCGTTGCTGCGTCCCCTGGAAGCGGAGGTACTCCTGGACGCCGTCAGCCAGGCCACGGGTATCGCGGAAAAGTTCGACGGCGTGCCCACCGGCTACCGCGCGATTCAGCTTTGGGACAGTGGCGTTTCCCACTATTTTCTCAAACTGTTTGGCCGTCCCCTGCGAACATCAGCCTGTGTTTGTGAACGCATCGACGAACCCAATGTGGCCCAGGCGTTGCATTTGATGAATTCGCCTGACATCCACCAAAAACTCAAACATGAAGGTGGCACGTTGGCGCGGCTCGTCAAGCAGCATCAGGACGATGAAAACCTTGTACACGCGATCTACCTGACGTTCTTCAGCCGCCCACCTTTTCCAGAAGAAGCGACCCGGGCACTCGAGTACCTTCAACAGGCGTCCGACCGGCGCACAGCCAGCGAAGACCTTGCCTGGAGCATGCTCTGCTCGATCGAGTTTATTTTTAGACACTAAAACGACTACAGAACACGGAGCGGCGTGCTCGACGACAGATCAAGGCGCGCTGTCTGCACAACCCTTTCACAGAGGAACCACCACATGCCACGCTCACGACCCTTTTGTGACGGAATCCGGCGCCGGGACTTCATGCGAATTGGTGCTGCAGGTGCCTTCGGCTGGGGCGCGACGCTCCCCATGTCCCTCGAACAACAGGCGATGGCAGCCACCACAGGCAGCGGCAACCCCGGCGACGATGTCTCCGTAATCTACATTTTCCTCCTCGGTGGCCTGAGCACCATCGACACCTTCGACCTGAAGCCCGATGCACCTGCCGAAGTACGGGGCGAATTCTCGCCCATCGCGACGAACGTTCCCGGCATCGAAGTGGGCGAGCACATGCCATTTTGCGCCCAACACGCGGACAAATTCTCCTTGATCCGTTCGTTCGCGCACGGCGACTCCGGTCACGGCTCAGCTGACAAATACATGTTAACTGGCCACCGCAATTCACCTCGCCCGGCGTTTGGTTCGGTCGCTTCCTATACGCACGGCGGCCGCAATTCGGTTCCTCCGTACGTGGTACTACCCGCCATGCACGCCAGTGCCGGCCCCCAGTTCCTGGGGTCTTCCGCGGCTCCGTTTTTGATTGACGCCGACCCCAGCTTTCCAGGTTTTTCTGTCCCTGACCTAGCACCGCCACTCGACATCAATACCGACAGTCTCTCCAACCGGCGTGGTCTATTGGCGACGGTCGACCGCTTTCAGCGGCAGGTAGAAACTCGTGGAAAAGCGGGCGCGTTCAACAAGTTTCGAGAGCGGGCGTTCAGCTTGATGACCTCGCCCGAAGCGAAGAAAGCGTTCGATCTGCAAAGTGAATCTGAACAGGCACGACAAGCCTACGGAAATCACACCCTCGGGCAGTCCTGCCTGCTCGCCCGCCGTCTGGTTGAATCCGGTTCCCGTTACGTCATGATCAATCACAACAACTGGGACACCCACGCCAACAACTTCGGCGACCTGAAAACCAACCTGCTACCGCATCTTGACAAGGCGCTCTCCGAGCTACTTCGAGACCTGTCTGATCGCGGAATGCTGGAAAAGACACTGGTCGTCGTCAGCGGAGAATTCGGTCGCACTCCCAAAATCAACAAGGACGCGGGGCGGGACCACTGGGGCCCTTGTTTCACGCTGACCATGGCGGGTGGTGGGATCCAAGGCGGACGCGTCGTCGGCGCGTCGGATGAGTGGGCAGCAAAACCAGCTGACAATCCCATTGGTCCCAAAGATTTTGCCGCCACCATGTTCCACCTGCAGGGCGTCGACACGGAGAAACTCGTTTACACCCTTGAGAAACGTCCCATGAAAATTCTCGATGGCGGCCGGGTGATCGAGGAATTGCTCTAACGCCTGCAGCAGGACACACCGCAGCACTCTCAAGGAATCGCCGTGGCGGTTCGCAACGTTTGAGGATCGCAGATGAAGACATTCCCTGGTGTTTTGTGCACAGCGGCTTGTTTGACGCTCGCCTTGGTGAACACGGCGTCCGCCATCCAACCAACGGCCAACTACATCTTCCCAGCAGGCGGTCAACGGGGCACAACCGTAGACGTCCGCATCGGGGGACTTTACCTCCATCAAGGTGCAGCGCTGGAACTCGTGGGGGATGGCATCACAGGACCCGAACGGATCTTGCCAACCCAAACGCGGGTATTCCCTCAAGTCGTGGTACCGCAAACCTATTTCACTGCAGAGTACATGTTCCCACGAGATTATGCTGCGTCGCTGCGCATCTCGGCAGACGCGCCCCTGGGAATGCGTTACTGGCAGGTCTGGACCTCGCAGGGGGGCACTCCACCACAGCGTTTTGTTATTGGCGATTTGCCCGAGGTGATTGAACACGAGGTTTCCGGACGGGCGTTGCCCGAACTCGTGACGCTTCCGATTACCGCAAATGGCCGCATCTACCCGCGCGAAGATGTCGATCTCTGGAACTTCACCGCCAAAGCGGGCGAGTCCATCACTTGCGAAGTCAATGCGGCCCGTCTCGGCTCCTCGCTCGACTCGCACCTGGAAATCCGAGACAGCCAGGGGCGTCGCATTGCCGAGAACACCGATCACTTTGGATCCGACTCTTTCGTTCGCTTTATTGCGCCCCAGGACGGAACCTACCAGGCGGCAATCCACGATGTGCGGTTTGGCGGGTTGCAGAGTTCTGTTTACCGACTCACGATTACCAACGGACCTCACGTCGACGCAACTTTCCCGTCGGGCGGCCAACGCGGCACCAACGTTTCGTTCGAACTCCTGGGCCAACACGTTCCGGCAGCCCCGCTTGCCGTCCCTCTACCTCCAGAAGGCCCAGACGCCTACCGGGTCACTCTCCCTATTGGCGGGACTCAACACCAAACCTTGATCGAACTCGGCGACTTCCCCGAGGCCATCGAAACAGAGCCCAACGAAAAAGCCGAAGTCACCCCGCCTCGAGAGGCTCCCATCGTCTTCAATGGGCGGGTTTCGCAGCCAGACGACTACGACTTCTGGCAACTCCAAGTGGCAGAAGGGCAAGTTCTGGAATTCGCTTTTCGCGGCCGACACCCAGGCAACCCATTAAACCCATTACTGGTCGCTATGGATTCCACAGGCAAAGAACTCTTCCGTACCGAGGAAAAGAGTACGTTCACTTTCCCTAAGGCAGGCATTTACCGATTGCGTGTTTCGGAACGATACCCAGGGCGCGGTGGCCCTCACTTCATATACCGACTTCAGGTGAGCGCTCCGGCGGCTCCAGACTTTCGCCTGCAGCCCGCACAACACGCGGTCACCCTGACCCGAGGAGGCACCGCAGAATTGACGGTAAATGCGGTACGGCTCGGTGGTTTCAGCGGCGAGATCAAATTGACTGCAGATCAGCTTCCCGAAGGAGTCACCGTTACCGAAGCGACCATCCCCGGCAACAAGAAAACAGCCAAATTGAAACTGCAGGCAGGAGCCAAAAAGACCGTACAGGCGGTACGCATCGCAGTACGCGGGAGTGCCGAACTCCCCGACAAACAAATCGTCACGCGTCCCGCAACCTATCACCTCGATGCAGGAGAACTCGAATTCGACACCGTGTTTTTGACCACGGGACTCGCAGCACCTTTCAAGTTCACCGGCGAATACAAGATTCCCTTTGCGCTGCGTGGCACCACCCATTATCGCCGCTACCAGCTCGACCGTGGCGGGTTCGCAGGCAAGCTCTTCGCCTGTGTGGCAGACCACCAGATACGCCATCAAATGGGAACGACGGGCACCGCTATCGAGATTCCGGACGCAGCCTCCTACTTTGATTATCCATTGCAGGTTTCCACCTGGACTAAAGTTGGTTTGACTGGGCGCACGGTCATCATGATCTATGGAGAACTGGTTGATTTTGACGGCAGTCGCCATACCGTCGCCTACACTTCGAAAACGGCACCCGACCAGATCATGATTCAACCCAGCGCCGGGCCCATTTCCATCGACCTGGAAACCAATTCCATACTCGCCAGCGCAGACACCCCGGCCCAGATTGGGGTCCGCATACGACGTGACCGCGGTTTACCGCTGCCGGTGACGCTGTCGGTACACCATGGTGACCACATGAAGGGAATCGAAGTCACCCCTGTTGTGCTCGCGCCCGACCAGACCGAAGCGAAACTGGAGATCCGCTTCAACGCTGACGCTGGCCCTTTCAACGCACCGCTGGCTGTGCGTGCCACCATCCGTCCGGTAGAAAACATCACGGTGCGCGGACGTCCGCTGCGCACCGGCGACCCTATTTTTGCGGAAGCGCCCTTCCAGGTGGTTCGCCCACAACGTTGAAATCGTTACTTCACCTCGATCGATCCCTCGTCGCCAGGCTTCAGCCTGACAAGGTCCGGCCGCCGTGCCACTGATCGACGTCGCGTTGTCCCACCAGAACATCGATTTGCCAGAACCTGGCCCCGCCCTGCTGCGCGAGGCGCAACGACTGGTATCCACTCTCGACAACCAACCCACTGGGCCTCCGCTAGGTTTCGTACCCTGCGACTATTCGCAAGTCGCCCAAGCGCTCCAAACGACCGTCGCCAATCGACTGGCAACCGGCAATACGTTTTGCGAATGGGGAAGTGGCCTTGGAATCGTCACTATGCTCGCCTCACTGTTCGGTCTGGACGCCTGCGGAATAGAAATCGAGCCCACCCTTGTCACCGCCGCGCGGCAGCTGGCCGCGAGTCACCAGTTACCTGTTTCCTTCGTCACGGGAAGCTATATCCCGCCCACGGCCGATGCGTTAGAAGTCCCTGCGGGCGAAGATTTCTTTTGGATGGCCACAGAAGCAGACGCCGCCTATGAAACCCTCGATCAGGATGTCGCAGACTTCGCAATCGTGTTCGCATTTCCCTGGCCGGCAGAAGCACCAATCATTGCCCAGCTCTTTGAACGGCACGCCCGTTACGGGGCATTACTGCTGACCTACAATCACAATGGTTCGGTTCGCCTCCGACGCAAAGTCCAACGAGCCTGAACGCGACACTTCGCCGCACCAGGCTCACTCGGACGCCTTGCTCCGTACCCGTTTCATGGTCCGTTCGTACCGACGCCGCATCTCCTCCACCCGTTGCTCAAGGAACTGCCGCTCGACCCGATCTCGCTCAGAAATCGACGCCGCATCTGGCGGCCGTATCGTGATGTTCGCAAACGTGACACACTCTTCCTGTCGATCTACCGCGGCAACCTGATTCTTATCGACGATCAACGTGACTCCCACATTGGCCTCCACGACGGGTACGTCGTTCTCACGAGCACGGCTCAGCACCGCTTCATCCTGCGCAAGGGAGCGGGACCCGAACGAGGGGATCAACAGCATTTGTGCGCCATCGAGCACGGGAATCCTCGCCAATCGCGGGTTCCAGCGATCATTGCAGATCAAAAATCCACAACGTCCCAAAGGAGTGTCAAAGGCGCGGCTAAGCTGGCCCAATCGGTTAAACCACCACGATGAATGGTAGCCTTCCGCAAATTGCATTTTGTGGTACTTGCCACGCACCTTACCCCGATCGTCGATAAAGATCGCCGCGTTGTAGACATCCTCCTCGTGCAACTCGGCGAAGCCAAATGCCAGGCACATTCCCAGCTCACGAGCGAGGTTGCGAAACCGTCGAATCAGTGGCCCGTCAATCGGAACCGCCACCTGTTTCATCTGCTCCGGGCTCGCCTGGCCTCCAATAATCTCATTGACCACGTAACCTTCCAACGCCCCTTCCGGTGCCACGGCCAGGACGGCTCCCCCACGCCGGGCCTGCCGAAACATCGCTTCCAATCGGTTGGCATTCGCGCGCAGATCAAATTTCGCAGGCACAAACGAGAGAGCGGCAACCCGAATCACTCGTGAACCGCCTTCTGTTTTCTCGACCGCATCTACCATGCCAGCCAGGGCTCCGAAGCACAGAACCAGAGACAGCGACAACATTCTTTTGCAGGCACACATGGGAGCATCCTGTCTGGCAAAAACCGTCCTTGGGAGGAAGCCCGCGCTTCGTCGCACATTATACCCGCTTCGCAGCCATTTTTGGGCACCAACGCACGCCCGGGTTTTACCGTCGACCGTGATCCGAGTATCCTGTTAAGCACGCTGCCACCGCCTGCCAGGCGTGGCCTCCACGTGTTGGTCGTCCGTCACGCTTCCTTGCATTGAACAGGTCCTCTTGCATGAACTACTTGCGTCTTCTCTCTGCCTGGATCGCTCTGCTCCTGATCACCAATGGCGCGCGGCCCGCAGACAGCTGGCCCGAATGGCGTGGCCCACTGGGCTCCGGCGTCTCCCAGGCCGTCAATTTGCCCACCTCTTGGAGCGAAACAAGTCATATCGCCTGGCGCGTCGTTGTTCCCGGCCATGGCTGGTCTGTGCCTGTCATTGGCAACCAACAGGTCTGGGTCACCACGGGTATCGACCAGCCCGCCTCTGAGCAAGACGCCACACGCCGCCGCAAAGCAAGTACCAATTCCCAACCCCTGACGGTTTCCGACTCTGTCAGCCTGCGCGCTGTCGGACTCGACCTGGCAACAGGGAAACTTCTCCACAATAAGGAAGTGCTATCACAGAATACCCCCCAGATGATCCATCGCGAGAATAGTTACGCCACACCGACGCCCATTCTCGATAACAACCGGCTCTATTGCCACTACGGACCTTATGGCATCGCCTGCCTTGACCTGAACACGCAGGAGGTCATTTGGGAAAACCGGTCGTTACGAGTCAAGCACGAAAACGGTCCTGGCAGTTCCCCCATACTCTGGAAGAACCTCTTAATCATCCACTGTGATGGCATTGACCAACAGTACATCGTCGCCTTGAATACAGCCGATGGAAAGCCCGTCTGGAAAACAACGCGGTCTGGAAAACCTCACGAGGACGTCCAGATGCGCAAAGCGTATTCCACTTCCCTGATTGTCGACATTGACGGCACCCAACAGGTCGTCTCTCCAGCTGCAGACTGGGTCTACGGTTACGATCCACGGACCGGTAAAGAGCTGTGGAAACTTCCCTATGGCAAGCTGGGTTTCTCCAATGCACCTCGCCCCATTGCTGGCCATGGTCTGGTTTACGTCTGCACGGGCTACATGAAATCCGAGTTGATGGCACTGAGACTCCGCGGCAGCAGCGAAACCAGCGCACCTGAAGTAGCGTGGCGTTTCAAACGTGGCGTACCGAACGTCTCTTCACCACTCCTGGTCGGCGACGCCATCTATTTTGCTTCGGACAATGGAATCGCCACCTGCATCAATGCGAAAAGCGGCAAACTCCACTGGAGCCAACGTATTGGAAAACGCTTCTGGGCATCTCCGTTGTACGCCGATGGGCACATCTACTTTTTCGATTACGACGGCGCCACGACCGTCATTGAGCCCGGCACCTCGTTTCGCAAACTGGCTGTCAATCGACTCGACGGGACGCTGCTGACCAGTGCTGCCGTCGTCGATGGATCCTTGCTCTTGCGAACAAGTCAGGCGTTATATTGCATTCGCCCCTGACAGTGGGCAACTGCGAACCAGGTGGCTTTTATTGATCAATCACAAGCACTTCATGCGGCGACATCTTCAGCGTTCCCCCGGTCTCGATCTTCAGCGTCTCACCTGCACGCTGCACAAACGCCTCGGGATCAATCGACGCAGCCGCGACATTGCCGCGATTAAGGCGCAACAAGGTCGCCGTCCCGGATTTGATTCCGGCCACGCGCACGACCTGTCGACGCTGGGACAGGTTTGCGATCAACAGCCGCCTGCGTCCGGAACGCTCCAGCGCTATTCCGACCACATCCATCGTGGCACTCGACGATACCGGTCGGACCTGACCACCAGCAAATTCTCCGATCAGACGCAGCACATGGTAGATTGGGTAGACGCGCGACGGCAGCACCGGAAACGCTCGTGGCACCCGCACCTCAGGACCCGGTGACATCACACCCTTCCAGCCTGTCGTCTCGTAATAGGTCACGCCATCGGCCCCTGCTTCGGCAAGATATTTGATGCTACCCACTGTCCAACAAGCACCAAACAGCGATGCCTGCCGTAGATCCACGTTCGATGGCAAATCGCCTGGCAAGGGCGGCTGATTCACCTTCTGCACCTTCAGCGTAACCGGACTTACAAACAGGCGCCGGTCTCCGACAAATTGCCGCGCACTGCGCACCGCCTCCCCCTGTATCTCCAACGTTTCGATCAGCGTCAAATTGTCAGTCGCATGGCACTGTGGATTCAGGCCAAACGACACCATACGCATCGCCGCAGAACCGGGACGATTCCGATTCAATTCCGTGAAGTTTGTATCCTCGGCAACACCGATTTGCTTTTGACTGCCCAACAACTCGCGTACTAACTCGAATCGTTCTGTCGTGGCCTCGGTGACCAGCCACGAAGCGACCGGAGGTTTTACGCGTGCCACAATCGAAACGAGCCTCTCAAGTTCGGCCCTTGCTTCGTCGCCAATGCTGAGCGCCACATGTAGTCGCAATCCCAACAACCTGGCTTGTTGACTGGCAGAGGCCAACAAAGTTTCGAGGGCTTCGTCTCCGGTATCAACACGAATTCGCAGGTGGTCCAACTGCAACGCACGAAGGCGACCTGTTTCTTCCTCGTTCAATTGAGCCACCTGACTCGACACTTGCAGACCGAGCAATGGTAGCCGCCGCTGCGCATTCGCCTCGTCAGCTATAGTCAGCTCGATGGCCTTTTCCCGCACAGGCTCTGACAACGCCAGTTTCGCAGCCGGTCCCGTCAGTCGAATTTCAACCCTCTGCTCAATCACGGTACCCGCGTCGATCGCAACCGGGTAGGGCTTCTCCAGTGGGGTACAGTAGGTCTTGAAAGAACCATCCGTCCAATTGCGTTGGTCCTCCATCTCAAATGTTTCACCCTCACATCGTACTTCAGCCCAGACGTCGGGAGCGATCCGATGTGAGATGGCACGCAAGTTCCGAGCAGGCTGATGGGGTGAAATCCACCGCGGAAACCTCCCCTTGGATCGCTCACCGTCCGTCGTCTCCAGCTCCCAGGGAACTCCCGCCGCCGCAGCGGGGTGCAACACACAAAACCCAATTCGGTTTCGGAGGAAACTCGTATTGGCCTGACCGAGAAAGCGAAACGTGATAGTTCCTTCGGCTGTTCCGACGATCGTACCCGACCAGCTGAAATCAATCTCGCGATCGACACATGCCACGTCAAAACTCAGAGAAAACGCACGGCCCTGATCACGCAGCTTGACATTACTTACTTTCGTCGGCAGTGTCCCCCAGAACTGGTCTCGTACCGGTGCGTTTATACCCCGCAGCACTTCTATCCGGCCAACTCGCAGGAATCGAAGCATCGCATGCTCCTGATCAAAAACCATCGAGAGCGGTCCGGCACGGAGCGCAATGGGATCTGCGCCCAGCAGTGACGGCGTGACACAACACCAGACCACAAAACACAGGACTCTCAGGTTGCGCATCATTGCAATACCTCGATGTGTGAACTCACGCTTCTTGCTGGCCCCAATCCACCTCAGAGAACCAGGTCTTGCACAACTCGGCCGCCCACATCCGTCAGGCGAAAATCGCGGCCTTGATAACGAAAGACCAAACGTCGGTGATCGATACCCAGGCAATGCAGCACGGTCGCATGCAGGTCATGGACATCAAGTTGATCTACCGCGGCATGAAAACCAAAATCGTCTGTAGCACCATACGTGACGCCGGGACGCACGCCGCCCCCCGCCATCCACATCGTAAATCCGTGGGGATGGTGATCGCGTCCCCACTTTTCTCCCCCGCCTTGGGCAACAGGAGTACGCCCGAACTCACCACCCCAGAGCACAAGCGTTTCCTCCAACAACCCGCGTCGCCCCAAGTCTGTCAGCAGTGCTGCCACACCTCGGTCAATCGCCTGACACTGCGCAGCGTGGTCACGCTGCAGGCTTCCGTGACTATCCCATCCCATATCATAAAGCTGAACGAACCGAACCCCCTGCTCCACCATCCGCCTGGCCAGCAAACAGTTGCGCGCGAACGAGGGGCGATTTCGTTCCACACCATAGAGAGCCAGCGTCTCGGCAGTCTCGCCCTGCAAATCCACCAGAGAAGGCACTTCGGACTGCATCCGGAACGCCAATTCGTACTGTTCGATCCGCGCTGCAATCTCCGGATCACTGACGAGCTCATAGCGACGTCCGTTGAGCCATTTGATCAGGTCAATTTGCGCTCGCCGTGTTGGTGGGTCGGTTCCCGCGGGGCTTTGCAAAAACATGACCGGCGCACCGGATGACCGAAACAGCACTCCCTGATGTCGGGACGGCAGAAACCCACTGGACCAGTAGCTATTTAGCAACGGCTGGCGTTTGACCCCTGACGTCAGGACGATGTATGCGGGCAGATTTTCGTTTTCGGTGCCCAGCCCATAACTCAGCCAGGCGCCCATGGTCGGTCTGCCCACACGGGAGTCCCCCGTGTTCAACAAGGATACCGCTGGATCGTGATTAAATATCTCACTCCGCAGGGAATTCACCACGCACAGCTGATCTGCCATACCGCCTGTTTTCGGTAGTAAATCGGATACCCATGTCCCAGCGTTCCCCCTGCGTGCGAACCGATAGGGCGACCGCTTCACCAAAGGCGGCGCATTCGATGGAATCATTGCAAAGTGGACATCTTCGACAACGCCAGGTGGAATAGGCTGGCCATCGTATTTCGCCAATGCCGGCTTGTGGTCAAATGTGTCTACGTGCGAAGGGCCGCCCGACATGAACAGATAAATCACGCGTTTGGCGGCGGGGTTGCCGGACTTTCGCGCATCTGTGCCGTGATCTGCGGCCGAGGCCGTGCCCGTTCCGGCCAGCGCGGATAAGGCAAGGGGCCCCAGAAAATGCGCACTCCCCGCCAGGAACGTGCGACGTTTGATCTGGCGCATAAGCGGATTTGCACTAAACATCAGTACTACTTCACTATTCGATCGAAATCATCTCATCCAGATTCAAAACCGCGCCTGCTAAATGAAACCACACGGCGTCCTCGTTCTGCCCGGCAGCCAGCGCCTGCTCCACAAATGCGGCACAGCGTTCCGACTCCCTGGCCGTAGGATTCCGGTTGAGAGCCAGCTCAAACATGGTACTGACGCGTTGCGCAATGTCGTCTTCTGGACAACGCGTCCGTACGCGCAATGCGAACGCCGTGGCCATCTCCACTGCCACCGGGTCATTCAATAATGCCAGCGCCTGTAGCGGTGTGTTCGTACGAGCGCGTCGAATGGTACACCGTTCGCGACTGGTGGCGTCAAACAAGGTCATTGATGGGTAGGGGGCCGTCCGTTGCCAGAACACGTAGAGGCCCCGCCGGTAACAGTCAGGCGCACCGTCTTCCCGCCATTTGCCGGCCGTCGCGTCGCGAAATTCTCCAACGCCCTCCGGCTGGTGAGGATACACACTGCGCCCCCCCACACGGCGGTCCAGCAATCCGCTCACCGCCAACAGGGTGTCCCGCACCGTTTCCGCACTACCACGCCGCCGAGGAAAACGCCCCAGCCAGTGATTTCCCACGTCCTGGGCAAACTTTTCTGGCGTCACCTGTGAGGACTGTTGAAAGGTGGCCGACTGCAGGATCAATCGATGAATGTGTTTGGAACTCCAACCCGACTCCACGAATTCGACGGCCAACCAATCGAGTAACTCAGGGTGCGTTGCCGGTGAACCACGGACACCAAAGTCATCCTCGGTCCGCACCAATCCACGACCAAAATAGTGTTGCCAAATTCGATTCACCGCGACCCGGGCTGTCAACGGATGTTCACCTGACGCCAGCCACCTGGCAAACTCAAGGCGATTCCTTACGGGCCTACTCTCGGTCCCGGCAAGAAAAGCAGGCACTGCGGGCTGAACACGCGCTCCCCGGTTTTCGTAGTCCCCACGTATATGGATAAAGGTGGCACGTGGCTCCGGCAACTCACGCATCACTTGGGCGGTGACTGTTTTCTCGAGACTCCCCAGCCGTTCCCGCACGGTAGCTTCTCGATCCCGAATAGCCCGCCCCTCTGGCAAGTCTTCCAGGATCGCTGCAATCAACGTCGCCCGCATTGGCAGAACACCAATCCTGTCCAATTGGCCTACCGCAGTCTCGTCGATTCGCAAGTTGGCCAATTGCCCTCCAAAAACAAACGCGTTGGCTCGCCTGCTGTTTGCGTACCCTCCCCCAATCACAACCGGCCGGTCACACGTGGCCAACGAAGATGGGATGTGCCCCGTAACGCGGGCTTGCATATCGAGACGACCGTCCAAGAATAGCCGCACTGTTTTGCCGGGCTCGTAGGACATTGCAACGTGATGCCACCGTCCGTCGTCCACCCGTTTGCTACCGTAAACGATGGCACCAGAAAACGTCGCCGCACTTTCTGACAGCCACGCGTAGAGATGGCCAGGCCTGGCTTCCTTATCCCGCTCCCCGCCTATGCCAAACACAAACGATCGCTGCCCTGCTTTCCAGTCATAGCGTGAGACCAGATCTCCCACCGATTCACCCGTCTTGATCCACGCCGACACCGTCAACGGTCCTTGCAATTTCACCCGCTCCGTTAGCTCCGGGTACCACGGCAGCGGCGGCACACGTCTTGCGGCCCGGTCCAGTTCAGCTCGATCAAACAGCCCGTCCGCATTCGCATCCTTGACGGCCGCAACTTCTAACGAGGGGTTACGCACCACGAGCGGCGCCGCCGGCTTCCGCCCTGCCAACACTGTCCGCAGACGTTCCTGGAACGCCTGCCCCGAAACCACCGCGTCGCGGCGTCGCATCAGTGCGGCCAATTCGACTTCCAGATCCTGGCGTAGCCAGCGTGCCTGCGGCAACTCCACCTCCAGACGAGGACCGTGCACATCGAATTTTTCACCGAGGTGTGGAATATTGTTGAAAATGGCAAATACCTGGTAGTACTCGCGGGTGGTGATCGGATCATATTTGTGGTCATGACATTCTGCACACGCCAGCGACAAGCCTAGCCACACTCGCCCCGTCGTCTCCAGACGATCCACAATCCCTTTGACCCGAAACTCCTCTTTGCGAGGATTATTTCCCAGTGCTTGCATTGAGTTCCGATGAAATCCTGTAGCGATTAATTGGGATTCCGACGGGCTGTCCAGCAGATCACCAGCCAACTGAACCACACTAAAATGGTCGAAGGGCATATCTTGATTGATGGCATCAATCACCCAGTCCCGAAACAACCACATCGTACGTGGTTGATCTGCAGCATGCCCCGCAGTATCAGCGTAACGCGCGGCATCCAGCCAGTTCTGAGCCATGCGTTCACCGAAATGGGGAGACGCAAGCCATCGTTCGATCGCCTTCGCAATGGCCATATCCTCATCGTCCGCCAGCTGCATTTCCTCTGGTCGTGGTGGGAACCCGCGCGTGAGCAGGCTAATACGTCGCAATAATTGCTGGCGTTCGGCACGTGGACTCGGTTCCACTCCCTGCTGCCGCAATCGCTGCAACACAAAGGAATCAATCGCATTGCGTGCCCAGGAATTCTGTTCATTGCCGAGGCCATTGTTCGGCAATACTGAACGGGCAGGTACCGTAAAGGCCCAGTGTGTGCCGTACACAGCATCGGCTTCGATCCAGCGCTGCAACAATGCAATTTGCGCCGCACTGAGGCTCGCTGACGGTACCGGCGGCATTCTTCTTTCCGGGTCTTGGGCTCGAATCCGGTACAGCAGAGAACTCCGTTCGGGGCGCCCTGGATCAATCGCCCGTTTCCCCGAAAGCAAACGTTTTGTAGCGCTCTCCCGTGCGTCCAGCCGCAAGCCCGCTTGCCGACGGTCCGCATCGGCACCATGACATCGGTAACAATGCTCGGCCAGAATGGGACGGATATCTTGCTGAAAGTCAATCTCCGCAGCCACTGCCTGCACGGAGCTCTGGCCCAACGCCCACGCGCCCCAGAACATGCTCAGCACCAACACGGATCGAAATATCATAAGGCCATTATATGGCTGCCCCGTTGATCAACCAATCGCTACCGTCACGGTAAACCGCGTGGCTGGCAAGATCAGTCAGCGTTCTGTGGCGCTCTCTCTGAGCCATCGCGACCCCACCTCGGTAAAACACGCTGGCAAATGTACAATGTAACGAACGAACCCCGGGTGCTGTCCCGTTCGATTGCGTGTGCTGGCGGAAAAGGAAAGAGCGAGGATGCGTACATTGCGCCCCATTTTCACTATTGCCATCGCGTTACTGGGTTGCACTCCGACGCCAGTCGACCCGGCCCTACAATTGCAACAGCTGGGAGCAACCATCGTGCGTGACGGGCAAGGCGAGGTCACCGCCGCCTATCCCTCCAATACCGGAATCCTCGACAACGATCTTGCATTCCTCTCGCAGCTCACGCACTTGCGTAAAGTCGTCCTCAGCAACACTGCGATCACGGACGCGGGGCTCGTGCATCTGCAACCGCTGGTGAATCTGCAGTGGCTCAGTCTCACCAACACCTCACTGAGCGGAGTCGGCCTGGGCTGCCTGCGATCCCTCACGCAGCTCCAAACACTGCACCTCGACCATACTCAGATTAACAACACGGCATTGGCGAACCTGGACTCTCTCCATTCACTGCGTGTCCTTCACTTGAGTGGTACGCAAATCAACGGCACGGGACTCGCTGCCCTGAAGGACCTGGCCAACCTGGAGTCACTGCAACTGGACCGCACCGGCGTTACCGGCGCAGGTCTGGTGCATCTCAAAGACCTGACCGGCCTGCGTCACCTCAACCTCACCGCGACGCTCGTCACGGATCCCGGCCTGATTCACTTGCAGACGCTTGTCAATCTGAAATCCCTCGCACTACCCAAAACGATCACCGACACGGGGGTCCGACACCTCCTGCCACTATCCCATTTACGGAAACTCGACCTCAGTCACACCCGCGTGACGGCGGCCAGCCTGAAAACCCTCGTGACGTTTCAGCACTTGCAGTCCCTGAAGTTACCTCAATCCTTTGGGTCCGCAGCAGCAGCCAGCCTGGCAACGTCGATCCCACAGTGTCGCATCACGTACTGAGTCGCATCACGTACTGAGTCGCATCACGTACTGAGTGGCCGATAGCAACTCGTCTACCTTATCGTTGTTTGCCACGCACGGTGCCGTCACGCTGGGCCGGTACTGCTGAAGCCGCGGGTGTGGCGCCGGGCTTCAGCTGAGGCCAGGGACCAATACTGGCACCACGTGGCCGCGGCGCCGACGGGCGCAAAGCCCGATCCGTTGCCTGATATACGATCCCACCGAGGTGCGGAGTCGCCAGCAACCGCCCTCCGCGACTGCGCGAAATCAACGCCGCCTCGAGAATCCCTGTGGTCAGGTACGTCCGTTCGACCGGACTGGGAACCACACCGGTCAGAAAAAACTCCTCGACATTGCGGCCGAGATAGCTGAACGCGGCGTGCGTGTCACCACTAGAGCTATGGTACTCAAGCGCCTCGGTCAATTCGCCACGGCGCTGGGCATAGGCGAACTTGCGCACCCACCCATTGTCACCCAGCATCAGCGCGGCAGCCTTCAACCCATCGTCATATTCAACCAGAAACACATGAGGGTCGTCGATTGCCGCCGGTTCCAATGGACCCGGCCCGTCTTCAATCGCGGCCAGCGCCGCATTGGCCAGCTCCCTCGACCAGCGTCCTTCATCAGCCGCACGCCACACGGCATCCCCCGACAGACACTGGACTGAACGCACACCGGTTTCACCACCTCGACGCCGCTCGACATGGGACTGGAGCAGTTCCAGAGCATGGAACCCATAACGCTCAAGCATGTGGAATCCGATCACCAATGCCTCCTCGATCGGTTCCCCCTGAGGATGTTCCCAATTCGGGCTACGCCAGACAACCGGCATCGCAGACCCGGCCCAAAATGGAATACGTAACGATTGAGCACGCCGATACATCCACTCGGCGTCTTCCCAACGATAGGCAAAATGTTTATCGCTAAACACCGGTACTGGTCGTCCGGATTGAGCGATGACGGCGGACACCTGCTCAAAAAAATAACGCCGCGGCAGCATCTCCTGCCCCAGTTCGGTAACCGGGTAATCCCCATGCTCACCGATCACCAGGACAGCATCGACCGCCAGTTCGTCGCCGCCGAGGGTCAATGCCCCGCGAATGCTTTCGTAAAGAGGAATTTCGTAGCGGTGTGCGACCTGACGCCCGATGTCCTGATCATGGATCTGGTCGATGTACAGGGATGCCAGCTTCATCCGCGGCGCCAGTACTCCACGATCGGTCGGAAACCCGCGCACAAATTTGTCCACCAGCACACCCGCGTGGCTGTTGGGAAACCAGGTCGTCACCACCGCTGCCACGCGTTTCATGGAGCGCTCCCTAGATTCCACCGCCCGTGCCACCTGCTGCTGACCATCAACCGTGGTCACGAGTGTCAGCAGAAGCACCCCGCACATCAGCCCACTCGGCCTCCTCAGCTCGCCGCGCATCGAGTCTCTCCTGCTTTCAGACAAAATGAAACCACTGGTACCCGCGGTCTGCTCTCCGACCGATGGAGACGCAGCACGCCGCATTTCACTGACCGCTATGTGGTTCGGCCCGTACGCACCTCTCCCTCAGGAGACCTGCTAGGCTCAACTTGCCCACAGACGAATAGCACTGGAACGCCCTTGGCACAAAAAGCCGGACCGCTCAGAGCAACTCGTCGATCGCACTGGGGTCTTCAAGCACGGGCGTGGGACGACCGCCGTGGTCGAGAATGTGGAGCGTTGGATCGATACCCAGGCAACGGTAAATCGTGGCGTGGATATTGTCCGGACGTACTGGCCGGGTGGCAGGACTCTCCCCGCGACTATTGGTCGATCCCACGATCTGGCCACCACGTACACCACCACCACCTAGCAGGCAGAACATCGAGTTTCCCCAGTGATCGCGACCCGGTGTCCCCTTACTCAAAGGCGGGCCGCCATTGCCGCCATTATTCATACGTGGCGTACGACTGAATTCACCGCACAAAATCACCAGGGTCGAATCGAGAATTCCTCGTTGTTCCAGATCGGTAAACAATCCGGCCACGGCAGCGTCTACTTTGGGAAGGTAGTTCTCCATTCCCGATTGCAGGTTCCAGTGATGGTCCCAGCCACCAAAGTGCACCGTCACAAACGACGCGCCAGCTTCGACCAATCTCCGGGCTAGCAGGGTACTCTGCCCCCAACTTTGACGTCCGTACAGTTCACGTGTGGCTTCATCTTCGCGGCTCAGGTCGAACGCGTTTCGCGCCTCCTCCCCAGAGACAAAGGAGACTGCTTGCTGGTCAAAGCGGTCCAGGGCATCAAACTGCCCGCTACGCTCGACCTGGCGTGGAATCTGGTCGAGGCGTCGCAGCAGGTCCTGGCGGTCATCAAGTCGGTTTACCGAAAGCCCTTTTGCCAGAGCCAGGTTCTGGACCTCAAACTTGGCGTTATTGGGATCACCACCGGTCTGNAAGGGATCGTANTGGACACCGAGCATATGNCCNCCNAAGTAGCCGGGTCGCAACCCGATNCTCGAAGCCACCGGAACCGAGACGTAGGGCGGTACCGTTGAAGCCCGCTGNCGACGCTGATAAGCGACCAGGGAACCAATTGAAGGAAATTTGGTCGCCGTGTTGCCGCCACTGACGCCCATGTTCTTGCTGGTGAGCATGCGATGCCCACCAGCAAAATGATCACCCGTGTTGTGATACAACGAACGGACAATAGAAAACTTGTCCGCAATCTTGGCTTGCCGCGGAAAGAGTTCTGTCACCTCGAATCCGGGAACATTGGTCGGAATCGGTCGCCAGATGCCGCGGTATTCCACCGGCGCTTCCGGTTTCATGTCGTACATGTCCATGTGCCCGGGACCGCCGTCGAGCCAAATCAAAATTGCAGAGGTTTTACTCTTGTTACTGGAGGCTGAGCTGTCCCGTGCCCTGAGAACGTCTCCCAAGCCAACGCTCGCCATCCCCGCCACACCCAATTGCACAAAACTGCGGCGGCTGATGCCATCACAATAACGGCCGGTCTGACCTGCTTGCACGCGTAACATGGAGTACCTCCAAAAGATCTGGCCAATCCAACGGCCGTGGATCGGCAGGTGGGCAATACATTTGATTGGTCCATTTTATACTCAACCACCCCGGATGAGGCAATCGAAATGGCACGCCACCCTCCCGGCTGCGGGTGGCCCAACCGGCCGCGGAGACACCGGATTCCCCTTTTTTGGTTATCGACACCACTGACGCCCACCGACACCCCCCTTAAGGGCCGCCCCAGGTCCACCCGAATACAAAAAAGGGGCTCAACCAAACAACGCGTTGACAGGGGTACCGTCCGTAACGCGTACTGGGCGTCCCGTGGGATCGGGCACCGTCATTTCCGGTGTTACTCCCATCGCCTGCAGTACGGTGGCATGCAAATCAAAAGGTGACACCGGATTGTCTGCGACATAACCAGCGATCTGATCACTTTTGCCATAAACCGTCCCGCCACGGATGCCGCCGCCCGCCAACACGGCCGAGTAACAGGAAGCCCAGTGATCGCGTCCAGCCCACTTATTGATGCGCGGCGTGCGACCAAATTCGCCCACCACCACCACCAGGGTACTCTCCAGTAGTCCCCGTTGTTGCAGGTCTTCCAGGAGCGCTGCGTACGCCTTGTCAAACGACGGACAACAGTAGTCGTGACGCAGCATCTCATGCCCACGATTCTTGCCGCCGCAAACTTCGGTATCCGCACCGTGATTATCCCACAAATTAAACTGACAGCCATCTTGCCCGTAGAAGGTCCAAAAGACATTCACCATCCGCACATCGGCCTCAACCAGACGCCGCGCCAGCAGGAAACTCTGGCCGTACTCGTTCATGCCATAGCGTTGCCGGGTCTGCGGAGCTTCCGAGGTGACATCAAAGACCTGCCGAATGTGATCAGACGAAAACAACGTATAGGCACGTTCCAATAACCCGTCCAGTTGCTGGACACCAGTCGACCGGGACAAATCACGTGATGCCAGATTCGCGAGTAACTCACGGCGTCCGCGCAACCGACGCACATCCTGTCCCGTTCGTCTCAAATCGAGATTCTCCAGGTTGAACGCGGTTCGGGTGAGAGATCCTCGCTTCTCCGTCGCCAGGTCGAGGGCTTCGTACTGACTCCCCAAGAAACCGGCGGTCTGCCCTTTGTAGAATCGATCACCAGTCATGAAATAGCGCGGCACGACAACCCAGGGAGGCAGCTCACCACGGGCCCCGAAATAATAACTAAGCATACTGCCAATGCTCGGATGGTCGCTCGAACTCGCCGGGTAGGGCGTATTCAACTGCCCCTTGCTGGCCAACAACGTGCGCAAGATTCCCGAGTCGTGCGACTGGGTATCGTGGTTCATTGAGCGAATGATCGCAAGCTTGTCGGCGTGTTGCGAGACCCGCGGCAGCAAATCGCCAATCTGAATTCCAGGGACGTTCGTCGAAATCGGCTTGAACGGTCCGCGAATCTCATCGGGGGCCGCAGGCTTGAGGTCCCACAAGTCAATCTGAGAGGGACCACCGCAGAGAAAAATATAGATGCAGTTCCGAGCCGACGCCTGTCTTTCGGACTGCTGTTCGGCGGCAGTGAGCGCCGTGGACACACCCGCACCCAACGCACCCATAGCGCTCATCTTAAGCAGGTCTCGGCGCGCCAGCACGGACCGCCGTGCTCTGGCTCCAGCCATCAGCTGTAACATCCTTCTACTCTCCTTCAGGCCGTGGACCCCGCCCGATCGGTTCCCATGCCCTGAAAATGGTTGCGGCCATTTACCGCACGTCGCGGATCACCTCGGACGAATCAATCCCGCTTACCTCGCAAACCATTGCCAGGCGAGCTACCCAACTAGCACGCGTTTTCCGGACAAGGGCCGATCTTGTCGCGTCTCCCAACACACTCTTACTTGACGCTTGCGCAAACGCCGCTCGCCTTCGCCGGCAACTTCAACATACGGAGAACCCGCGGCCCTATATCCCTAGGCTACTTTACCAGATTCCGAATGCGACGCGGATACGGAAACCTGTTTTCTTCTCTGTCACGCACGTTGTTACGAGCCACAACCAATGTCGACCGGGGGCTCGTCGCAACCACCCGTCTCTTATTAAGCTGACACCAGGGCACGATCCTCTTCCTCAGGACCAAATCGGCACCCAGAGAAGCCACCGCTATGCGCATCTCCAAAATGATCTCAGCTGTGGACACACACGCCTGCGGAGAACCAGGGCGAGTGATTGTCGGTGGCGTTCTCGACGTGCCAGGCAAAACCATCTTCGAGAAAAAAGAATACCTCCAGCAGCATGCCGACCATCTCCGTAAATTCATGTTGCGTGAGCCACGCGGTTATCCGGCGGCGAACTGCAACCTGATCCTGCCCGCTTGCCATCCCGACGCAGACGCCGGCTACGTCATTATGGAACAGGTGGAATACCCGCCGATGTCCGGGACCAACACGATTGCTGTGACCACGGTGTTGCTGGAAACCGGTATTCTGCCGTCACAAGAACCTGTCACCGAACTTACCCTCGAGTCTCCTGCGGGACTTATCCACGTCCGCGCCGAAGTCCAGCACCAGAAGGTAACCTCCGTTACATTTGAAAACGTACCCGCTTTCGCCACCCATCTGGACACCCCCATCGAGGTTCCGGAACTGGGTCGCGTACTGGTCGATGTCGCTTACGGAGGTATGTTTTACGTGATCGCGGAGGCAGGCCCCCTGGGACTGGACCTGATCCCCAGCAACGCAGGTCGCATCGCCCGCATTGGTGAGATGATCAAAACTGCAGCCGAAAAACAACTTCCCGTAACGCATCCCCAACAACCACGAATCGCCGGCATCTCGATCTCACAATTGTCCGCGCCTGGTACCGATCCATCCGTGGACATGAAAAACACGGTCGTCGTTTCGACAGGCCAACTCGATTGGCAACGTCCCGAAACCTGGACGGGGGTCTGTGATCGTTCGCCGTGCGGCACCGGCACCTGCGCGCGGATGGCCACACTCTACGCGCGCGGCAAACTCTCGCTCGCGCAACCGTTTCGTCACCAGGGAATTCTCGGAACCGTGTTTACTGGCGAGTTACTGCGCGAAGTCAACCTTGGAACACCTTACCCCGCAGTCGTGCCGCAACTCAGTGGCCAGGCATGGATCACTGGGACCGCGAATTACCTCCTCGACCCGGCCGATCCATTCCCAGAGGGCTACACACTGGGCGACCTGTGGGGCGGCGACTTGGACGGCCGCCGCTGACCACATTGGCTCGCTTACCTCGGTGCTGTCCAACGAACCGTTTCGATATAGGTTTTGCCGTCGGGTTTACGGTAGCTGTAGACACTGACCAGCGACCCATCCGGGTTCTGTACGGTATTTCCAAACCCACCGCCACTGGCACCTGTATTTTCATAACTGATGACCATCCGATCGTGCCGAAAGTCCCAGGTATCCCCATCGTCCTGACTAAACACAGCGCGGACTCCCAGTGGATATCCGTCACTAGTGCCGCTGCGGACTGTAAAGGTCAACATCAACCGGCCGTCCGCCAACTTCAAGAAGCGCGGATACATCTCCCCATAGGTGCCAAAACGCCCTCCATCTGCCGCTTTTCTCCAGGACCTGCCCGCGTCCGTAGAAACCCATAGCATCGAACGATCTGCGTTGTCATTTCCCGCCAGTTTTTCTCCTGGCTTGAGCTGCATCTTCCAGTGTGGACCAGTACGGTCCACACGTACCACATGCAACAACCGTTGCCGTTCGCCCGCATAGGTCACGCTCTGACAGAAAAATCCATCCACATCGATCCAACCTTGCGTATCCGGCTGGAGCGACCTATCCCAGGTCGCTCCACCATCGCGACTCTGCCACAAGTACACATTCTCTGGTGCCAATTTACGACCGTGGGCAATACTGACACCCAGGCAGGCTATCCGTTGTCCCGGACGCTGCGGATCGGGTATCTCGAATGCTGTCCAATCACTTTGCGTGGACGCCTGGTCCGGAAAGGGTTGCGGACCGATACGCGTCTCCGTCCAGGTCTTTCCGTGGTCCGCAGAGCGAAACACTTTACTGTATGTGTGTTTTGATTTATTGAAGGCGTCATTGGCCAGAAAATGGCACGGCATAACGATGGCGCCATCCGACAACACGGTAAGCGCGAATTCGCGCCCATGGATATCCTTGCGTTCCTCACGCGGCAGCCACGTACGGCCTCCGTCGCGTGAACGGAAAAAGATCGCCCGTTCACTGTAGGGCTCCCCCTTCTTGAGCTCGTTACTGGGAACGCCGCCAAAACTGAACGCCACTACCAGGAGTTCGCCATTCTTCAAACGCGCAATCCAGGGTTTGTAATCGTTGGGGAGTCCCAACGGTGTACGGACCGCCGGAATTGCCGTCGTTTTCAGAAGCCTGGGCTGATAGACCCGTATCGGCAGATTAGTACGCTGATCGACGGCATCCAGCCAACCGTGCAAGCCCAGCAGGACGACCAGAGGAAGGCAGAGTCTTTGTGACAACATAACAATCTCCTTGCAGGACCAGCATGGCCTGTCGGGCCCGGCGTCCGGCCCACCATCCAGACTTTGGCAACGCCATCACTCTAACAAAGGGAAGAACGCTTCACCACTCGCTCGGATCAACTGTAATGCGACGTGACGACGAGCCCAAGAACCGGTACGCTAAGCCCCACACACGCACCCCAGCGTGGATCGCACATCGCCTGTGAGCCGTCCCAATGCACTCACTACAACACTGGATACGAGATCCTGGCGTTCGTCTCGGTGGCTCACGCGGGTTGGACATTTCCAAACTCCAGGCACCATGCATTACCGCGCTGCCGGAGGGTGGCTATCGGATGTTCTACACAGCCGTCGGACCGGCAAAACCGTTCACCGACTGCCAGGGATATTTTCTCAGTGCCGTCTCCACGGATGGCCTTTCCTTCACCACCGAACCCGGAATTCGCCTGGCGCCGCAACCGCAACTGGCGCACATGGCGTTGCGGGTCATTGCGCCCTCGGTGACACGAACGTCGGCCGGTACCTGGCGGATGTATTTCGAATCCCGCGGTAGCGCCGACCGCCCCACCGTAATCTGCAGTGCCTGCTCTGACGATCTATTTCACTGGCGTCATGAACCTGGGATCCGCCTCGAAACAGACACCAACCTGGGTGGCCCGCGATATATCGCCTTACCTGATGGAAGCGGTCGTCTCTACTGCTTCCACACAGTCACTGACTCCAACGGCCTGCAGTGCCAGCAGGTGGTCAGCGCCTCCACAGCAGATGGGATGGCCTTTTCACTGGACGCCGAGGTGCGGCTGACAGATCGCAGTGGGCCGCTCGACGATCAAGGGATCACCGCCGCGGAAGTCATTCATCGGCCCGACGCCACACCTCCCTGGACGATGATCTACTCGGCCTGGCAAGCACCACCACCTGGCAGCCAGGTGCCACTGCATCCGAGCCAGGATTCCCAGGCAGTTGCCCGAGGAAAGAGCGCCGATTTTGCCGCCGCTTCCATTGCCGCGGACATCGCGGGATACCGCTCACGGATCTTCGCAGCGACGTCTCCAGACGGACTCACCTGGACGCGTCAGGGTTGTGTCCTCGAAGGCGCCGGTTACACGTCCAACGCGCTCGACGCGGTCCACGCGGAGGACATGTCGCTGATCTCCATCCCCAATGACAAATGGCGAATGTACTATGCGGCGTGCGACCGCCACGGAACATGGTGTGTCGCCAGCGCGACGACACACCCGCCGCATCACGAGCCGAACCGCCACTAGCGAAAGATCCCAAAGGTAAATGCCGCAGGCAATTCCTCGACGATCGTCTGGCCCTCGGTATCGGTGACCATCAACGTTGACATATAGGCATGCCAACGTTCCAGAGCAGGATGTTCTCGACTGCGATCCCAATCCTCCTCCGTCGGCGCGACTGCGTGGAGAAACAGCCGCTCGCCGTGCAGGAAAATCGCCATGCTTACCTGATTCTCTGCCATGCTGAGATCGATTTCAGGCCACAGCGCATCGTGCGCCTGTTTGTATTCTGCATAACACCCTGGTTTAAGACAAAAAGTCTGTGCAATCGAGAACATATTGTTCCTCTGATGATCGATCAGCGACCGGCAGCCCGCCTGCTGCTCACGACACAGCCCTCAGCCACAACCTGCCCTGCCTGAAAATCGTAGACTGCGACCCCATCCAACGCCAGACGTATGTCCTGTCACCAAAACGCCAGCGCCTCGTGGTCTCCTGACGCAACGATTCCGCCACATTAGAATACGGACTTCACACCTTGAAACTTCCGCGAAGTGGAACATCCCAATGAGATTGATCTCGATGCTCTCGGCGTGCTGGCTACTTCTGGGCATGGCTACTGCCGAGCCACCACGTTTCCAGGAACACTTGATCGGCGCCGGCTACACGTATTCCTTTGGTATCGCGACTGCTGACATAGACGGCGACGGAGACCTCGACATCACTAGTGCCGACGCCCTCCCTAACAACAGTCTTTACTGGTACGAAAACAAGGGAAACGCAATTTTTCAGAAACATTTTGTCCAGCGTGATGACCCTGAGCGACTCGAACGCCATGCCATTGCTGACATCGACCAGGACGGCCATCCCGACATCGTGATCGTCAAGAATCTCTTCGGCGACGTGCTCTGGTTCCGGAACCCCGGTACCCCTACCGACGGGAACCTCTGGCAAAGAAACGTCATCTGTCATCAGGGGCTCATCGGCGCCTACGATGTGGCCGTGGGAGATTTCGACGGAGATGGTGATCCCGATGTGGCGGCCTCCAGCTGGCGACTGAGCAACAATTATGTGTGGTTTGAGAACGACGGCACGCCCGCCGATGGCCCCTGGAAGATGCGCGTCATCGACGACCAAATTGCCGAAACACGCAACATTCGCGCTGGTGACATCGATGGTGATGGGGACCTCGACCTGGCCTGCACCGCCCGTGTGGCAAATCTTGTCGTGTGGTACGAAAACACAGGCAAACCTGATCTCGATCGCTGGCGAAAACACGTCATCGACGATCGCTCACCACACCCGCTGCACGGCGAACTCAGCGACCTCGACCAGGATGGCGACCTCGATCTGGTTCTCTGCCTGGGCATGGGATACAGCGGAAAAGGCAACCTTGAACAGGTTGCCTGGTATGAAAACGACGGCACACCAGCGCGTGGCCGTTGGACAAAACACCTGATCGCCGACATGATGTGGGGCGCGTTTGAGGCAGCCACTCTCGACTACGACGGAGATGGTGACCTGGACGTCGCATTGACCACCGGCTACGCCGATCTGGTCAGCAAGAAAAGCGACAAATTCCACCGCATCTGGATCATGGAAAATACCGGCGACCCGAAAACAGGGTGGCAGCCGCACCTGCTCCGCGAACAATGGCGACGGGTCAATCAAATCATTACGGCCGACATCGATGCCGACGGCCAGGTCGATATCATTGCAGGTGCTGAACGTGGGTCGAACGAAGTTCGCTTATGGCGCAATCAACGCGGCAAGTAAACCTCACGCACGGACCAATCTCTCGGTCAGATTATTCTGGCCACCCACATCCGTCAAACGCCGATCACGACCCTCGAACAAATAGGTCAGCCGTTCGTGGTCAAGTCCCATCAGCCCTAGCATGGTGGCGTGCAAATCGTTGACATGCACCTTGTCCTCCACCGCGGAGAAGCCAAAATCGTCGGTGGCGCCAATTGTTTTACCGCCGACAATGCCGCCCCCCGCCATCCACGCGCTAAATCCATATGGATGATGATCGCGGCCATTACTTCCCTGGCGAATCGGCGTCCGTCCAAACTCCCCAATCCAGACGACCTGCGTCGACTCGAGCAGACCTCTCTGCTTGAGATCGGCCAGCAAGCCTGCAATCGGCTGATCCACTTTTGCGCCTTGCGACTGATGGTTTCCCTTGCAATCGCCGTGCGCGTCCCAGCCGCCGCATATCAACTGAACGTAACGCACGCCGCGCTCAACCATGCGTCGCGCCATCAAGCACATTTTGCCAAACCGATCTGCGGCGCCAGCTTCGATTCCGTACAGGTCCCGTGTCGCTTTCGTCTCACTGGAGAGGTCGATCAATTCCGGCGCCGCCCCCTGCATCCGGAACGCCAACTCGTAATTCGCGATCCGAGCATCGAGTCGGCTGTCTCCAGGTCGACTTTTCAGATGTTCACGATTCCAACTGTTGATACGATCGAGAATCAGCCGCTGTTCGCGGGCACTGATCGCCGCCTGCCGTTGTAGATTCTGAATTGGCGCACCTTCAATACGCATATCCGTGCCTTGATAGACTGCCGGCAGGAATCCAGAGCTGTACATCGATGCGCCGTTGCGGAAGATACCATCGGTCATGGCAATGTAAGCGGGCAGATCATCACTCTCACACCCCAACCCATAGACCACCCAGGAACCAATACTTGGATGCCCCAGCAAGCGCGTCCCCGAGTGCGTCATAATCATTGCCGAGCCGTGAATAAACAGCTCGTGATGGAGCGACCGAATAATCGCCAGCTTGTCCGCATGTTCAGAAAGATGCGGAAAAATGCTCGAGATTTCCTGACCGCTCTGTCCGTATTTGTCAAACGAAAACTGCGGTGCCAGAATCTTCGCGTCGGCGGTATTGATCTGCGCCAGATCGAAATCACGCAGACTCTCGGGAAGCAGCTGCCCATCGTAGCGGCTCATCACCGGTTTTGGATCAAATGTCTCCAGTTGGCTCGGTCCACCTTGCATAAACAAAAAGATGATACTCTTGGCGGTACCGGGCTGATGTGGTGCACGTGGTGCGAGTGGACCTTGAGGCACCGCGGCGTGTGTCTCCGCCGACAACAAGTCCCCCAAAGCCAGAGCGCCAAAGCCCAAACCACCTTGCCGTAGAAAATCACGTCTCAATTGCGTACCAGACATCACCATCCACCTTAAACAGCTAATCAACGAAAGCGAATTCGGACAAATTGAATACCGCGAGGCAGAGTTTCGCAAGTGCGCGGGCACGATGCGGCGGTAGTGTCTGAAGCGCAGGGGGCACATCCGTCAACGGCGTGCCTTCGACAGATGTCAAACTCTGCAGAAGTTCACGCGCTGACAATATTTCCGCAGCCGTCGGGTCCCGCCCCAGAGCCACCTTCCAGATTCTCTCAATCTGAGCAGGCGTTTCTGCTCCCGCCTCCTTAACGACACGTCCCGCCATTTGCACAGCCTGGCGAAACACCGACTGGTTGTTCAGTCCCCACAGTGCCTGCGGCGCTACGGTGGTCACGTCTCTTGTCGGGCAACTTACGGACGTTACCGGGGTGTCAAACACCTCGAACATAGGAAATTTGAAATTGCGCCGCACTAGGATGTAGATACCACGGCGATGATGTTGCGCCGGATCCCGTGATACGACCCAGTGCCATTTCTCACGCAATGACGCAATTTCATCCGCCGCCAGGGGTGGTACTACCGGTCGCCCTCCCATCTCCAGATTAAGAGTCCCCGCGGCAGCGTGCACCGCATCCCACAGTGCTTCCGCTTCCAGGCGACGGCGGTCCATGCGCCACAGCAGCTCATTTTGTGGATCCTGTCGGAAATGAGACTCGTCACCGAATCGACTGCTTCGCCGATACACGGCCGAGTTCATAATGCGGCGGTGGAGGTTTTTGACATTCCAGCCATCTGCGACGAACTCCTTAGCCAGCCAATCGAGTAATTCGGGATGTGTGGGAGGCTGGCCCATGTGGCCGAAATCATTCGGTGTCGCCACGATGCCCCGCCCAAAATGCCATTGCCACACTCGGTTCACAAAAACCCGCGAGGTCAGCGGATGGTCAGCTCGCGTCAACCACAGCGCGAAGTCTCGCCGGGCACCAAAGGGTCGCTGCAGTTCAGACGCAACCCCAGTCGCCGCTGCCAGTGACACCGGCAACGCGGGCTGAGAACGCGCCATCGGCCTGGCAAGCTCACCACGTTCCAGGACATGAATGGGACGTATCAATTCGGGGTGCTGTCGCGCCAGAACCGTCGCCGTAGGGATGTGCATCAAACCTACATAATCAACCGCGTACTGTCCTGCCGCTCTCTGCGGAAGCGCCAATACAGCCTGGCCAATCGCCCCCAGCAATTCTTGTTTGCGTTGTGCTGCCTGCGGAGTGTTCTTTTTTCCCTCCGGTGAATCAACAAACAACTGGTACGCCTGGCGTGCTTCCTGAACCGCCACGACCTTCGGATAACTCTGCCGCCAGTCCGCCTCCTCCATCGACGTCCACAAGGGGATCTCCACCTCGCGTGCGTTGGCAAAAATGGCCTGCATCGCAAAATAGTCTTCCTGCGTAAACGGGTCGAATTTGTGCGCGTGGCACCGGGCGCATCCCAACGTAATCCCCAGGAATGCCGACGCGGCCGTATCAACCTGGTCGGTCAACGTTTCATAAGCCAACCGTTTCGCATCCAGCCCCGACTCATGCACCCGCGGTCCCAGAGTAAATAGCCCCGTGGCAATCCGAGCTTGCAAATGCTGGCGTTTCTCGTCAGTTACCGCATACACACGTCGCGGGTCCAGATCGAGATTGTCAGGCCAAATCTCATCCCCTGCGAGCTGCTCCTGAACGAACTGGTCGTAGGGCATGTTGTCGTTGAAACTCTTGACCACGTAGTCGCGGTAGCGCCAGGCATTGCGGTAGTAGATATCCGTCTCGTATCCGCCACTATCCGCGTACCTCGCAACATCCAGCCAGTGTCGTCCCCAACGTTCACCGTAGTGCTTGGACTCCAGCAAACGGTCAATCAACTGTTGCCAGGCCTGAGGCGATGAATCTGACACAAACGCATCAACCTGCTCCGGACTGGGCGGCAAACCAAGCAAATCAAAATACGCGCGGCGAACGAGAACGCTGCGTTCTGCCTCGGGAGCAGACGCCAACCCAGCGGCTTCCAGCCGATGGAACACAAATTGATCGATCGGACCACGAACCCGCTCCGCCTGCTTCAGGGACGCCCGCGGAGGCGGCTCAGGACGGGTCGGAGGTTCAAATGCCCAATATCCGCGAGTTACCTCTCCGGCCGCGCACGCAGAAACGAGCCCGGCCACAATCAAGCCCGTCTGTTGTAGGACTCGCACCATCGCAGCTCACCTCCGATCCGAAGTCTGCTAGTCGCCCAGTGCTCGAGAGCTACCTGCACCCTCTCCATAATACCATTATGGCCATCGCGTGTGGCAGTGACTTGCTCCCTCCCGTTCACATACCAGCCCGACACCGCCGTCCTGCCGCTTGTATCGGGAGTTGTGCAGGGTACGATCTGACCAACCATTCATCCATTATTCCGGTCCGACAGCGGCCAGACTTTCGAGTTCCTGCCGCTGCCGCGACTGCAGAACACAGGTTACTGACATGGAAATAATCGACTGCCACGCGCACATCTACTCACCGGATGAGGAGCGTTACCCCACCACGCAAAAGCCTCTCCGGGTCCCGGGAGGAAAGGCGTCCATCGAGGACCTTCGGACACTCAGCCTGGCCCATGGCGTGACGGCCGTCCGTCCCGTGCACACGGTGTCGTTCTATGGATACGACAACCGGTATCTTTGCGACGCCGTCAAGGCGCATCCCGCCTGGACAGCGGGCGTGTGCACCCTTGAGCCTGATGACCCAAAAAGCCCCGACGTACTGCGCCGCTGTGTGGAAGAGTACGGGGTCAAGACGCTCCGCAGCACACCTGGCAACAATCGTACCACCTTTGACCATGACGGTGTCCGGCTACTCTGGAAAACCTGCGCCGAGCTAGGTGCAACCGTCGATATTTTCCTGATGTCAACGGCCTGGGTTCCCAGCGCAGAGAAATTGCTGCGGGCATTCCCTCAATTGACCGTCGGCTTCGATCATTGCATGGATCTCAAACCAGGTCCGCAGTACAAAAAAACCTTGCGTGAGGTACTGCGTTTGTCGCGCTACCCGAATCTCTACGCGAAAGTCGACTTCATCAGCACCGGCACCGAGATCGGCTATCCCGGTGCCGACCTGCACGACGCCGCGTTGAGAATTATCGAGGCGTACGGTCCGGACCGCTGCGTCTGGGGCAGCAACTTTCCCAACGTGTTGTGGACACCCAAGATCACATACTCTGAGCACCTGCGAATCTTTACCCACGACCTTCCGCTCTCGTCTCAGGCACGTGCCCAGGTACTGGGCCAAACTGCAAAACGGTTATGGTTTCCCGGTCTGTAAGGGCAATTTGCTGTATCACCACACCAGCCAGGCCCAATCATCGGGTCATCGGCGAAGGCGACCGCTCCCCCCCCTCGGGGTCGTCATCAGCATCTGCCAAATAGGCCACCTGCAGCCTTTTCTCATCCACCTCCACATACTGCCGGCAGCGTTTCCGCAAACGCCGTCGGTACTGCGTCATCGCGTCGGCTTGAAATCGCGCGGTGAGACCATAACTAACCAGAATGCAGATCGCCCACACCATCAGTCCTGGCATGGTCGCCACCTCACCAGATGCCTCATCACTCAAGAACCCGTGACTGGAAAACAGCAGGTCTGTGTCCGAGACGAGCCGGACTCCCATCACCAGGATCACCAGCAAGACGCTCGCGCCGGCAACCAACAGGACGCTGCCCAAATAGAGATTGACCACGTCAGCCAATTCACGCCGAGCCCGCCGCCAGCTCCAACTCTTGTCCTGCCGGTAACAATTTTTCCAGGCGGCGCGATCGAGCCGTTGAACGCGGAGCAACTTCACCAGCCCCAGCCCGACAAGCAACAGGGTGGCAAACGCGGCCAGGATAAGTACCGCCAAAGCGGGCAGTCCAAACGTTTCCAATGCAGTCTCCAGTTGGCCATTCTTGGAACCTGGCGGTGCAACCCCTCTCTTTGCAGTCGGTAACCCAAAGGCCATGCAACCAACAGCAGACGACGTGCTGGGGAGCCCCGCTTAGCCGAGGTTAGCTGAACCCGCACCGAAACGCCAGTAGAATGTGTTCCGGGTCCGGCCAAACCTGCCGGTTTCCTTATCCGCTGTCGGCAACCATCTCGTATTTTGCCAGTCGCCGGTGCCACTGTTTTTGACGAAGCCCCGCCCACTCAGTTCGCGCACACTGTGGCTTCAGCACCGCGCGTGCCGCTGTTGCGACAAAGGCGTCACCAGGTGCCCGGGCCAGCCTTACCCTACGTCGTCTCGCAGGGCCAACAGTGACCTTCCGGCCAATGCGTAACGCGTCCCGCAGCCTACCGCCAGCACGAACAGCAACACTGAGACCAGTGTCGTCGTCCCATACCAGAGCGCGATATTGTGTGAGCAAATCACCCCCAACGTCAAATTCGCAAAGAAGTACGAGACTGCAGCCAGGATACCCCAACGCATCAGGATGGTGATCGGCATGACCACTGAGATAAATGTCGTCGCCCTCAGGAACCAATGGTCTTCCCCACTCGTCAGTTGCAGGAAAAACACCATACCGATACAAGCCAGATAGGCGATCAGGGTACGTCGGCAGATGACTTTCACCAACAAGATGAACACCATCAGGTAAAACAGGCACACCCAAGTCGCCGTTAGCAGAAACTCCCCATACATCGCAAACATCAACCGCGGCGCAGCAAAAAACGGCAACTGGTCCGCGGTGGGCATGACGCCCGCCGTCAGGCGCTCCGCCAGTGCAAACTGCAAGCCGTAAAGCAGCTTGTTGATCCCACTACCGGTAAACGCAATCAACAAATCTCGGCCAATCAGAGGATCCCGCCAGCGTCCCTGCATGAATCGCGTCCAGGACACAAGCAGCGTCGGCCAAAGACGCCGCAGCAGCGGCTCCAGAGCCAGGTACGCCAGGACCAACCCCAGCGATTGAAACAGAGAACGCACCACACCCTGCACCACGATCATCAGCTCGTCCAGACTGGCGTGGTGCGGAGCTTCCAGCAACCAGCAGATCTCAGACACACCAAAGGCAACAATCCCGATCTTGATTGCCCCCGCGACATCTGCATTCCGTCGACGAATATTACGCGGCACCAGCACAAGGCACCCCACCAGGACAATCACAAATAGCACTGCGGGCAAATCTTGCAGCGCTGTCCGTTCCTCGCGCCAGGGGGGGACGACACGAAAATACACTGGCCTGCCACGCAAAAATCCCATACGCACCGCCAGTGGCAAGTGGGGATTATTGGGATACGTCCCAGTCCATTCGAAACACGCGTCATGGGCAACCGGGCAAATCCATCGTTGCTTCGAGACCGCCACGCTCTGGCGATCCGTCGCGCTGTCAACAAAATCAGATTTCCGCAAGCCGGCCTCCCGAAACAACTCGTCGACCCAGATTCGCTGGGGCTTTTCAGCCGGTTTCCACGCCGGCAGCAAATCGTCCCCAAGGTTGATCCGAAAGGTATCCAGCTTGCCAGCTGGCGTGCGCACCAGTAACAAACTATCGGAAACTGTAATGGCAGGATCGTCCCAACTGGCCAGATGATTCTTGAACACTCCGTGGGGCGAAAACACATGCAGGTATTCTCGTGGCCGCAACGTCGCCTGACTCTCGCGGTACCAGAACCACCCCGCAGCGGGCTGTTCGAGACGTTGAAATTCCCGTCTTCCTGTTTTCCATGCCAAACGGATACGCTCATCGGCCGGATCATAGTCACTGGCCCCTTGATTGCCTCGCAATCCAGCGGAACTATGCGGCAGACGCGGAATCCCCAACGCATCCAACCAACTCCGCGCCGCGACGCGCATCGCCTCAGGCGATGCTTGAAAGTGGGCGCCAGACAGCAGCGAACTTTGTTCACTCAACGCCAAATTAAGTACCAGGCTTGCTACCGCCGCGATCAGCAGAGTCACAATCACCCGCGTACTCAGCAAAGGCTGTTCAACACTCGCCGCCACCTGTTCAGGTGAGGGAGTCTGCCCCATGGCGAGTGCGGCTTCCAACGGACTGTTCCCCGGCAGCATTTGAAAGACCGTCAACGCCGATTTGATACGAATTGCCGGGTCCTGCCGCAAACACGCCTCGATGACCTCCTCCACTGCCAGATCCAACTCGGGGTTGTACTCTGCGAGCGCAACCTCCGTATCGCGCGAACGAACCTCCATAAGTTGTTGCAGCGAATTGACTTCATGGGCCGACTGCCCCGCGAACAGCTCATACAGGATCAGTCCGAGCGCATACAGATCTGACTGCTCGGACAACTCCTCACCACGCAGTTGCTCCGGAGCCATGTATGCCGGGGTTCCTGCCAATGGCCCAGAACCACCATCGGCGGTTAGCTGCGCCAGGCCAAAATCCGTAATCCTCACCTGCCCTTGAGCGTCAACCATGATATTGGCCGGCTTCAAGTCGCGGTGGATAATTCCCTTCTGATGCGCCGCGTGGATTCCTGCTGCCATTTGCTTGGCAAGATCCAACCCTTGTTCGCTCGTGAGCTGTCCCTCACGCGCCAGCACCGCCTGCAAATCCTCGCCGTCAATCAACTCCATAGAAATGAAAGGCGTCTCTTCCGCCTCGCCAATGTCATAAACGGCGCAAATATTGGGGTGTGATATTTGTCGTGCCAACCGCACCTCTGCCCGCAGTTGTTCCAGTCGCGGCCCCAGTGTATCGGCCCCCTGGACCAGAAATTTCAATGCCACCGGCTGTTCCAGAATCAGGTCATCCGCCCGGTACACCTCGCCCATCCCACCCTCGCCCAGCCTGGCGACAATCCGATACCGTTCCAGCAACAAGGCTCCTGGCTTGAATCGTTGTGTTTCCCCCAATACACCGGTCTGCGACGGTGCACTTTCCCGTTCCCCAGCAGCCTCATGGCGAAGTGGTTCAGGCTGGCTGTCCAGTGAATCGCTGGTCATGTCCAGCGGGCCGCCGTGACGTTGCACGCGGAATTGATCCGCAGCGCCCTCCCCAGGTTTCAGATCGGCGTCAGTCTGACCCGCATGGTAGTGTGTCTGATCAAGACCTGCTGCCTCGTCCGCATCGACACTCTGGTAAAGCGTCTGTTCAAGCCCTGGACCGGCGCGTGTCTCGTCTTCCTGGAAAAGCGTCTGGTCAAGTCCGTCCATACCACCCGCTACCAGATCGCGACCACACGTAGCGCAGCGATCCACGCCGGCATCAATCCGGGCATCACAATGCGGACATTGCATCGGTGTCGCTTTCTCACGCATGATCATTCCATCGCAGCAGCAATCCAGCCACCGATGTGCCGCCCAACCAGGCACTCGGCCCTGCCGTCGACACGACACCTCCAGCCACGGCCTCAATGTACACCATATCTGCCGCAGCGCAGCTCTGACTACCTCGGCCGCCACTCCCGTAATCGAACCCCATGGCGGCGTTCCGCTTTGCACCCCACTATGACGCGTGCGTCTCGACAGCCAATTGAATTTCGCTGACTAACGCAGCGATCGCGTCTTCCGTCGTGTTCCAACCACACATAAACCGGCACACCGACCCGGAGCGATAAAAATGCCAGCCAGCCGCCTCCAGCGCCCCTGCCACACCGTCCGGCAAAGCGGCGAAGACCGCATTGGTTTCCACTTTATAACGCAGGGCGACACCCGGAATCTGCGTTAGTTGTGCACCCAACGTTGCCGCGCATTGGTTCGCATGCCGCGCATACCGTACCCAGGTCTCCCCCTCTAGCAGACCGAGCCAAGGCGCCGACAAATACCGCATCTTCGACGCGAGCTGACCTACCTGCTTCCGCCGCCACCCAAAATCATGCGCCAGCTGCTTGTCGAAGAACACAAGCGCCTCCGTCGCCGGCCCACCGTTCTTGGTACCTCCCAGGCTGAGTACGTCCACTCCAGCCCGCCAGGTGATCTCGCTGGGAGCGACTCCGTCCAACGCTGCCAGCGCGTTGGCGAACCTAGCTCCATCCATATGAAACGTGAAACCGACGTCCGGCATCTCGGTTCGTAGCGACGTAATCGCCCGTATCTCCGCTGGTGTGTAAACCGTTCCCACCTCGGTCGGTTGGGCCATCGACAGCGCATTGATCTTGGCCGAGTGAACCCCATCCCCTCGTGCCAGTCGGGCTGGAATGTTGCGTGGATCGATCTTGCCTTCCGGACCGTCGACGCTCAACAGCTTGGCCCCCCCCGTAAAGAACTCCGGGCCGTTCGCTTCATCGATTTCTGTATGGGATGAGGGATGACAGAGAATCCCGTGGTACGACCGGCTCATGCTCGCCAGTGCGAGGCAATTGGCAGCCGACCCGTTAAAAACAAAAAACACATGGCATTCCGTTTCAAACAGGTCTGCAATCCGCTGGGCAGCCTCCGCAGTAATTGGATCCTCGCCATAGGGAAGCGTGTAATTTGTTGCCGCGTCACTGTTCGCCTTCTCCATCGCCTCCCATGCTTCTGGACATACCGGTGACGCGTTGTCACTGAGAAACTGAACCTTCCAGTTCGCTTGTCGATGGGTCATAGCACTTCCGGTAGAACGATCACGTGCAACTCAACCAGGCAACCGGCCACGGCGGCGGCCCAATCCGCGGTTCTAGCAACACGCTCATGGCAGCGGGCGACTGCGTCCTGCCTGTCGCAGGGAAGTCAATTGTGCGCTCAGCTGTTTGACAACTTCCGGATGCCGCGCGGCCACGTCGCGTGTTTCCGCCTGATCTGTTTCGAGATCGAAAAGTTGATACGGCGCGGAAAAGGGTTTGCCTCGAGGCTTCGCTCTGCCCCCGGAACCGTTTCCCGCAATCATTTTCCATCGACCTACGCGGATCGCAAACATCCCAGCGACCGAATGGTGAATCACCGGTGCCCCGCGAGGCACCGACTCACCGTGCAGCATAGGCACGAGGGAGAAACTGTCTTCCGCCATCTCCCCGGACAGTTTGGCGCCAGCCACTTCCGCACAGGTCGCAAACAAGTCCGTCAAACAGACGGTCTGGGCACAACGCGTCCCGGGACTGGTATGACCTGGCCAACGTACAAACAAAGGGACATGATGCCCCGCTTCATAGATGTCTGCCTTCGTCCCCCGAAAGGGACCGTTAGACCGGTGGTGCTCGCTCCGGTACCCCTGCACAGTCACATCCTCGACGTGATCCTTGCGGCCGTTGCCGTCAAACCGGTACATGTACGACCCATTGTCAGAAGAGTAAAACACCAGAGTCTCATTTCGAATGCCAGCCACATCGATGGCCTCCAGCACGCGTCCAACCGCACCGTCGACTTGCGCCACAAAATCACCGTATTCCCCCAACCCGGTCTTGCCGCGATACCGCGGATGTGGCTGGGCCGGTTTATGCGGCGCCGTCAATGCCAGATACAAAAACAAGGGCTTGGGACCGGCTGCGCCACGACGAATGCAAGCCACCGCTTCATCCGTCAAACGATCGAGAACCTCGTCCATGACAAAGTCCGCGGCACGGGGCCCCTGGCGGACAAAGTGCGGAAATTTGACTGCGGGTTGCTGCAGCGTTGGCCGCATCGTGAATCGGTCATTTCGAATGTACACGTAGGGCGCCATGTCGAGCGAAGCACTGACACCGTAGTACCTGTCGAACCCATGATGAATCGGACTGTCTGTGATCCGGCCCCCGAAATCAACACCACCGTCACCGTCCCAGCGTTTTTCCTGTCGCTGCTTTCCGTCCCGCAGTGGTAACTCCATACCGAGATGCCACTTCCCGACTGCCGCGGTCTGATACCCACAGCCCTGCAAAAGCGATCCAATCGTCGTTCGCTGGGGAGCCAGCAGTGGCCGGCTATATCCCCCCAGGACACCGCGTTCTAATCGCGTCCGCCAGCAGTACCTCCCAGTCAGCAAACCATACCGAGTGGGCGTGCAAACCGCGGATGGCGAGTGCCCATCGGTGAACGTCAGCGCTTCGCCGGCCAACCGATCCAAATGAGGGGTCGCGAGCCGCGATTCCGGATTGAGCGCATGCACATCGCCGTACCCCATATCGTCCGCCAGGATCACGACAATGTGCGGCAACTCGGCCGCGCTGCCCAGGCACGGGGGAACGACTGCCAACAGCGACCAGGCCAGCGGCAGGACAACCCAAACTAACCGCTGCGACCACCGGCGACTCGTCGCAATTGCGTCGTACGTGACCTCCACGACTCGGTCCATCTGGCGCTCTCATTTCAGGGTACTGGAACCGCACAACCCGGCAGGATCACACGACGGCACCCATTCTGGCCCCGTTTTCAGGGAGCGTCAATTGCCGCACGCGTCATGACCATTCCCGGGGACACATACCCTCAAGGTCTTTACCCAATGCACAGTCGACGAGATCTGCATCGTCGACAACGCCCCATCGTCCACAACAACGCGCCGGCGAAGCACCACTGCGTTGACACCTGCGGGACTGTCCTGGTCGGACTGCCATTCAGCGCCCCCTCACTTAACGTGTCACTGGCTTCCAGCGAATGGCCAATAGATCGGTCGCACCGTTAACCAACTCCCAGGTATTGCCCGCCTGGCTCGAGCCAGCAATGGTCAGGATCGTGTCACCGGGCAATACGACGCTAGCGGTGTAACTCCCGGTAAACCGGGTAAAATCAAGGTAATACACTTCGTCTTCCCAGGTCTTCCCTTCATCGCGACTGACCATCGCTCGACTCCCGGCCGGACCGGGCCCATACCGCGTATCGTGGATCACCACCACCGTGCCATCGCTCAGGGCTGCCGGATAACCAAACGTCTGCCCGTACACCGTGGTCAACAACCGTGGCGTATTCCATGTCTGGCCCTCATCGTCCGAATCCATGACGAACAGGTTCTTGATACGATGCCGACCATTAAAGGGTGCCGAGTCGACTTTTTGGGTGTATTTCAACAACTGCGGCGGATCCGAGTCGTACATCAGGTACCCGAGTCGCATGGTAGCGAACAGCCTTCCCGACGGTAAACGGACGGTGGCTCCCTCAGACGCGCCACGATCGCGAACCAGTGTCGGGCCCCGCCAGGTGATCCCGCCATCAGTCGAGCGGAAAAAGTAGAGCGCGCTCCCTCTCACGAAAGGGTCATCGCGCACGTCAATCCCCCAGATCAACGTGTCGTCACGCAAACGATTCAATCCGCGATGCACATAACGCTGCACATAAGCATTACCCGTCCGCAAAGGCAAATCAGAGATGGGGATTTCAGCGCGACGCGTCCAGGTGAGACCTTCATCCCGCGACGCCCAGACTACCGCGGGCGACTCCACCACACTTCCTGTCTCACACCCGACGGAAATAAATGTCCCATCGCGCAACACTTTCCAACGAAACCCCAGATTTACGCCAGGAGGAACGGTGATCTGCCGCGCGGTCCAGGTCAGACCACCATCAACCGATTTACAGAACACTTCCGACTGTCGTACGTAAATTTCACCGTCGGGCCCTGTATCTACCTGCACCGCCTGCGGATTCATGCCGTCGCTATGTGGCAACCGCACGCGTGAGACAGGGACACGAGACAAGACGCCGTTGACCGCGTGCAGGATGTACGGACTGCGATGCATCTCGCGCAGTGCCCGCGCCCCCGGAACGTCGACTCCCCCCATTCGCGCCGTCTCCACATTCGGTGCGACGATCAGCTGGGAAACCTCCTGGCTCCCGACCGGCCTGCCCAACGCAAACACCATCAGCGGAAGCGTCCACACGGCCAGAATCTTTCGCTGGAACGTCATGGCAGCCACTCCTCAAGAACAGGGGAGATGCGATAGTCCGGCCAGACGCCCGCCCTGTCAGGCCACAGACACCCAGCGCAGCCACTGGATACAGTTTCGGCATTATAGAGACGCCTCGTCCCGATCGCCAATTGAACACCGGCGGCCAGCACCCGCTACGGCGTCCGCGCTCGACTTCAGCAGGGGAGCGTGAAAGTTTACGATACACCGTGTCGCCCCTGCCGGTCACCGTTCTCTGCCTGCAGTCTGTATTTGGCCCACTCGGCACGCCACCGTTACGTGGGTCGCGTTGGAGTCGACCTCGGCAACAAGGCAACCGCACATGTCACAGCACGACAAAACCTGCCAGAGCGCTTTCCTCCCGCTGCCACTCGGAGACGCAGAACGGGCGTTGTACCGAAGCCAGGGATTCTTGAAACTCGGACCGGTTCTCAATCCCCTCGGATTGAACCGCCTGCGGTCCGAATGCATGACAACATGGTCCGCCGCCAAGACCGCGTTCGATCCAACCGGCACCTGGTTACAAAACGCGCTGCTGCCGAACATCCACCATCACAGCGAGCTCGTCCGCCACTACTACTTTGACGGACCCCTGGTCGATGTGGCAACACAATTGATCGGCCCGAATATCAAGGCGGCAACGAGCCAACTGACCTTCAAACTCCGCGGAAACACGCAATCATTCGGATGGCACCAGGATAATGGCTACGGAGAGCTTGACCCTTACAATTCGATCAGCTGCCTGACCACATTAGATGATACCGACGAGGACAACGGTTGCCTGTGGGTGGTTCCAGGCAGTCACCAGCAGGGACAAGTTAACTACGTCCATACGCTCGACGACAAGGCCAGTCAGGTGTCTATCGACATGCAAGTGAACACAGATCAAGCGATCCCAATCCCTCTGAAAGCCGGACACTGCCTGATCCTCGATTGCCACTTGCTGCACATGTCCCAGGGCAACACCACCATGGAGCGTGATCGCAGGATCCTCTTCACCCGCTACGCGGATGCCGACGCCGTCGAAGTCTACAACCACCGAGAGCCGCGCCTGGGTCGTCTTTTGCGCGGCGTCACCCGATTCCCTGAAGTGAAACACTACGAGTCCGAACTGCCCACGCCCTGGCGCAATCCTTGACCGGCGACACGAACGCCGTCAGCGCGCAGCACAACTGGCCCACCTGCACCGCTGCAGGTGTCATCTCGTGCGAATGCTTGCTCATCGACCGTCACTTTTCCCCGGCATCCTCGTCCGCCAGGATGCCGCGAAAGTTGGTGTCCCAGGAAAGCTGGTGCCGAGTCAGAGCCTGTGCGTCTGCCGGCAGGCGGTCCCAGACTTCGCGTTCGATAGGATACATATCCATCGTCAAACGCCCGACCCACCACGGTTGATAATTACAGGCAACGGCAACGCGTGGCAGTGAACTACGATTGGCCCCAGCCGCATGCCAGACGGTATTCGGCAGCACCAGGACACTGCCAGGCTGGCCACTGCAAATGCATTGGTCAGGAAGCGCGTCGCACACAGGTGGTGGCAACGTCCGTCGCGTCTGACTGCCGGGAACCAGACGAGTCGCTCCGGTCTCCTCGCGAAACGGCGTCAGCATCCAGATCGCATTAACGATAATCGGAAAATCGGGCAGTGGTCGTTCGGGACTGAGTTGCCCCATCGGTGAATCCATATGCCACGCTCCCGGTGCACTGCCAGGATGGGCGACCAGCCCGTCAACCGTTCCCAACCGAACCTGGTCTTCCACCGGCCACGCAAACGCGTTGAGAGCCGGCTCGGCCCGTCCGGCCAGGACCTGCCGCGCCAATGCGAGCACAGTCGGATGCATGGCCAATTGCAAGAACCGCTGATCGGTATTTAGCAACGCGACAACAAATTCATATCCTGCTACACCGGGCGCGCGTTGTGGTGCCGCCAGCACGCGTTCGGCCAGGTCCGCTGCGACGTCTGCTGGTACCGCATCCGTAAGAATCACAAAACCCTGACGCGACAACGCCTCGCTGGCCGCGGAAAGATCATCCGCGGGACAACCAGGAAGACTCTCATAACCCGATACTGGCTGATCCATACGCTATACTGCACTCCCGCGGGCGCAACTCCTGACCCGCTGTGTGGTTCCCCGGCCCTTTCGCAATCAAGGCGCCATGCCAACCCCTGCCACGGTGTTCCCAGTCGCAGCATCGAAGTTTCGACCTCCCCGCCAGCTGCGTCAAGCAGGTCAGCCCTGGCAACGAGCCGGATGCACTTCCCACCAGCGACCCACCCACACCCACCTGCTCCTGTGCAGGATGGCCTGCGTGTTTGCATTCAGCTCCCCTGTACTGGCAGATCCTGGCACGTTATCCCCCCAGCTGCCAGCACCTGATCTGGCGGTGTCACTGGCACAATGGCAACAGGTTCAACTCACCCGCGACCAAACGCTGCGACGTCAAATTGATACGCTTCAGGGCCTGCGGAATTACCAGAACCAAGTCCGGGCCAAATGGCGTCAAATCCTCGGTCCTTGGCCGGCCCGGACCCCACTCAACGCCCGTTGTACGGGCCGCCTCCAACGCGAAACCTATACCGTCGAGAAAATCCTGCTGGAGAGCCAACCCGGCTTTTTCGTCACGGTCAATCTCTACCTGCCCAGCAACCGAACCGGCACGGTACCCGTCGTGCTCTCTCCGATCGGACACGCCCCCCTGGGAAAAGCACACCACACGCACGACAACTACCAGGCCCGTTTTATCACTCTCGCAAAAAGCGGCTACGCCGTTTGTGTCTGGGACCCTCTGGGCCAAGGTGAACGCGAGCCCTACGGAGAGCGAACGGGCAACCACCACACCGTGCAGGGATACCAGTGCATGCCCAGTGCCCGTCACTTTTGCCTCTACTTCATCTGGGATGGGATCCGCTGTCTGGATTATCTGGAAACACGTCCAGAAATCGATCGCGAGCGGATTGCGTGCGCGGGATGTTCCGGTGGTGGCGCATTGACCCAGTATCTAACAGCGCTTGATGACCGCATCACCGTGGCGGCACCTACCTCCTGGATCGCAGAGAGCATCCACCTGACAGGCGATCGCGGACTCCATACGGAAAGCTGGTTTCCAGGAATGTGCGACCCCTACGGTCCCGGAACCGCACAACTCCTGGCCTGCATCGCACCACGCCCCCTGCTTATCCTTGGCAATGACCACGATCCCGAGTTTCCCCCAGCCAGCATGGCCCGCGTCGCCGAGGAAACCGCCGCACTGTACGGCCGCCTGGGCTGCGCACACCGCCTCCAATACATCAGCGTGGATTCACCCCACGGTTTCTGGCCCCCTGCCCGCGCGCATCTCTACCGTTTTCTCGAACACCACCTCGCAGGTCTCCCCGTCCCTGACCCTGAACCGCCAGTGAAAACCGAAACGGCAGCCGATTTGTTTTGCGCACCTGGGGGGCAGGTGCACAACCTGCCCGGGTCAAAAACCGTTTTCGATCTTAACCGCGAAGCGCTGCAGCAACTCGCAGAGCAACGTGCTACACGACGCAAACAGCTCTCTTCAGCAGACTATTTCCAGTTCATTCGCAACGGTGTCCTCCAGAGCGCGCGACTCACCGCCCACTCTTTCCGCCGCTCCGACTGGCAGCCTCAGCTCCGGGTCACCGTCCGACAAGCGGCCCGCTACGCCGACGGGTGTTGCGCCTATCTGCCCGGTTTTTCTACGACCCTACGTTTGCATCACAATCCCTCCAGCCGACATCTGGCCGTGGTCATTGCCGACGATTGGTCTGTAGGCCATGCACGTTCCTCTGCGCTGGCGCAAACAGGTCTGAACGTACTGCACCTCGCGGCCGATCACGCGTCCGACCGACGAGAAATCATGTCCGGCAGCCTGCGAATCGGCCGCTGGGCCCTGCTGCTCCGGAACGCCGGCCGCGCCGCGCAGGCACTGCCAGCCTTTCAAGGATGCAGCCTCGTCGCACTTGGCGAAGGACTGAACGCGGCGCGGGCCGCTCAATTTGCAGCCATCTCTGAGCCCGGCCAGTACCACGCCGTCATCGCGCTGCGAGGCCTGGCGGATCTGCGTTCCCTGGGTCAGGGTGTAGCGCAGTTCCACAGCCACCAAATGCAGCCCGGCGCACTGCGGTGGTTCGACGCCGACGATCTGGCAGCCGCCCTGGCACCGCTGCCACAGTGGATTGGTGACACTCGCAACGCGCGTTTGCAGGCGCACGACCAGACCACGCTCCGCCGCCGGTACCGGTGGGCCACAACCCGCTACCAAAGTGGTCCGCTACAGCTCAGTGCCGGCCAGACGGAGTCCCAGCCATTGGCCGGGTGGATCAAACAGCACGTACCGTCTGGCGGCAAATGATCCCTGGGGCTGCCGCGTCGGGTAAGTCACAGCAGGACGCTCTGCCGTTGGGCCTCCCACAAACGTTCCAGTCCGCGCGCTGCGCAACGGCAACCGCGTCAGGGAAGTTTTCTTACCATGATTTTACGAAACCGCACGACGCTTTTGGGGTCATGCGCCTGGAAAGCAAACGTGCCCTTGTCGAGCTTGCGCGTAAAATCCGCGCCCGCCTTCCGATCAGGTGCTTCAGTGAAATCAACAACCTTCTTGCCATTGACGACAATCTGGATGTTGCGGCCTCGCACGATGATCTCTTCGGTGAACCATACGTTGTCCTTGGCCGGCGCTTTCAAGACGTTCCTCACGTCGTACAGGCTGCCGGTCTTTTTGGGATCACCATGCGTATTGTTGACCTGGGCCTCGTAGCCAAACTTGGGCCAGCCATCCTCTTGATAGCGGGTGTGAAAGTAAATTCCCCCGTTGGAGACAGGGCCCGTCATCACTTCACATTTGAAATGAAAATTCGTGAAAGGCGCTTCTTTCCCAACGTAGAACAAGTGGCTACGGGGACCGAAAGCGACAAATGCGCCATCCTTGATTGTCCAGCTCTTGGTATTCTCACTGGCTTTCCAATTCTTGAAGGTCTTCCCGTCCCATAAACTAATCCAACCATCATCCTTTTCCTCTGCGGCGGTCACAATTCCGCTGACACAAAACAGGACCAACAGCGCACAGCAGCCAATACGTTTCATTGGGTCAGACTCCAGTTGGAAGTGGGGCGAAAGCGTCAGGCGCATCCCGCGCCATTACTGCGAGCCAATTTTGACTTACCAGAGGTGCGCTGTAAATGGAGCAGGCTGGATTTGCCAGAGGGTCGAGTCGAGTGCCCGGTTCCCAACCACCTATCCGGCCCCACGTTGGACCGGCGGGCCGGAAACCGCATCTCGCCTGATCGTGGTATACTAACAGGCCGCGAGCGGGTATCAGCCAGCCTGGTGCCAGCGACATCGCGATCGGCCAGTTTTTTTACGTTTTCCTGTTTCCACACGGACCATTCTTTCCGAAGATGACACTATCTCTCCTGGCCTCTGAACAGACGACGGGACATACGATGCAGCACAGACATTGCCGAGGACCGCTCCCACGACGTGAGTTTCTCCAGGCTGGCGCCTTGGGCACCGCGGGCCTCTGCCTGAGCGACATCCTGGCAGCGCGCGCCGCGTCCGGGAACCTGCGCCGCCAGACTTCAGTGATCTTGATGTATCTCCATGGGGGCCCATCCCAGCTGGAAACGTATGACCTCAAGCCAGATGCGCCCTCCGACTACCGTAGTATCTACAGCCCCATTCCCACCAACGTTCCAGGGCTCGACATCTGCGACCTCTTTCCACGCCAGGCCCAGATTGCGGACAAGCTGGCCATCGTGCGCAGTTGCCACCACACCATGGCCAGCCACAGTGACGGAGGCATCCAGGTACTCACGGGCAAGACCCCCGCGGTACCTGACCCCACTTCAACCAGTCGCAGCGAACACCCGGACTTTGGACACGTTACCAGTTATCTCCGTGCCGGCGCGACCAGTGCAATGCCGCAGTACGTTGCCCTGCCCAATGCAGCGTACATGACCCTGCCCACGTACATCGGAGTGCAGCACAAACCGCTCAATGCCGGTGATCCGTCGCAACAAAACTACCGCTCCCCGATTCAAGTCAGCGCAGGAGCGGCTGGCGAAAAGCTTAACGACCGCAAGCACCTGCTGGCTTCTCTGGACTTGCTCCGCGCTGGCGTCGACCACCAGCAAGCCCTGTTCGCTACAGATAAAATGCGTGAACTCGCTTTCAATATTCTCACCAGCCCGCAGACCGCAGCTGCCTTCGATCTCTCGCAAGAAAGCGACGCAACCAAGGACAAGTACGGTCGCAACCGCTGGGGCCAGGGCGCCCTGCTGGCGCGGCGTCTGGCCGAAGCCGGCACCGGTGTGGTAACGATGTTCATGAATACGCCGTTCACTGGACCTGAGTGGACGAATTGGGATGACCACATTATGAACGCGGGCCGCCCGGGGCATTTTGGGGATTACATGACGCGACGTTTGCCCTACCTCGATCAATGTATCGCAGCCCTGGTTGAGGACCTTCATGAACGTGGCATCGACGAGAACGTCATGCTGGTTGTCATGGGCGAATTTGGACGCACCCCACGACTCAGTAAAAACAGCAACGGGGTTGGCCGCAATCACTGGCCGCAAGCCTATTCGGTGCTCCTGGCCGGCGGCGGATTGCGAACTGGCCAGGTCGTGGGTGCTACCAACAGCAAGGCCGAGTATCCGACCCTGCGACCGACCACTCCTGAAGACATCCTGGCGTTGATGTACCGACACCTCGGCATCAACCCACGTCACGAAATAGAGAACCTGGCGGGACGACCGATTCCCTTGCTCGCGCAGGGTAAACCAATCAGCGAGTTGATTTAGCGCACCGATCTCGCGGGACAGCTCTCTGTCGGCGGCGGAACGCCGCCGCGTTATCACCACCAACTGCCGCGCCGCTGCGCGGGTCCGGGCTACGTACCTTACGAGTCTACGCTTGACCACCTCTCAGCCACCGGCGGACAACGCAGCAGCACAACTCAAACGCCGACTTGGTTGGCCCGGTGCGACTTTCCTGGGGCTCGGTTCGATCCTGGGTACCGGCGTTTTTGTCTCACTGGGACTAGCCGCCGAACTAGCCGGCCCCGCCGTGATCCTGGCCATTGTCCTGGCCGCTCTGCTGGCAACCTGCAATGCTCTGAGTAGTGCGCAGCTGGCCGCAAACCATCCTCAGAGTGGCGGCACGTACGAGTACGGTTACCGCTATCTCCGCCCCTGGCTGGGCATCTCTGCCGGTTGGATGTTCCTGGCGGCCAAATCTGCGTCCGCAGCGACCGCGGCACTTGGTTTCGCCGCCTACCTCGCGTCCTTCCTCAACCTCGGGGCTGCCGACATCTGGATCCCGCGTATCGCCCTGCTCACCATTGCAGTGGCGACCCTGATCGTCCTCAATGGAATCGAGCGTTCCCGTCAGGTTACGGTCTGCATTGTTGCCTGGACACTGCTGGGACTTCTCAGCTTTATCCTCAGCGGGCTCGCAACGGTGGGCACAGCGCCGCCGTCCCATTGGCAACCGTTCCTTCCTACCGCCGACGCGCATTGGGCCGGTTGGTGGGGTCCACTCCTCAAAGCGACTGCCTTGATGTTTGTCGCGTATGCCGGCTACGGGCGCATCGCCACGCTCGGTGAGGAAGTGCGTGAGCCTCGCCAAACGATTCCCCGCGCCATCATCATTACCCTCTGTGTTACGGCGGCGCTTTACGTCCTGGTGGGAGTCGTCGCACTCAGCAGTGTCGGCGCGGTCCGCCTGGGAACCCTGACGCCCGACCAGGGCCCCTTCCTGGAAGTTGTGGCTCGTGGATTCGCCAGCCCTGGGGTCAGGATCTTTGTCGGCACCGCGGCGTTAACCGCATTACTGAGCGTATTGTTAAATCTGGTTCTGGGGTTGTCTCGCGTCGTGCTGGCGATGGCGCGCCGCGGTGACCTGCCATCGGTGGCTGCCCGGCTCAATGCTGCCCGCACCACGCCTTCTATCGCCGTCCTGCTGGTCGGCCTGACGATCGCCGGGCTCGCAGCGCTGGGAAGTGTCAAAACGACCTGGTCATTTAGTGCCATGACGGTTCTGACCTATTACGCCATTACCAACCTGGCGGCGTTACAATTGTCGCGTGAGGAACGCCTCTATCACCCTCTGTTCGCCTGGCTCGGTCTGGGCGGATGTCTTCTCCTGGCTTGCTGGGTGGACGCGCTGTTGTGGGTAGTTGGCATCTCACTCGCGCTGGGAGGTGTCCTGGCGGCGCGACTTTTTCGCCTGGGCCGTCCGCAATCCACTTGAACCCAAGACCAGGCATCCGCCAGGCCAGCAATGCTGAACTCCTCACCGCCTACTCTCGCCGAATTCCAGCGTGCTGCCACCCTCCTGCAGGAAGTCGTACAGCCGATGCCCCTGGTGCCGCTCCACCGTCACCAGGGCGACAGCAGTGTTCTACTCAAAACAGAAGTCTATCAGCCCGTTCATTCCTTCAAGATTCGTGGTGTCTGGTACGCCGTCGCGTCACTGGACAGACAGCGGCGTCAGGCCGGAGTCAGTACCGTCAGCGCCGGCAACACGGCGCAGGCCCTCGCATGGGCGGCGCATCGTTTTGGTGTTCCTGCCCGTTCCCTGATGCCAGATAGCGCTCCGGCGAGCAAGGTCCAGGCCGTTGAGGCGTACGGTGGTGAACCGGTGCTGGTGCCCGTCGACGAGCTTTTTCGTTACCTCCGCGAACAACTCTGGGAGCAGGAACCTTATGCTTTCATTCACCCTTGGACCAACCGCGATGTCCTGATTGGACATGGAACGATTGGCCTGGAAATCCACAACGAACTTCCCGAGGTCGAAACGATCTTCATTCCAGTCGGGGGTGGTGGACTGCTGGGTGGGGTTGCCAGCGCCCTGAAATCCCTGCGGCCCCAGGTCCGCATCATCGCCGTTGAGCCCGAGGGTTGTCCTGCACTGGCGCGGAGCCTGGATGCAGGTCGTCCCGTAAGTGTCGCCTGCAACACGATCTGCGACGGCGTGGCCGTTCCCTATATCACAGAAGAAATGTTTCCCCTGTTGCAGCGTCTGGTCGACCGCGTCGCGCTTGTCTCCGAAGAAGATGTCCGATCGGCGATACGGATTCTGGCCGTCGGCAACAAAATGGTCGCAGAACCTTCCGGCGCACTCGCCACAGCAGCCGCACTTGCCCTGCCTCATCAGGAACGCGGCCTGTCGGTGTGCCTGGTCACCGGTGGCAACCTGAACCCAGCCAGTTTCGCCGACATCGTGGCCGGAAATGATCCCCTCTAGGGCCAGGTGCGCCCGGCAACTCAACGGGCCGAGATTTTTCTGCGGCAATCTGCCCAGCCGTCTATTGGTCACCAGCCGCAGTGGAAAACGGCCGGGTCGACGTCTTGCCCGCAGTGGGAAAGTCCGCGGGAATGGGCTGTGTCACCTTGCCTGTCGCAGCCCACTCCGCACCACGCTGCAACGAGACGATGAACCCGACGCATTCTTGCGAGTAGTCCCCGTGCCCCATCGGTGTATGAAACACGCGTCCTTTGCCGTATTGGATCGTCATTAGCATGGGCTCGTGTCGACCACTTCCGCCATGCTTGGGGTCGGCAAACGCCGTAGCCAGAATGTCCATATTGGTTCCGGGGCCGCGCAGCTTGTCGTACAACTCATCGCGTGCGTGCAGCCACTCCATGGGCATGCCACGCGTGATCGGATGTTCAGCATCGCGCACAACCAGTGAGAAGGCATGCTGACTGCCATGGTGTCCCCCATTCCCGGCTGACGTATCGCGTACCAGCTTGCCCTCCGCAGAGAGATAGATGTACGGCCCGTGCTTCTGATTGCGGCCGCCCCAGCCCCCCAATCCAATCATCTCATTGTACGCCGGCCAATCCCCGAAGGAATTGTCTGCCGCGTGCACAACCACCAGCCCACCGCCCTTACGCATGTAAGTTTCGAAATCACGTTGTGTCGCCTGAGGCCAGGCCGCAGCGGCGTTACCAAAATTCGAGATGACCACATCGTAGTCGGAAAACTTGGGGCGAAACTCCGGATCCGGCTGTGGGCGTGGGCGCGCCGTGGTGGTCACGCCAGGTACGGCGTACTGTTTCAACAGATTATCCCCCTGCCACGTAAACCGCGTCCGCGCCACGAACACAGAGAAACGTCCCGTGTCCTGCAAGTATTTTGCCATCATGGCGGTCGTCTTCGGCCACACTCCATGGTTGTTTTGACCATCGACAATCAGTGCTTTGAAGTCCGCTCCGCACACCATCACCGGAAATACCGCGATCCCCAAAAGCGTTAGGGCAGATCTGAATGTCATCATCACAAGCACACTCCCTGGATGTCTGAAAGGCCAATCGCGGCAGGCGATTCGTGTAAAACTAACAGCTTACGTTTTAACAGCCGGCCGACCGGCCGCCTACTGCAGCGCAGATCAGCGCTCATACCCTGTCTGGCCCCCTCGCTGCCGTGGCTGCTTTCCGCGATCTGTGCTATAAGATCCGGGCAGGGTGATACGCTCCCCGCAGGGCTTTCTGTCGTGTCCCCGCTGGCCGCGATCAATACAGTCTGCCCGCAGATCGTGGCACCTTCGTCGCCCCGCGTCTGGAACACGCAAGCAAGGGCGATGACCGGCGAATACACTGACGGCGTTCCTTCCGGAATACGGCTGATGCAGCACACAGTCACCACCACGCAGCCGGGACGCTCTCGCTGGACTCAACTCCTCCGCAGCGGCCTGCTAGCCTGCCCGCTGCTAGTCGCCTGCCGCGAGCAAGCAGCCGTCGAGTCGATTACCCCCCCTCCGGCAACGACCGAGCAGCGTCCCAGCGACTCCCAGCGACAGGCCGCCCCCCCTTCCGCCCGCGTCAACTCCCCGCTTCCCCCGCTTCCTCGTGAAGTTTCCGGTCACCAGCGGATGATTCGGCTGCTCGCACGACTGGCCTCAGAAACAGCCCAGCAAAACCCTTGGCTGGGCCGCAAGATGGTAGATGTATGGCAGACACGGCTGGACTCGTTGGCTGCCAATGACCCCAAGCACCATTTCCTGATTGGTCACCTAGCTCTCGCCAGGGAAGAATCTCGTCTGGGAGCGGAGGCGTCGGTGATTAAGCATCTGACTGCGGCCCATGCGTTACTCCCGGCGGCGCAAGACCGCATGCCCCCGCACATCCCCAATCAAGTACGGTACCGACTGGGTCTGGCGTATCTGCGGCTCGGCGAAACCCAGAACTGTTGCGCGCAGCACTCTGGCGAAAGCTGTATCCTGCCTATTGCAGGCCAGGGCATTCATCAACGGCCACACGGTTCGCGTGAGGCCAGCAAAATGTTCCTCGAAGTACTCGCCCACGCCGAGCCCGATTCAAGCGACTTCCTCAAAGCCCAATGGCTGTTGAACCTGGCCGCCATGACGATCGGCGAATACCCCCAGGGTGTCCCCGCCGAATTCCGTATTCCCACCCGCGTTTTTGAAACGCCAGAGGTCTGGCCACGATTCCCGAACATCGCGAAGGAGCGTGGCATCAACACCTTCAATCTTTCCGGTGGCGCGATCGTTCATGATTTTGATGGAGACGGTTGGTTCGATGTGGTCACTTCGACTCTGGACCCCGCGGGCCCACTGCGATTCTTTGTCAACTCGCAGGACGGCTCCTTTACCGAACAAACGGTGGCAGCTGGATTGGCGGGCCTGAGTGGCGGACTCAATCTGGAGCAGGCAGACTACAACAATGATGGACACATGGATTTCGTGGTGCTTCGCGGCGGCTGGTTTGGTGAACACGGCAGCCACCCTAATTCCCTCATCCGCAACAATGGCGACGGAACCTTTACCGACGTCACTTTCGACGCGGGACTCGGGGAACACCATTTGCCAACACAAACCGGTGCCTGGTCGGACTATGACAATGACGGAGATCTGGACCTCTACGTCGGCAACGAACACGACGGCCCCGTCGACGCGCCGGCCCAGCTCTTTTGCAACAACGGGGACGGTACCTTCCGCGACGTAGCCCGCGCCGCCGGTGTGCAGAACCTCCGCTACGCCAAAGGAGTCAGCTGGGGGGATTGCGATGGCGACCGATTCCCTGAGCTTTACGTTTCCAATCTGAATGCCCCCAACCGGTTCTATCGCAACCGTGGCAACGGAACCTTCGTCGACGTGGCCAGCGAGCGCAATGTGCGTGACCCGACCTATAGTTTTCCCACGTGGTTCTGGGACTACGACAACGACGGCCACCTCGACCTCTATGTTTCAAGCTATCAAATTGATTCAGATGGTCTGAGCAGCGTTGTCAAAAGCTATCTCGGGAAGCCGTTCGACGAGGAACCCGCCCGACTCTACCGCGGTGATGGCCAGGGTTCCTTCACTGATGTCACGAGCGAAGTGCAACTCGCGGACGATTATACGCTTCCCATGGGTGCCAACTTCGGAGACCTGGACTACGACGGCTTTCTCGATTTCTACCTGGGGACCGGCACGCCGGAATACGAAGCACTCATGCCAAATGTGATGTACCGCAATCACAATGGCAAACGTTTTACGGATATCACTTTTGCCGGTGGGTTCGGGCACCTTCAAAAAGGCCACGCCGTGGCTTTTGCCGATCTAGATCGTGACGGCGACATGGATGTCTTCGCACAAACGGGGGGCGCCTTTCCCGGCGACAAATTCCACGACACGCTCTTCGACAACCCAGGCTTTGGCCATCACTGGTTAGCCGTCCAGGTAATCGGTCGCAGCTCGAACCGGGACGGAATCGGCGCTCGCATCGAAGCGGTGGTTCGAACCGCCGATGGAACCGCGCGGTCGATTTTCCGTCACGTTAACAGCGGAGGCAGCTTCGGCGCAAACCCCCTTTGCCAGACACTCGGGTTGGGCAACGCAACCCATGTGGAACAACTCGTCATCCGCTGGCCCACCAGCAACACCGAACAGGTCTTCCACCAGTTGCCAGCCGACCAGCTGATCATCGTGCTGGAAGGAAAGCCAACGTGCCTCCAGGAACCCTGGCTGAAGCCCGCCCCCGCCGCAACAGGCTCCCCCTGACACGGCAAGCTCCCACTCCTGCTCGGCGATGCACTGCGCATGGGCTATGCTGTGCGGGTTGGATACCCACACCTTGAGGAGCTCCCATGGCGTTTCAACTCTCCGCCTGTGCAGATACCCTGTTTACCGCACTCCCGTTTGTGGAACGCGCCCGCCAGATCGCGGCGGCGGGTTACGCAGTCGAGTTCTGGGGCTGGCACGACCGCGACATAGCGGCCCTGGCAACCGATTCGGAAATACGGATCAGCACGATAATTGGTAACGTCGTTTACCGGGACGGCGGCTGCATGGTTCACCCCGACGGAGTCGACGCCTGGATCGCCGGTGTCCACGACTGCCTTCCTGTTGCAGAACAACTCGAAGTCCGCCAGCTGATTTTGCTCTCCGGCTCGCTGGATGACGCAGGCCACGGCAATCACTTGATCGCGTCACACCCTGCAACCCGGTGGATAACAGCCTACCAAGCACTCTGCCAGGTTGCCGAAATCGCTGAAAAACACGACCTCGTCTATAACCTCGAACCCCTCAATATCAAGCGTGACCACCCAGGCTATTCAATCCCCTATTTTGAGGACGCTGCGCGTCTGCTGGAACAGGTCGGCAGCCCACGCATCCGCATTCTCATGGACATTTACCACACTCAAATTCAGGAAGGTAATGTCATTGAGACCATTCGCAACCACTCGGACCTGATTGGCTACGTCCATGTCGCGGACGTACCAGGACGTCATGAACCGGGTACCGGAGAAATCGACTATCGGCGCGTCGCCGCGGCGTTACATGACGTCGGTTACACGGGAGCCGTCGGTCTGGAGGCCTACCCCGCGGAGACGGATGAAAAAGCGCTATCCGCTTTTCGCGACGTCTTTGGTTAGTGTACCTGCGTGGCCTAGGCCAGTACCTCTTTGACCACGCGACCGTGGACATCGGTCAGGCGGAAATCGCGTCCCTGGAAACGATAGGTCAGGCGGGTGTGGTCCAGCCCGAGCAGGTGCAGCAACGTCGCGTTGAGGTCGTGGACATGGACAGGATCGCGCGCGATGTTGAAACCCAGTTCGTCCGTCTCACCGTGCGAGTACCCGCCCCGTACACCACCGCCGGCCAGCCATGTTGTAAAGCAGCGGTTATGGTGATCGCGGCCATCGTTTCCACCCTGCACCATTGGAGTGCGGCCAAATTCGCCCCCCCAGATGACCAGCGTGTCGTCCAGTAACCCGCGTTGCTTAAGATCCCATAGCAGGGCCGCGGTTCCCTGGTCGGTCGCCCGGCAATTATCCTGAACCCCCTTCGTCAGATTACCGTGTTGATCCCAGACTTCGTGGAAAAGCTGGACAAACCGCACTCCACGTTCCAGCATTCGTCGCGCCAACAGACAGTTCCACGCGTAACTCGACTCTTTGCGATCCTTGATCCCGTACAAGTCGAGAATGTGCTGTGGTTCTGCACTGAGTTCCATCAACTCCGGTGCGCTGTGCTGCAAACGGAAGGCCGTTTCATAGCTCTGGATCCGCGCCGCAATCTCGGGGTCACCCGCATCGGCAAACGCCAATTCGTTGAGTTGCCGCAAACTATCCAAGGACGCACGTTGCGTCTCCTTATCGAAGCCACGCGGNTTGGTAAGGTAAAGAATCGGATCGCCCGAACTGCGAAATGGAATTCCAGCCAGNGAAGTAGGCAANAANCCACACCCGTAATTACTGGCACCGCCNCTGGTCCCTCTGGCACTNTTGAGNACNACGTAGCCGGGTANATCGGCGTTCTGCGTCCCCAAGCCGTACAGGGTCCACGTTCCAAAACTTGGTCGACCAAACTGAGGTGAACCGGTGTTCCGCATNATCTGTGCGGGTGCATGATTNACNGCNTCAGTATGNAGTGACCGAATAACGCACAGGTCGTCGGCTAGTTTGCCGGTGTGCGGCCATAGCTCTGACATCTCAATCCCACTCTCCCCATAACGGCGAAAGCCATGCCGGGGTCCCAACAGAGCCGAATTGGGATTGATAAACGCCGACCGGTAGCCCGCCAGCAATTCCGCTGGCGGCAACTGGCCACTATGTTTAGTTAGTGCTGGCTTATTGTCGAACAGCTCCAGGTGGCTGGGCGCCCCCGCGTGGAACAAATAGACCACGCGTTTCGCCTGCGGAGCAAAGTGCGGGCCACGCGTCCTGGCGTTTTCTGTTGCGCCGCGGGCAGAATTCCCCATAAGCGCTGACAATGCAGCACCTCCCAACCCCACACCACATTCACCCAGAAACCACCGGCGTTTGAGAATCCGCGACTGTAGCTGCCGAATTTCACCCAGCATACCCATCAGTACCGCCCCTAGTTCTTGGTTAAAGTCTCATCCAGATTAAGCAGCACACGAGCCACCACCATCCAGGCAGCCCCTTCGACTATCCCCGTCTCAGACACCTGCGCCGGCAGGCGGTCCTGATCATCCAGGAGCATCTCACGTGCTGACGCGGGCTTCTGAGCAAGCTCGCGACGTCGACTCTCCAGCAAGCTCAGGACCACCTCCTGTTCCTGGGAACGAACCGCCCGTCCCGTACAAAGCCGATACGCATAGTCGACCCGACTCGCGTCCGTTGTGCCGCCTTCTGCCAGAATCCGCAACGCCAGTCCACGCGAGGCGGCCACAAAGACAGGCTCATTCATCGACACCAGGCTCGCCAGCGGCGTGTTAGACCGCACACGCCGGGCACAGGCAAAATCCGCGTTCGGTGCATCGAACGTACTTAGCACCGGATCGGGCATCGAACGCTTGCGGAACAAATAAAGTGCTCTGCGATAGCGTTCCGGTGGCGGCGGTGGCAACCAGTAATCTGGCCTCGTAAAATTGTCGTTGAGAACACTCTGCGGAACTGGTGGATAGATACTCGGACCGCCGATACGCGGATGCAACAACCCCGCAACACTCAGCGCGATGTCTCGCACGACTTCTGCCTCTGCGCGGAAACGGGGGCCCCGCGCCAACCAGCGGTTTTCGGGATCGGCCTGCCGGGCTGCGACAGTCACGCGTGAGTCTTGTTGGTAGGTACGGCTCGTGACAATCGTCCCTATCAAATGCTTCACGCTCCAATCATTCTCCATGAGATCAACTGCCAGCCAGTCGAGCAGTTCGAGGTGAACCGGTTTTTCGGCACGCGTACCAAAATCTTCCGGTGTCGCCACCAACCCGCGGCCAAACATCGCCTGCCATACTCGATTCACCTGCACGCGTGCCGTTAACGGCGAGCGCCGGTCGGCGAGCCAACGCGCAAAAGCCAGTCGATCCACTCCATCCGTAGCAGCCAACGTATGGAGTACCGCCGGCACATGCGGAACCACTTTTCGCAATGGGCGATCCCAAGCGCCACGGTCGAGCAGGAACGTATCCCGCGATTCCTCCTGCCGCCGCACTGCCAGGTGCAACACGCTGGTAGGAGCTTCGGGAAATGTGCGCTGCCACGTTTCAATGGCCTGATTGATATCCGCCAACTGCGCAACTGTCTTGCGCCAGGCTGTGAACAACACCGCTCTTTCTGTAGCAGCCCACTGCGCAGCCGGTTTGTCCAATGCCAGTCCCGCCGCCCAGTCATAGTCTGGCGCAACGGGTTGCGGGCTACGTGTGACGGCGAAACGCATTCGCCCCAGTTGCGTCGTCTGCCTGGCGTCCCCCGGTAGTGAATGTTTCATTACCAGCTTGATATTCAGCTCAGTACCCGCTGGAAAAGTGGCCGGCTCCGCCAGTTGCACCACCGCAACCGACTCGGTATTGCGTCTCCCTGGCCCGCGATCAGAACGCCAGCCCGTCTCCTCAAGCCCATCGATCAGATAAGACACCGGTCCGACCAGCCGCTTGTCTGGTTTCTCAGGCTTGGGTTCCGGGGCCACTTCAATCAGACGCTGCGCGGGTTCCTCGAAATCACAACTCGCCTGTGACAGTTTGAGTGGCCGCCACTCGTCGGTACCAGGTAGACGAACGCTGAGCGATAACTCACTCAGCGCGAACACACCACGAGGACTGCGACCTGGACCACCAAACGGAAGATCACCGTACGTCAAGGCTTCAATTCGCAGCCCAGTCACGCCATTGAATTCAGGTGTCCCCCGCACATACATCTCACCCGTGGTGGTTGGATGCCCCAGGATCACCACACTCTGATCTGCCAGTTTCTGGGGATGATTGACGCCACCTACCCAGACCTGGTCTGACGGTTCGATAACCTGCCATGCGGGACGTCTGTCGACCTCCTGCTGTGCCCAGTTCTCGACCAGGGTCTGCCACGCAGGCAGACGGCGCTGGATCTCCGTTTCCAAGTTTGCCACCGCCTTGTCAATCTGAGTAATCCGTTTCAGTTGGGCAGGTTCATAAACCCACGACTTGGCTTCGTAGGTATCGTTCAGAAATCCGAAGATCCCATAGTATTCCTCTTGCGAGAGCGGATCGAATTTATGACTGTGACATTGCGCACATTGCAACGACAACCCAAGCACTGCCTTGCCGATACAGTCCATCCGGTCAAAGAGCCCCTCCATACGAAACTGCTCAGCCACAATCGCACCCTCTTCGTTAATCATTCCATTACGAAGAAATCCACTGGCAACGAGCTGATCCTGGGTCCTATCTGGAAGCAAATCCCCCGCAATCTGCTCAATCAGGAAACGGTCATAGGGGAGATCTCGATTGATTGCATCAATCACCCAATTCCTCCAGATCCACTGTTCCCGTGGCAGGTCTTTTTCGTAACCGTTGCTGTCGGCGTACCGCGCAACGTCCAGCCAGTGTCGCGCCCACTTTTCCCCATAGTGAGGGCTCGCCAGCAACGCATTCACCCGTTGCTGGACCGCAGCGGACAGGCCACTTTCCGCGGCCTGACAGAACACCTCCACTTCCTGCGGGGATGGGGGTAAACCCACCAAATCGAGGTGGATCCGGCGGCAGAGGACCGCCGCTGGTGCCGCGGTCGCCAGCGACCAGCCCGGTTCGTTCAAACGACGTGCCACCAACCGATCTACTGGGTGCGCACCTGCCACGCCATCAGCGGGAGGGAGTTCAACACGCTGCGGCGCTCGAAATGCCCAGTGGCTCTCAAATGGGGCACCCTCTTGGATCCAGCGTCCCAGCAACTCGATCTGGCGCTGGGATAGTGGCTTATTGTGCGCCGGCGGTGGCATCATGTAATCCGGGTCTTGTGATCTGACGCGGCGCATCAACGGACTCCCGGCTGCGTCACCTGGCCGGATCGCCGGCGTTCGGGACTCGCGCCGGCTGATCGCCGACGACTTCAGATCAAGACGCAAATCCGACTCGCGTGCCGCGCTGTCAGGCCCATGGCACTGCAGACAATGTTCGACCAGGATCGGCCGAATTTCACCTTGAAAATCGATCCCCTCGCCTTGAACCTGGCCAACTAGCCCACTCCAGACCACGGCCAGAATCCCGTAACACGTTGCTGCCGAAAGACTTCCGAAAGAGACGGCCGCTCGGCCGCGGGGCTTCGATACGATCCAATGATTCCTGGCTGGATCCCGGTAACGCTGACGCAATTGTCTCATTTCGACGGTACTCCGATTGGCCGCAATCTGCTCCACCAGTCCAGCTGGACCAGGAGGAGTCAGATCGCCATTTCCGGCGTCTTATTCTACACCAGCAGGACCGCGGCGGCGACGAGCGATCGACCAGTCCGTGCCGACGGAGCGCCTGCAGAAAAACAAACTGCGCTGTAGCCAGTGTCCCTACCACCTTGCCACACGATCTCGATAACGCGTCGGCACCCCGAACCAGCCACCATTTGCGACCGTTGGTGTTTACCTATTTTCCCTTAATCACTATGCTTAACGGCAAAATCACTATGCTTAGCGGAAATTTGCGGCCAATGTTCAGGATTAGGGAAGATTCACGGATGAGCATTCAGAATTCGTTTGCGTTGCGGTACGCAACTTCAGGAATCCCCGGAGCCGCTGGGCAACGGCCTTTTGGGACCCTCTGGACGTTCGCCCTCTGGACGGCGCTCGCCTGGTGCGTCACCGACCACCTGCCGGGCCAGGAAAAAACAGGTGCCCCGGCCGATTCTGAAAAACCGCAGGCGCCGATTGCTTTCGATTACCTGCGGTTGTCACAGCCATCCGTCGCGGAACACGTCCAGTTGACGGACGCGCAACGCGCCGAGATCACCCAACTCCTCACGGCGCGTGCCACCCAACTCAGTCAAGCGTCGGCCGGTGAACGGCCGGCAGTCATCGCCGCAACGAACCAAAAACTCGCCGGGCTGCTGACCGCAGAACAACGCGAACGTCTGTCCACCTTGCCGGCAACGCGCGCGCTCTACTTCCAGTTCGTCGAACAAACCTGGCCCGAGGTGCTCACCTGGTTTGCCGAACAAAGCGACCTCTCGCTAGTCATGAATGAGCCTCCTGGCGGAACCTTCACCTACCGCGACATGAAGGGTTATTCACCACGCGACGCAATCGACCTTTTGAACAGTGTGCTGCTCACCAAAGGGTTCAGCCTGGTGCGCCGCGATCGCACGCTGATCCTCATGGCACTCAATGGCGAACTCACCTCCGAGCTCATCCCCACCATCTCCTTCGACAAGCTTGACCAGCGTGGCCGCTTTGAATTCGTGACAATCTTGTTTCCATTGGGCAAGCGCGCACCCCTTGCCGTCGACACCGCCGTCCAGCAACTCCTCAAACCATACGGCCGCGCCCTTACTCTGGCGCAAACCAAACAAATCCGTATCACTGACATGGCGGCAAAAATGCCCGCCTACAGTCTGTTAATTAGTTCAGTACCGGAACCCAAGCCGCCAGCGCGACCGGCCAAGCCGGCGCCGCCTCCCAAGCCAGTCCTGCAGACGTATCCGTACCAGGGATTCGACGCGCAAGTCGGAGTCCAGACCCTGAAAAGCTTGATTCCTGGCGTGACTTATTACGCAGATCAGAAGGCCAAACAGATTAGCGTCTTTGGCACACCCAATCAGCAAAAGGCGGTCAAAGCGATCCTCGCCCAATTAACCAAAATCCCACCTCGTGAAACGGCCTCGCTGCTCGAAGTTTATGTCCTGCAGTCCGCACCGTCGGAGACCCTGCCAGCGCAACTCAAACTGGTCGCGCCTGATGCGCAAGTCTCGATCGATCCAGCGCAGCTGCGGGTGGCCGTATACGGTAGCCCCAGCGAACAGGCGGCCATTCGCGCTGCCTTGGAGAAGCTGGGAATCCAGCAACAGACAGCAGGAAACCAGCAATTGCGTGTCTACGATCTCAAAGGCAATGACCCCACTGCGATCCGGTCCGCATTAGAGGCATTGGTACCCGGGATCAGCCTGCACGCCACCAGCGATGGACTGCGTCTGCTCGCCCGGGCCTCCAACGAGCAGCACACCACGATTGCTGGGGCGTTGTCTGAATTAGCGCCCGCAACACGCCCCGACCAGCTCCGCACCCTGCGTTTCTACCCTCGCACGCAACCCCTCCCCAATGGGCTCCTGTCGGCATTGGAAAGCCTGGTCAGTGAAGCGAGCCTCACCTGGAACGCAGCGACATTGCGACTCAGCGCCGTTGCCACCGCGCCACAGCACGCAGCCATCCTGGAAACGCTCCGGCAATTTGACGCCGACGGCAATCAGCCCACACCACCCCAACTCAAAATCTATCCGGTTAATCCACTGCAACGCGAGCGTTTCAGCAGATTGCAGTCGAACCTGCTGGACACCTGGCCCGGCATGCGTGTGATCGATTCCGAGACGGCTGGAGAACTCGCCATCCTGGCCACCCCGGCCCAGCATCTGCAATTTGGCAAGCTACTGGAAACACTCATCACAGACGCAGCCAAAGCACCTCGAAAACTGCAGTCCTACCCGCTGCCAGGAAAAACGACCGACGCCATCCGGGGACTCGTCACAGAACGTGCCCCCGAGGCGCAGCTCACCTGGGACGACGCGACCGACCGGTTGATCGTACTGGGAACAGAACAGGAACAGGAACAAGTCCAACAGGTACTCGGACAGATCGCTGAACATCTGCCAACCGCCACACCACCCCAACTCAAAATCTACCCGGTTAATCCACGGCAACGCCAGCGGTTCGTACAGCTGCAAGCTGCGTTGACGGCCCAATTCCCGGACATGCAGATTGTGGAAAACACCAACTCTCGTGAACTGGTGATCTGGGCCACGCCGCGGCAACACCAGCAACTGGTGACATTACTGAAAACGCTCTCCGATCGACAGGCCCCGGCAGACCGTACCGTAGTGGTGGCTTACCCGGTTACCGTCGGCGTGCCTAGTGAGGCCCGGGAACTGCTCGCCGAAATGTATCCGGCACTCAAGATTATTCCGGACGATGCGCATCAACGGCTGCTCGTCTGGGCGACCGAGGAGGAACATGAACCTCTGCAAGCGTTTATGGAACAGTGGAACCGTGCGGAAACGCCTAGCCAGACGCGCAAACTTGTCCCCTATCAGTTCGCACCTGACGAAGCAGAACCCCTGCTGCCGGTCGTCACCGAGCTCGTCCCGAAAATGCAGCTGTCGGTCGTCGGCGACCGCATCGTTGCCTGGGGAAGCCAACGCGACCATGACCGACTGGCTGCTTTTGCCGAGCCATTGCTGGTTGACAACAGGCCCCCCAACCGGCACGTGGAGGTCTACCCGACAGGAAGACGGGATCCCGACCAGATCCTGCAGATCTTTCTGACACTGGCCCCCACTGCAAACTATGCGATCGATCCGAAGACTGGCGGTATGGCGATGCTGGCCACTCCGGAGGAACATGAAACGATGCGGGCGACGCTCGAGAAAATCAGCCACCTCGATCAGCAACCGGGTAAAGACCGCGTCCTGGAACTGTATCAAATCGAGCCCGCGTCCGTCTCGGAAACCAGCCAGCTACTGCAAGACGCTCTGCCAGACCTGGAGCTGATCAGCACCGCACCTGGACGGCTCCTGGTCCAGGGAACCGCTGACGAACACAAACGCGCCCGGGACTTAATCGAAAAGATTCGCGCGAGCGTTCCTGCCAAAGAGACGCGTGAAGTCCGCGTTCACCCAGTCCGCCGCATGCCGGCGGCGGCGATGCTTGGCCTGCTCCCACCCGACCTGCTCGAAAGTGTCTCGATTCGCACACAGGAACCAAACCTGATCATCAATGGCAGCCCACGTATGCAGCGCGCGCTAACAGCGGCCATCAAACAAATCGAAGACCAGCTCCCTCCCCCACCTGTCGATGTCACACCGGTGATCCAAGTCCACACCGTCCGACGCATGTCAGCAGCCGCACTGGTAGACCTTCTTCCACCCAGCATCACTGCACAGATTTCGATTCGCAGGCAGGATCAACATTTGATCGTCAGTGGCAACAGACACCAGCACGCCGCGCTGGCTGCAGCCATCCGGGGCATCGAAGAGCAATTCCCGGACGCCACGGCCGGCGCCACCCCTGTGGTGCGGGTTTACAAACTCCGCTTCGCCACTGCCCGCTCAGCCGATCGCCTGGTCGAAGAATTGCTACCGGATGCTTCGTCAATCCTCGACTCCGCTTCACAAAGCATTGTGGTAACCACCACACCGGCTGAGCACGAACGCGTGACCACCATGCTGCAACAACTCGACCAGCCCCAGCAAACGGAAAAATCGACCCGTATCTATTCGTTCCAGCACTGCAACCCGGCACCCGCGCAAACCGTGCTGGCCAGCCTGGTCCCCAACGCCAACATTTCCGTCGACACCACCGTTATGAAACTGGTAGCTACCGCCACCGACGAAGAACACAAGCAAATCGCCGCCGTTTGCGAACAACTCGACCAGCAATCCGAACAGCAACAGCCCATCTCACGCGTCTACCGCCTTCCGCCGCAAACCGCACCAGCGCTGCAAACCGCTATCAACGGGCTGTTGCCCCAGGCGACCGTGACGCTCGAGTCTGCTTCCGGCACGGTCGTCGTGACGGCACCGGCGGCAGAACAGACGAAAGTCCTGGACCTCGTTGAACAGCTTGCACAAGGGGGCGAAGAGCGACAAGTGGTCTCGCGGGTTTACCGACTGCCACCGCAATCCGCACCAGCGTTGCAAACCGCCGTTAACGGCTTGTTACCTCAGGCGACCGTGACGCTCGAGTCCACCTCCGGCACGGTCGTCGTGACGGCACCGACGGCAGAACACACGAAAGTCAAGGAACTCGTTGACCAACTCGCACAGCCCGACGTGGATCAGCAACTCGTTTCACGGGTTTATCGACTGCCACCGCAAACGGCACCCGCACTCCAAACAGCCATTAACGGCTTGTTACCTCGGGCGACCGTCGCGATTGACGAAACATCGGGAACGGTCGTCGTGACGGCACCGGCGGCAGAACACACGAAAGTCAAGGAACTCGTTGACCAACTCGCACAGCCCGACGTGGATCAGCAACTCGTTTCACGGGTTTATCGGCTGCCCCCCCAAACGGCGCCCGCACTCCAAACCGCTATCAAGGGGCTGTTACCCCAGGCGACCGTCGCGCTGGACGACACTTCGGGAACGGTCGTCGTGGCGGCCCGCCCCCGTGAGCATCAACAAATCCTGGACCTCGTTGAGCAAATGAAACGGAATGATCCGTCTGCGGCACGCATTGCGACGACCTATCAAACAGGCAGCATGTCAGCTGAGGTCGTTGCGGACGCTGTGCGGGCAGCGTTTCCGGAAAACGACGTTTCCTGCCATCCCAGCAAAACCGACCGCAGCCTGGTTGTCGTCGCGCCCCCCGCCTATCAACCGGCAATTCGCAGCATGGTCGCTCAAGTCAGTGGTGGCGAGAACCCCCTCCCCTCCACTGTCCGTGTCTATGAACTCGGTCAGGCGAACGGGGAGAGTGTGCGAACCGTCCTCGGTACACTTTTCAGCGACCAGCAACCGCGTGCTGAAATCCGCCTCAACCGACAAGGCAATCAGTTGTTAGCAGTAGCAAGCGAACGCCAACATTCACAGATCGAGATAACATTAAAACAGCTGCAAGGCTCACGACGCGTTCTCGAGGTTTTCCCGCTCCGCGTGGTAGACCCCTTTACGGCACAGTCTTCGATCGAACAGCTGTTTCGCGATGCGGCACAGAACACCGCTCCCATCACCGATGTCGATTCCGTCAGCCAGAAACTTTTCGTGCGGGCGACGCCTGAGCAGATCATGGAGATCCGCGAGATGCTGGGAAAGATGGGCGAACCTTCACTGGCGGAGGGTAAGACGCGTGGCCCTTTGCGCGTGATCCCACTGGACGGCAATCCTCTGGAAGCCATTCAGCGCATGCAACGGATCTGGTCTGAACTGCGAGAGAATGAAATTCGCATCCTGTCGCCCGACGCGCAACCACCCGCCCCCAACCCGGCTCCCCCTCAACGCCCTCAGCCGCCGGCAACGGCCCCTGAAAAACCGATTGAGCCAGCCCCGACTGCGGCACACCCACATCGCCTGACCGCGGCAACTCCCGTACCGCCGGCGGCCCAGTCGCCAATCCTGATCATTCCGGGCCCCAACGGTATCACGATCGCATCGTCCGACCAGGAGGCCCTCGACCGTTTCGAGACGTTACTCCGCGCCTTGCTGCGTAACGATGATACACAGACAGGTCCCGCCAGTAATTTTTCGATCATCCCGCTGAAAAACGCCGACTCCAGTCAGATTCAAAAGCTACTGCGGGAACTTTGGGAGGACATGCCTTTCAACCTGCGTGGGGGGCCAGGTGACCTGGTGGTGGTCGCAGCGGAGCGACTGAATTCACTCGTCGTTTACGGAAGCCGCACAGATCGGAAGATTGCGGAATATCTGGCTACATCGCTCGACACTCCCGATCCTGCGTCTGCTATCGGACTCCGCAAACCACGCATCCTTTCGATCGAACACACCGATGCCCAGGAAATTTACGCCGCGTTGCGAGCGGTCTACAAGAGTCAATTAACGACTGGAGGCGGACGAAAAAGCGTCTCGATCCCCGAAGGTGTTTCCTCGGATGTCGCCTCAGTCCTGCAGCAGATCAATGCTGCCGCCACGGCACCATTACTTACCTTACATGTCGACCAGAAAACGAACTCGATCGTCGTCAATGCCCCACTCCAATTGGCCGACGAAATCGCTGAGTTTGTAACCACGATGGATGCGCAGGCTCAGACGCACCCAGCCCGTACCGTACAACTAATCCCTCTCAAAGGAGGTAATGCGAGACGCGTGCGCCGCGCACTCGAAGCGCTGCGTGACTGACAGGAAAGCTTTCCTGGCGTTTCCGAGCGTGGTCCCGTGGCCCGTGTAAACGCAACCTATCAAACACCCCGCATCCATAAGCAAACACTGCTCTGTCTGTTTTCCCTTGATTCGCCTTGACCCGACCATCAGATTCCCCTAACCTCCGACCGTCGTTTGCAGTGTTGGGGGACATCGGTCCTCGTACCACCGAGCAACGCGTCACACAAACTTTCCTGGCCAGTCCACCTGGCACCCCACCCCACAACCCTGGTTTGCCCACACGGCGACTGGGCCCCACCTTCACAACGCGATCCAGACCACGCCTCGATGCGCTGCAGGATCGACCGACCCCACCTGACATGCGTCTGGCCGATGGCCAAATGCCAATAACTCGACTTGCGTAATGATTGCAAATCAGAACACCACCGGCCAACGGCCTCTCAATGCAGAACAACTGCAGCAACTTCGTACCGCGCTCACTGAAGGCCGTGACGTGGAAACGCTGGCCTCCGAGTTCGGGCTCGAGAACGGGGATCACGTCTGGCAGGCGACCGCCGCGGCCATGGGCCTGCAACTCGCGGACTTGAGCTCCGAAGAGATCGACCTGCAGATCCTCGAACAATTTCCCTTGCGTCTGATCCACCGCTACGAAGTATTCCCGCTGCGGATGGTCGATGAACAGCTTCTGCTGGCTATCAGTGACCCCTTTGATCTGCAGGCCATCGACGCCATCAGTTCCGCAACGGGCCTCCGTGTGATGGCAGTCCTTACTCCTGCCAAGGAACTCTCAGCCCTGATCAAGTCGCACCTGGGTGTCGGTGCGGAGACCATCGACGGCTTGCTCGCGCAGCAGCGTGAACAGGCCGGCGTTGAAATGCTGGACGAGCTGAACTTCGACGGCTCCGAAGATGCCGAAATGGCGCAGGAAGCTTCCGTCGTCCGGCTTGTCAATGAAATCCTCTCCGAAGCGATTGAGACCAGAGCCAGCGACATCCACATCGAATCCCAGGAGACAGGCCTTAAGATTCGTTACCGCATCGATGGCGTCCTACAGCGGCAACCTGTACCGACTGAGATGCACCAGTTCCGCAACGCCATCATCAGCCGCCTGAAAATCATGGCAAAACTGAACATTGCGGAGAAACGGGTTCCCCAGGACGGACGCATCAAGCTGCGGGTGCATCGTCGCGAAGTCGACGTGCGTGTTTCAATTATTCCCATGCTGCATGGCGAAGGTGTCGTCATGCGTGTCCTGGACAAAGATAATCTGAGCTTTTCACTGCGCGGCATCGGCATGTCCGAGGCCATCTATCAGTCGTTCTCCAAGTTGATCCGCCTGCCTCATGGTATTGTGCTGGTGACGGGGCCCACTGGGTCCGGAAAAACCACCACGCTCTACAGTGCCTTGAGTGAAATTCAGGACGAAGAAACCAAGATCATTACGACAGAAGATCCCATTGAGTACCAATTGGAAGGCATCAATCAGATCCAGGTGCACACGAAGGTGGGGCTCAGTTTTGCGGCCAGCTTGAGGGCAATTTTGCGCCACGATCCGGACGTCGTACTGGTCGGTGAAATCCGCGACCTGGAGACTGCGGAAAACGCCACCCAGGCGTCCTTGACCGGTCACATGGTCTTTAGCACTTTGCACACCAATGACTCAGCGAGTGCGTTTATGCGGCTTTGCGACATGGGTGTCGAACCGTTCCTGGTCAGCAGTACCGTCGAAGGCGTAGTCGCCCAGCGACTCGTGCGCCAGCTCTGTCCGGACTGTCGCGCTCCATTCGTTCCCCAGCGGGACGAGGTCCCAGACGATTTCCCCTGGGAGATCTGCGAGCGAGGTTCGGTCTACCAGCCACAGGGTTGCCGCGAATGCCGCAACACGGGCTATCGCGGACGTAGTGGTCTGTATGAATTGCTGGTCAACAACGAAGAAATCCAACATTTGTGTAACCAACGGGCGCCGTCCACAGAAATCAAACGAGCCGCCATGCGTGCCGGCATGCAATCGTTGCGACACGACGGCTGGCAGAAAGTCGCCGATGGAATTACCTCGATTGACGAAGTGGTCCGTGTCACCAAGGCGGATGCGTTGTCCGTACCGGAAGATTTAGCGGACACATCACCGACCCCAGGAATCACCGCACTGCGTCCTGACGCCGCATAGATTGCTGTCAATTACACTCACTTCACCCCCGCTTTCCTCAACTACATCACGATCACATCAGTGCCTGAATTTGCTTATACCGCCCGAGCGACCAGTGGCCAGAATGAATCCGGCACGGTCACCGCAGCCAACCGCCATGAAGCGTTGCGCACACTTGCAGACCGCGCCCTGTTTCCACTCCAGCTGGCCGACCAGAAAAACGAGGCGTTGGGAGAACGCTTACCTTTAACGCTACGACGCAAAATCAAACCCGAGGTATTGGCCGACACGTTCACCCAATTGTCAGACTTGCTGGAAAACGGCGTACCGCTGCTTGATTCGCTGCGTATCCTGGCTGCCCAAGCAACCGAACCCCGCCTCGCCGACGTCCTCACACAGGTGAAAGATCAGGTCGCAGACGGCACAAATCTCGACACCGCACTGGAGCATTTTCCGGATGTGTTTCCTAACCTTTCCGTGAGCATGGTCCGGGCTGGCCTGGAAGGCGCCTTTCTCGAAGAGGCCCTGCAACGTGTCTCCAGTTTTCTCCGCAAGCAAGACGCTTTGCGTGCCCAGGTCATTGGCGCGCTCACCTACCCCTTGATCCTCGCGATCGGCGGGCTCGGCGTGACGCTCTTCCTGGTCATCTTTGTCGTCCCCATGTTCCAAGGTTTTTTTGATCGCCTCGAGCGCGCCGGTACGGGTCTGCCTGCAGTCACCGTCATCCTTCTCGCCTTGAGTCATTTCCTTTTGCGTTACGGACTCCTGGTCGCGGCAGGCTGCGCCGGACTGGCAGTCCTGGCACGCAAACTCCTGGGAACCGAAGCTGGTCTCGACTGGGCCGATCGTTGGAAGCTGCGAATCCCGTTGGCGGGTACGATCTTCCATGAGTCCGCCGTGTCGCGGTTCTGCCGGGTACTGGGCACCCTGCTGCGCAACGGTGTCCCGATCCTCAAATCATTAGAGATCAGTAGCGGCTCTTCTGGCAACCGCCTGTTGAGCAGCGCAATTACCGCGTCGGCAGAGCACATCTCCACAGGCGAACTTCTTTCCAGGCCTCTGGCCGACAGTGGTTTGATACCCGCCCCTGTGATGGCAATGATTCGAGTCGCCGAAGAATCCAATTCACTCGACGACGTCCTCGTCAAGATCGCAGACCGCATGGACCAGAAGATCCAACGCCGTCTCGATGTAATGGTGCGGATGGTCGAACCCATGATGTTGCTGCTCATTGGCGGCATGGTGATGTTCATCATCATTGGCATCCTCTTGCCAGTGTTCGATTTGAATTCTACTTTCGATTAGTTCCTCTACACAGGACCTGCAATTCACACTTTTTTTTGTTTGCAAACGCCTCCAAAGTTGGAGGCCTTAAATCTTCCTCATCCAGCAAGGAACAAAGATGTACCGCAAGAGACAACGCCGTGGCTTTACCCTTCTCGAACTAATGATCGTCCTGGTGATCCTGGTAGCGCTATTCGCGCTCGTCGGTCCCCGCCTGCTCGGTTCCCAGGAAAAGGCCGATCTCAAAACTGCGGCAACCCAGATTGGTAATCTGGAGGCGGCCCTGGAAATGTTTAAGGTCGACGCGCGTCGCTTCCCTTCCACCGAAGACGGCCTTGCTGTCCTGATCGACACACCGACGGACGAACGCCTGGCACGCAAATGGGCAGGTCCCTATCTGGACGACGAGCTTCTCCCGGTGGACCCCTGGGACAACCCGTTCCATTACGAGTACCCACCGACACAGGGAAAACGTGATTTCCCCAACATTTTTTCAGCCGGCCCCGACGGTGAACCCAACACGGCTGACGACGTCATCAACTGGCGACGCTCGGCTGAAACAGGTGCCGAAACCGAGGACACCGAGTCCGTTGCCACAGCACCGGCCGAGGATCTCCAGCGCTAATGGCATCCCGACATCGTGCTGCTGATACGCATCAACGGAAACCCCGGTGCTGGCCCCATTCCAGCCACCGGGGTTTCACGTTGCTGGAACTGATGATTGCCATGGCAATCATGGCAACTGCGTTAAGTATTGCCTGGCCGCTACTACGGCGTCCACTAATGCAAAATGTCACTCAAGAAGCTGCACAACAGGTGATTGCTACCCTGGGCCAGGCGCGTGCCACCGCAATCACACTGGGGGTTCCAGTCCAGATTCGGTATCAGCCCGGAGGACAACTTTACCAGCTGTGTCCTGCCGATGGCCCCGTGGCAACCGCGGCGTCCGATCCTGGCGGCCCGACAATGGCCACGGCAACTTCACCACCAGGCTCCGAGGACTACGAATTGCCGATGGACGTCGCGTTCGCCGCGCCAGTCCGGCACCAGGTCGCTGGCAGTCTATCGGTAATCGACACACTTCCCCCCCCCACTAGCCAGGACACGGATCACGCTGCTCCCCGCACCGCCGATTCCATCACCGCCGAACAAATCGACTGGTCGACGCCGATTCACTTTTTTCCCGATGGCCGTGCTGAACAAGCCACGCTCTCCATCGAGGGCCCCGATGCAGTCGTCATCGACATCACCTTGCGTGGCCTCACCGGAACAGCAACAGCAGGGGCCCCACAGAGACGCCCACAGCCAACTAGCTCGGTTTCCCCGACTTCTTCATCGCTCCCCGCTGGTCCCAGATACGCCACTCCATGACAGCCCACGTCGCAACACCAACCCGACCTTCAGCGTGGCATCCCGACCGTGCCAAGGCAGGCCTGTCTTTACTGGAAGTAATGATCGCTACGGGCATCATGGCGGCCAGCTCCATGGCGTTGCTGCGACTGGGTCGAATTGGCAACGAACACGCGCTACGCAGCGAGTCGCTGAGTGAAGTTGTCATGCTGGCACAAAATAAGATCCACGCCCTGGAAGCTGGGATTGAACCACTCGTGGCCGTGGAGCGTCGCCCTTTTGCGGAACACACGGACTGGGAATACACGCTGCAAGTCGAGCCCGCAACGGCCCCTGACCTGTGGCGAGTCACCATCGATGTCTTTGCGGGAACACCTGACCCAGGTTTACCCCAGGATCCTGGCAGCGCAGCGGCCCCACTCCCCGTGGGTGTCGACCCGGAGGTCTCGCCCCGGCTGCCTTCCACGGACGATACGAAACCGCCCCGCTGGTCGCTAACCCAATGGATCCGTCGTGCCGCGCCGACTGACGCAGAAAGCGTGGCGTCAGAGAACGTTTCACTCCAGCAACGCTCGCTGCGGGAGCGCGGAGGTATGCCGTGACCGCAACGTGTTACGTCGTCACATTACGTTCTGTTTCGCATGCACGTCGTGCTGGACGTGGGTTTACGCTACTGGAATTGCTGATCGCCGCAGCCCTGTCCTCCGTTCTGCTGGCAGTAGTCTGGCATACCTTGGCTACCCATAGTCGGCTCTACGAGAAACGGGGCGAGGCAACCGCACGCGCGCTGGTCGCACGCGCTGTCAGGTACCAATTCCTCAGCGACCTCGATCACCTGGTCCGAACTCCCGTCACGAATACCCGGCAGTCTGCCACCGCAGATAACCTGCCGGGATCTTTCTCATACGGACTGCGCGGCGACCGGCGCAGCCTCGAAATCTCCATTCTCGAACCCGTCTGGCAATCAGCAGAACCCGAGAGCCCCGCCGAAAGCGATCGGACGGATTCCAGCCGGCCAGGAGAGACACGGCAACCATCCCCGATACGCACGGTACGCTACCAGTTTGTCGGCGCAATGGATAACGACGACACGCTCCCTGGATCCCTCTCCCAAGTCGTTGTTGACGCGATCGAGCAGGAAGCCGATCGTGATCAAACGGCGGCCGACAGCAGCCAACACGAATTGCTCGATGACGAGTCGACAGACGGAGACGCATCAGAATCCGCTGCCCCCTCGACCGGTTTACTTCGAGAAGTCCACGGCGATCGTCCGCAACAGGCTGGGCCAGACGACCGTATCCCTGCGTTTTCAGAGACTCCCCATGCCCCGACCACCGCGTCCCTGAACGCCCCTCTCACCGACCGAGCGTTAGCGGCTGCCGAGCCCTCCGCCAACGTCATCGTCGATCGCGTCCCGGAAATCGAACACCTTGAGTTCCGCTATTTTGATGGTCAACGCTGGCATGGCCACTGGGACTCTTCTGTTTCGGGAACTCTGCCTGCCGCGGTCGAAATGTCGTTCGAACTCGCGCAACCAGAAGGGCCTCGCCACCTCCAACGGCGACGTCCCCAACACCGCCGTCGCGACGGCAACCAGGTGCGTACGCCACAACCGCAAACCGCTTCACACGAGCCATCCCACATCCTGCGCCCCCCCCTCCAGGAAACGAATACCGTTTTCCGCAGTCTGGCATTCATTCGTGCGGCACGCCGCCTGACACCGCCCTCCACGACCGTATTGGAGGAGGCCCCATGAACCGTAATCGCGTGAACTCACCGGGCCGGTTAGGCCAACCTGGTCGCCATGCGCGGCGGCGTGGCACGGTACTGTTAACCGTTACCGTCGTAGTCATGCTGATCAGTCTGGCGGCATTTGGCTTTGCCACCCGCATGCAGACTGAACACAAAGCCGCTCTGGCAACTGCCGACCAGTTACAGGCGCGCGCAGCCGCTCGGTCCGGCGTCGCCCTGGTCGCTGCGGTTCTCGAGCAACCTCATCAATTCCGCGATCAATTCGGGGGGTTACTGGACAACCCGGCACGTTTCCGAGGCCAGCTGATCAACGCGACGACCACTGCAGATCGACCAGGCCGTTTTTCGATCGTAGCAAGGCCCCTGCTTGATGTTGCGACCACATCACTGGAAGCAGGCACCGCACTCCGTTTTGGAGTCGACGATGAAGCCACACGTATTCACTTGCCAACCCTGCTTAAATGGGATCGTGAACGGCCTGGCGCCGGGCGCGATGCACTGATGCATTTACCGGAAATGTCAGAAAGTCTGGCGGACCACCTGCTCGATTGGCTGGACGCCGACACGCGGCCGCGAGAATTCGGTGCCGAGCTCTACGCCGACGGCGACGGTCCTGCAGCCACGACCGGTTTCAGAGGTCCGGGAAATCGTACTCCGGTCTGCCTCGAGGAACTCCTCGGGATCCCCGGCTTCACCAGGACGCAGCTGTTTGGGGACGACACGTACCGAACGTACCAGTACACACCGGACCCATACCCACGTGACGACACCACAAAAACGGCGACGCGCAGCCGCAACCCCACCACCAATCTCGAAGCGGCGCCACCGTGGGAGGACTACCTAACGCTGTACAGTGGGGAACGCAACGAATCAGCCGAAGGGCGTCCACGCATTGTTGTCAATCAGCCTGATCTCGGATTGCTGCACCAACGGCTGGCGAACGCGTTGAACCTCGAACTAGCAAACTTCACCATTGCGATGCGTCAATTCGGACCTGCATCAGCGGACTCGACTACGAAAGCGACGCGGGAGGCAGCACTCGACCTGACGATTCCCGCGACGCATCAGATCGAATCACTGCTGGATCTGGTCGACACCGCGGTCGCCATTCCTACCGGTGAAAACAAATCGCCACGCGTGCTCTCCAGCCCGCTGCGTTCCGGAAACGCTGACCTGTACGCCCGCCTGGCTGAGTTCCTGGATCTCTGCACAACGAACCCCGAACCGATTCTTACAGGCCGCATCAGTCTCACCACAGCACCACGCGAGGTTTTACTTGGCATTCCTGGCCTCGACACGACCGTGGTCGAACGCATCGTCGCCACACGAGAAGCCGACCCAACTGCCAACGCCACACGCACCTCCGCCATCTGGCTATGGACCGATGGCCTGGTTGACCTAGAGCAGATGAAACAACTCTTGCCGCGTCTCACCACCAGGAGTGATGTTGTTCGGTTTCAGACCATCGGTTTTTTTGACAGGGAATCGCCAACCTGCCGCCTGGAAATCACCCTAGACGCCAGCCAGAAACCACCACAAATCGTACGCCTGATCGATTTACAACGCCTCGGCCGAGGTTTTGATTTACGAACGCTAGGATGGCAACCCCCGGTCGAAGACCAGGTTTCTGAACCCGGAGTTACCCGACGCCGCGCATCTCAGCCAAAGGACTCTCTATTTTGAAGTTCCCCTCGCTCAACAAACCACCTCTGCTGGCTGTCCAATGGAATGCGCGGACTGTTGATTACATCCTCGCTCACATCCAGTCTGGTGCGTTGGTCATCGACCGCATCAACTCCCTGCCTCGCGAGATTGAGGACGGACTGGAACGTCCTGCTGCTCTGCTAGCGGCAGACCTGGCAGACCTGCCGACTGGCCGATCCCGCCTTCTTCTGGGTGTGCCTCGGTGCCAGGTTGACGTTGCGTACCTTGACCTGCCACCTGCCAGGGATGATGAACTGCCCGAGTTAGTCAGCCACCAGATTGCGATGGAAGCCACGGATACAGCAGAAGATCGCATCCTGGATTTCTTGCCTATCGATCGACCTGGTGATGAAACGCGTCGCGTCTGCGCCGTTTCCATTCACCCTGCGCTCGCTGACACGATGAACCAGGAGTGCAACCAATTAACATCGCAGCCCGAATCCCTCGTCTTCCAGCCTACAGCGACGGCACAGTTATTCCACCGACTGACGCCACAAATCCAGGACCCCCTTCTTCTGGTCAACCTGGTCGATCGAGACGTAGACTTGATGCTCTGCGAACAAGGTACCGTGCACTATACGCGCGGGTTTGTCGTCTCGACGGACGCCCAAGCTGAATTGGCCGCAGAACTGGCCGTCGAAATTCGCCGTACGCTTGCAGTCGCACCAGCCGAAACCCAGGCGGTCAGCCATATCTATCTGTTTGGCACTCTGGCCGAACAGGATCTGCTAGTGCGTAACTTGACCGAGACGCTGGACCTGCCGGTTTCGCTGCTAAATCCATTTGACATGTTGCCACAGGATCAAGCCCCAGTCCCAAGTGACACAGGTCGCTTCGCCCCCCTCCTGGGTATGCTGCAAGAAGCAGCCTTTGGTGAACAATCCCTGGACTTCGCGCATCCGCGCAAAACTCCGCCCCCCCCCAGCCCGTGGCGNAAAGNCGCGTTCTACGGTGCCGCCGCANCNATTNTGCTGGGNATTGGCGCCACCTGGGTCTACCGCGAACAACAAGAAGCCGCCCAGCAAGTCGCTGTTCTGAAAGACCGCGCAGACAAATATCAACGTCAACTTCAAAAAGTGACAGCAAAGCGTGCGCTTGTAGATGCCGTGCGACAGTGGCAAGCAGACGACGTCACGTGGCTCGACGAACTGCGGGATGTTTCCGCCCGCTTCCCGGGCAGCTCCACGGCATCTGTCCGGAAAATGTCCATGTCGAGTTCTGGAAATGGCGGCCTGGTAGATATCAAGCTACAGGTAGCAACCCCTGAAGCTATCACTGCGATGGAAAGCGGGATCCGGGATCGTTTCCACCAGGTCCGCAGCAAACGCATTTCCGAGACTTCTGGTGGCGGTCAATTGCCCTGGAGGTTTGAAACACTGATTACCCTGCAGCGCAGAGACCGCGCTGATTACGCTTCAACAGATCCGGCTTCCGTTGACGCAACGCCCCCCGTAAAGACCACATCCGCAAACTCTCCCTGACAGCATGGAGCCCACCGATGGGCGACAAACGAACACGAACTTTACTCCTGGTCCTGGGTTCCATTGGGATACTCTACATAGGCGACCTGGCCTACCGGTCCGGGATCGAATCCCCCCGTCAGGAAGCCGAACGCCTGAAATCACGGCTGGAAAAACGCATCCGCGCCACGAAGCTGTCGCTAGCCAAGAGCAAACGTATTGCGGCCGACCTTGAGCAGCTGGAAGGCCAGTCACTTCCCTGGGACCTGGAGGTCGCCCGGTCGAGTTACCAGAGTTGGCTGCTTCAGCTGGTAAAACGTGCCAAACTACAGACCCCTAACGTAGATTCCAGCGAGCCGGTAGCCCTGTCGATCGGCCGCGGTGGACGACGTGGAAAACCTGACTACCACAAGATCGGATTTACGCTGCGCACCCGCGGTAGCCTCAAACATGTGGTCCACTTTTTGTTTGACTTTTACCGAGCAGATCATCTGCACAAGATCCGCTCGATGAACCTCAACCCTGTTGGTCGCGACCGGAACCTTGACTTGACACTTTCCATAGAAACCCTGGTACTCGGCACCGCCCTGCGGGAAAACGAGCTTTCTCCAGGCGTTTCGGAACGACTTGCTTCAGCGACACGTGAGGACTACCAGCCCCTCGTCCGCCGAAATCTATTCGACAGCGGAGGCGGCGAAGCCGCTAAAAAGGTCCAATTCACCGCCGTCACCCGCAATCGCGACGGATCCGCGCAGGCCTGGTTCCGCGTCGCACCGGGTGGAAAAACCCAGATTCTGAGTGCTGGGCAGGCTCTCAACTGCCCCGGGCTGGAGGTCCTCGTACTAGAAGTCCTGCCAGCCGCGACCATTCTCTCGATGGACGGCGAGCGGATCCGCGTGCAGGTGGGCCAAAGACTCGCCGAAGGAACTTCGGCACGCGCCCGGCTCGCGCACCACAGCGATTAGGCCACGAAGCCGATCTGTCTTGACCGGTTCGCAACGATTCCGTACTCTCCCGCACCCTCATCTGGGTGATCGACTTCGAGGTGTGTCACCACACCTCCCTGTATCCCCGGTTTTCACCATCCACCGTTTTTGCAAGGCCACATCGGTCCGCCGGTGTGGGGCAGTATGTTTCCACACATCGCTTCGCGTATTGAACATCCCGCCTACTGCGTCCTGGCGTTCGTTCTCTCCTCTTTCTGGGCGACGAATTCTACAGCGCAAAAAGCACAAAACCCACGTCCTTCCAGTAACACCCAGGCACGCCAGTCTGCCCCCGTGTTTCGCCAGTACATGTGCGGAAAACACGACGCAGTTCGCGTCGAAAAACTCCTTAAGGAAATCCTGCCCCAGCAGCACAACGCCGTGCTGGTTGTAGACGTACGGACCAACAGCATCCTGGTCCAAGGTTCCAGCCAGGTCCAAACCACGGTCGGGCAGTTTATTGGTTCTCTACAGAGCGCGGAGATGGATGTGCAATCCACGCCTGCCGTAGTCCGTGCGTACGTCTTGCCACTGCCGGACCGGGAAAACACGGTGGCGAGTTTGCGTGCGCGTTATAGCGGCAATCCGAATGTCCGCATTACCTTTGACGCAAGTACGGGCCGTTTGTTCGCGCTCGCACCGGCAACCGTTCATCGCGAAATTACGGGCCTCGTGCAAGGACCAGTGGGCACCACATCGGCTCCAGTTAACCTCAAAACTCCAACGGTTCGCCGCTTTGTTCCACTTCCGCCTGCGCGGCACTCCGATATACAACACCGCATACTGCGGCTGTTCAGTAGCCGCCTGCAATCAATACGCGACCGCGGCCGCGACCTGTTCCAGATTCCATTTCGCTCCGGCCTCGTGACATTGGAATTCAATCCGGACAAAGGTGGTCTGTTTATCGCAGGTACGCCGCGGGCCGCCAGACAGTTCCAAACGCTGGTCAGCGCACTCGTCTCTCTGCAGACCCCGAACCAGCGGGTACACATACTCCTGGTTGAACGGGCCGCACCTGGTCAGCTACGCAAAGCCCTCGACGCGTACCGCGGTGCGCCCCCCGAACCCGCCCGCACAGCGCCTCCGTCCGAGGCCAATGCACCTGCCCCAGCGTCCGACTCCGCCCCCGATGGGCCCGGCGCCAATGATGGTTCAGCCAGCGACCGTCGTCCCAATGCGACCGCAGGTCCATACCAGCCAGTCTCCCCCGTTGCCTACCTTACCCCCGATGCATTCGCGCCCGAACCGCAACAGGCCGGGCAAACACAGCCGCCCGCCACCCCGGCCTCCCGCGACACAGACGAACCCGAGACAGAAGGTACGGAACCACTACCCGAGCTGGAGAATGTCGACGTCGAGGCGCTCGATGACCTCGACGTATTGATCCTCCGCGGCCGTGAGCAGGATGTCCAGGACCTGGCGAGGATGATCCGCGCATTAGACCGTATCAGTGCTGAAACACAACCAGAGATCACCGTCTACCAGCTGCGTCACACGCAGAGTACAGCCATCGAAAACGTGATTGAGACTGTCGATGACGAGCTAGTCGCCACGCGACAGGGCCGCGTGGACGTGACGGCCCTGGTGAAACCAAACGCTCTGCTGGTCATCGGCTGGGGCGACGCTGTGCAGGCAATGCTGCAGCTGATTGGCAAACTGGATCGCCCCGTACCGGCTGAATCGCAGTTTTCGGTATTTCGTTTGCAGCACGCGCCGGCCGCCAACGCCCAACAATTGATTACAAGTTTCTTCAGCAACCGGGGTGGGTTGGCGCCTCAGGTACAGGTGATTTCGGATCAACGCACTAACGCGCTCATCGTCTATGCCGCCCCGCGGGACATGCAAGAAGTAAGCCGTCTGGTAACGCAACTCGATCGCGCGCAGGGTGCCGCGGTGAACCGAGCCCGTATTTTCACAGTCCAACACGCCTTGGCGGCTGATCTGGCAAACACCCTGGATGACGCCTTGCAGGCCGCCACCAGCTCTAGCGCCTCGTCCCGCAACGCGGTCCTGGAACTATTGACCACCAGCCCTGATGGGGAACGCCTCGTACGATCCGGAATGTTAAACCAGGTCGAGATCACCCCCAACGTGCGGAACAACACGCTCATTGTGTCGGCGCCGTTGGAGAGCATGGATCTCATCGCTGCGCTGATCGAACAGCTCGACACCCCCGTGGCGCGGGCACAGCTGAAAGTGTTCCGCGTTGCCAACGGTGACGCCGCCAGCCTGGTCCAGACCCTCCGCTCGCTGCTGCCGACGCAAGCTGGAACGACGTTCTCAACACAGCTATCCAGTGCACCTGATGAACCGTCACTTGTTCCCCTGCGTTTCTCTGTCGACGCTCGCAGCAACAGCATTATTGCCACAGGATCCGAAGGGGACTTGAAGATTGTCGAGGCACTGCTTTTACGGCTCGACGAAAAGGAGGCGTCCAGCCGCAAGAGTGAGGTCTACCAGCTTAAAAACGCGCCGGCGGTCGATGTGGCTACTGCAATTGCCGAATTCCTGCGTAGCCAACAGCTGCTTCAACAGGCCGCACCTGGCGCCGAAAACATCGCACAACTTATTGAACGCGAAGTGGTGGTGGTCCCCGAACCCGTCAGCAACAAACTGATCCTCAGCGCGACACCACGATTCTTTCAGATCGTCAAGGAACTCATCGAAAAGCTCGATGAGCCCGCCCCTCAGGTCATGATTCAGGTTTTGATCGCGGAAGTCACGCTGGGATCCAGTGACGAATTCGGTGTCGAGCTCGGCTTGCAGGATTCGGTTCTCTTCGACCGCAGTCTGCTGGGCGACCTGGTCACCACGACACAAACCACGAATACCCAGTCCCCTGGCGGCGCCATCACGACAGTCACTGGAGATACGGTGCAATCGGCGACCAACACACCAGGCTTTAATTTTGCCAGTCCACTACCACTCGGCAACAGCGGCGGTAGCTTGTCGTTGAACGGCTCCGGCAATGTGGGGACGCAGGGGTTCTCTAACTTCACCATCGGACGCACGAACGCCGATCTCGGCTTTGGTGGCCTGGTTTTTGCCGCCAGCAGTCGGAACATCAATATTCTTCTGCGGGCATTGCAGGAGTCGCGTCGTCTGGACGTGCTCAGTCGTCCCCAAATTCGCACACTCGACAATCAGCCGGCCTTTATCCAAGTAGGCCAACGTGTACCTCGCATCATGGGCTCCACCGTCAATCAAAATGGCCAATCCAACACGGTCGCATTGGAGAACGTAGGCCTCATCATCGGCGTCACTCCGCGCATCAGCCCCGACGGGATGGTGGTCATGGAAATCGATGCAGAAAAATCAGCATTAGGCCCCGAGCAGGAGGGGGTCCCCGTATCGGTTTCCGTGGACGGCACCGTGATACGTGCGCCGCGCATCGACACCACGACGGCCCAGGCCACGGTAAGCGCTGCGAGTGGTGAAACCATCGTGCTGGGTGGCCTGATCACCAAACGGCGGCAGGAGATCACGCGTCGCGTTCCCGTGCTGGGTGACCTGCCCCTGTTACGTCACCTGTTCCGGTTCGACAGTCAGGGCGAACAGCGCGCGGAACTGTTGATCATCCTCACTCCGAAGGTCATTCGCACTCCAGAAGAAGGCGAGCAGATCAAGCAGACCGAAATGGCGAGAATGAGCTGGTGTGCTGCAGACGTCTATGACCTGCATGGAGACATCGGCCTCCACTTCCGTGAAACGACAATCTCCGAAGAGGGCACGGAAGTGATCTACCCGGATTTTGATCCTCGTGGCGATTCAGTCCAGGCTTCCAGCGACGAGCAAACCGTTCCCGTGACACCAACGCCCCTGGCAGATCCACCAGACAACGCCCAGCAGCAGCCCGTCACAGGTGTTCAACCGGCGCGTTACGCCGACAGCCCCCCTCAACGTGGCGTCCTGCGACTGCCGTTGCCAACGACAAACCGCGCCAGCCCGCTGCCGATGCGTACGGTGCAAGGCCCCGTCGATTACCGCCAGGATGATCCCTGACGCCCCCAGCTCCATTTGACAGTAATTCACACCCACCGATAGAAACCGAAAGCCTGCATGGAACGCACGCGAGCTCTCTACCACCGCTGTTTGACCACCCGAATTGCTACGGCCACGCACCAACGCGTCAGAAGTCTGGTGAAATTACGGCTTTTTAGTTGGTGCGCCTTGTTCTGCAGCGCCGTTCTGGGGCTTACCGCTGGCTGCTCAAGCGTGGCATTGCAACCACAGTGGCCCTGGTCAACAACCGACACGGACACCCTGGCATTACCTGACCGCATTCTCGTGATCTGGTCGGATACTACGCTCCACCAGCCGGGGCTTCCCGCCATCCGCGGGTTTGGCGGGCGCGTCTTCTTTTACCTCAAGAACGGCACGGAACCGATCCAGGTCGACGGCGCCTTGACGATCCTGGCGTTCGGAGGTGAACCGGGCAATTCCCTTCACCGCCCGGAGAAGAAGTTCGTATTTACCGTCGATCAGCTGCCAGAACACTACGCCAGTTGCAAACTTGGACACTCCTATAACATCTGGATTCCGTGGGGTGCCACAGATGGGCCGACGCGTCAAATCAACCTGATGGCGAGGTTTGAAGGGCGCGACGGAGGCATTGTCTTATCCGAAGGCGTAACGAAGGTTCTTCCAGGATCCAAACCCCCCATTCATTCGACTGAGGGCAAGCCCTCACCCAATGACCCGCATGGTGTCACGCCAGCCGGGTACCAGCAAATCGACGACGACGGGGGTCAAACGGACATGCAAGTTCATGCCATCGATCTGCCACCCGATTTTGCGCGCCGCCTGTCGCCCCGAAACTCAGCCAGCGCGACCACGCATTCACCGCCACCAGAGGCCACGAAGACTACTCCGGCGGCACCGGTACCGGCGGTGCAACCGCCGTCGGTGGACGCACCGTCAACTCGTTCTGGATTTGGGAAATTCCCGGCGAAAAGCGGGCTACGATCTCCGCTAACTCGCGCTGGCGTGCGGAGGCAACCGCACCCCGCAGCGTGGCAGTCCTCCCTGCCACCAACACCTCGATCAGGTTTCCGTTCCTCTCGGGAAACAGCTGAGTCAAGCGCCCCGCCAATTCAGCGCCCTGCGCTGCCGCAGTTGGTCGATTAACTGGAAATGCGATCGACAACTTCGGGTAGTAGGGTGCCTGACGTGGCAATTTGGGAATCGGTCGGTTAATACTCCGCCGCGCCCGAGGCTGTGGTGGTCTCACCGGCTGTCGACGATTCCGCGCGGTCGAAGCGCCCCCATCATTCCTGCCGGTGTTGCCAACAAATTCCCCGCGTGATCGATTACCTCGCACGAACCGTGCATTTGCTGCACTCCGACCTGTCGATGCCGCGCGGCCGGCACGGCGCTGTAACGTCTGTCCCAAACGCCGCTCACCAAACAGTTGTCCGTCGGCGCGTCCTGCCACCGCCATCAGCACACACACCCAGAATGCGCAGGCTGGCACACGTATTCCTACCATGGCGTTAACTCCTCTATAGGCCTCAAGCACACCAAATCTCCGCACCCGGTCCACCCTTGCCCAGACACGTTCCAGTTCTCACCGTAATCAGCGCACGGCCGTTCCGCAACTCAGCTCATGACCGTAGCCTGATGGCCACGCTGCTGCCACCCGGCAGCTGACGTGGTTGATGGTGACGTTGGCTACGAGGCCCGCCATCCGTCGCAACGGGACCATGTCGCAACGGGACCATGTCGCAACGGGACCATGTCGCAACGGGACCATAAGGTCACGCGGTGGCCGCCGCCTCCAGATCCAGCGGGGCCTCCGTTTGGACGACAGCGCCAAACAGATGCCGCGGGTCCCGGTCGTAAACCAGCGTGTAGGCGTCTGTCTGCAGCAGGTCGTTGAGTATCACGGGAATCAACGATTCGCAGGACACGAATGTCTCCTCCACGTTCGGCGCCAATCCGCGATCGTTGATAGACCAGGCAAATTCTGACCGGCTGAACTGCAGTCCGGAGAATTCCGCCTCCAACTTGAGGCACGCTTTAACCGCCGCCTGGTACGCCCGGCGAAACCGCGCCCCATTGTCGCCCTCTCGCTCAATCTTGTCGTTATAAACAAGGCCGACACGTTGTTGGGAATAATCGATGGCATAATCGGCCTCGTGGCCAACCAACACCACACTGGGAGTGCGTGGCACATGACGATAATCCGCCACATCGACCAGCAACTCTTCCATTGCCTGATCCGCGACCCAACGATGAAACGCGTTGACAATCTCTTCCAGATCGACCGGCATCTCGCCGTCCACAAAAAACTTCACGTTGACATGTTGCAAATTCACGAACTCGCTCCCAAAGCGCTGAGACCTTCGCTACGGATTTTGTTGTAGCAACTGTGGACGGCTTCCAGAAACAGGTGGGCTTCTTCGATCAAGGTATGCGCGGAATCGTGGGTGTGATTGCACTCACCCTGGCTGTGTGCCGCCAGAAAATAGTCCGCGAATTTGGGTCCTGCAAAGGGGTCAAAAATGGCCTCGTTGTCGTAATACCGTTCCTTGAATTCTTCCACTATTTCATCGACGTCATTTTCGGTGACATCGTCATACTGCAGCTGTACCAATGCCTTGGCTGCTTTCACCATCGCCAGATACGCCCCAGCACCGGCCTCCTGATGCTGGCCATCTTCAAGCTTCACCTGCGATTCAAACACGGTCCGCTCAGCGGCGCCAATCTCAAACTCGAATTGGGTGACCACTTCACCAGCGCACTCGCCTTTGCCAATGTCACCCAGACTGTACTGCCGTGGATCGCCCCAATCAGAATAGAACTCGGGTTCGGCCTCGTGCTCTGGCGGATCCTTCGTCACGCCATCCAGCAATTGGCGAATCGCCGCCTTCCCCATCCGTACTACAAATGCGGGAAAACGTTCGTCACCAGAACGATTCTCCATGTAATACGCGGTAATCAGGTCGAGCGCCTGGGGAACGCGTTTCGACGGCACGGCCACGATAGGCAAGCCATATGCCCCCGCGTTTTCCTCCCACTGCCCACCGAGCACCACCTGAAAGTGCGGCACCTTGAAGCCACCAATAGTACGGCTCACCCCATAAAACCCGATGTCGGCGACGTGATGTTGCCCGCAACTGTTGAAACAACCGCTGATTTTGATATGCAGATCTTCGATCGCCTGTTCCAATTCGACACTGCGAGCGACCAGCTGGTGCCGCAACTCCGCAGCCAATCCACGCGACGAAGAAATGCCGAGTTTGCACGTGTCAGTCCCGGGACAGGCCACAATATCAAACACGTTACTGACTCCCGGCTCAGCCAGGCCAGCCGCGTCTAACGCCTCGTACAGCTCAGGCACATCCGCCTGGCTGATCCAGCGGAGCACAAAATTCTGTTCTACCGTCGTACGAATTGTGTCCTTCGTAAAACGGCGGACGATATCCGCCAACCCACGCAGTTGCGCCGCGGTGATATCACCCAACGGCAACGCAATCGTCGCCACGGCATATCCCTCCTGCCGCTGCCCACGCAGATTACTGCGCATCCAACGCTCGAGCGCACTTCCCGCAGCCACGCTGGGCAACTCACCAGGTGGATTGAGTGGCCCCTCTGTATTGGCTTCAATCTCCTCCAGGTAATCGGTCCAACGTGGGTCGTGTGGTAGTTTTGCGCGCTCGGCGAGCACCTCCTCCTTGAATTTATCCATTCCCCATTTCTCGATCAGGAACTTGAGTCGAGCACGACTGCGTGTCTTCTTCTCGCCGTGTTTTCCAAACACACGTGCCATAGCCTGGGCGATCGGCAGAATCTCTTCCGGTGCCAGGAATTCGTCGAACACTTTGGCCTGACGTGGTACCGCCCCCAATCCGCCACCAACGACCATTTGAAAGCCCCGGCGTTCCTCGCCATCAACAACCCTGACCGCAGCCGTCAAACCCAGATCATGCATTCCCGTCAGGCCGCACGCGTGGTCGACGCAGCCACTGAAAGTCGGTTTGAATTTACGACCAAAATTTTGCGCGTCTGGATGGCCCAGCATGAACTGCGTCAGGGCATGGGCGTAAGGCGTCACGTCAAACGCCTCGTCCGGGCAGACGCCCATGTAAGGACAGCCCGTGACATTCCGGACCGAGTTACCACAGGCTTCGCGGGTCGTAATTCCGACCGCCGCCAAACGGCGCATCAACGTCGGCGTATTTTCGACGTGTACGAAGTGGAGTTGAAAATCCTGACGGGTCGTGATGTGAACAATACCATCCGAATACTCCTCCGCTAATTCGGCCAGCACCTCCAGCTGGGCAGCATTCGTCCCGCCATATGGAATCTTGATCCGCTGCATCCCGGGAGCGTCCCATACCGTGTTGGGCCCCTTGGTGGCCTTGGGGTCGTAGGGTAGGGTGCGGGAGGATGTACCGTCATTTCGTTGTCCATTGTCATAACGCTGCCCATAGACACCGCGCCGCAGGCGAGTTTCCGCAAACAACTTTTCGTCCACTTTTTCTTGACGACGAAGCTGGATCTCCGTCTCAAACACATCGATTTCCTCTGCCATTTGCGGCGTGATTCCACCACGGAGGCGTTCCTTCCAGACCTCGTTACTCGCCTTCATCAAAACCTGCTCCAAAGTGAAGAATCAACAGGAAACCGCTGTCTGCATTGTAGTTTGAGGAAATACGTCCAGGGCCGCAGGGCGCTGTGAACGCAAAGTGTGGCGACCAACGGCAGGCAGACCTTTACAATGTACACGTGGAATCAGGCATTGAGAATGCCGGACGGAACCGACTGTGCGGACCGTAACGCCTTGAAAAATATCCGTTGACTTATATATTCGCGCTCCATGAACAACGACCACTCTCTGAGAATTTACGATTCGATGCTGGGGATGCTCTCTAACGAGGACAATCCCACTCCATTGGTACGTCTGAACCACGTGGTTCCACACCAGCACACGACCTTTCTGGCCAAACTGGAGTGGTATAACCCGTTCGGTGCAGTCAAAGACCGCGTCGCCGCGAACTTGATCGCCGATGCGGAAGAACGAGACGCCTTGTCTCCTGGTAAACGCCTGGTCGAAGCCACTTCCGGCAATACGGGACTGGGCTTGGCCATGATCGGCAATGCTCAAGGTTACCCGCTGCAGACACCGCTCTCCCAGGCCATCCCCTTGGAAAAGCGTACCGTGCTGCGGTTCTTTGGAGCGGACGTCGTGGAACTGGATGACTCGCTCTGCCCCGCGCCTGGCGCTCCCGAAGGGGCGATCGCCAAAGCCCGCGCCACCGCGCAGGACGACCCAGACACCGTTCACCTCGACCAGTATGTTAATGAAGCGAATCCACAGGCGCACTACCGAACCACTGGACCGGAAATCTGGAAACAGACCGCCGGCAACGTCACGCACCTGATTGCGGGTTTAGGGACCTGTGGCACCATCACGGGTACCGGACGTTTTCTCAAGGAGCAGTCGGCAGCCGTTCAGGTACTGGGAATTTGCCCGGAAGAAGGGCACGACATACCGGGTGTTCGCAGTCGACGTCAACTGCAACAGACGAAACTTTATCGCCCCGATGAATACGACGCGGAAGTCGAGATCGGCAACCGGGAGGCATACGACCTGTGCTGGCGTTTGAATCGAGAAGAGTGCATCATCGCAGGCCCCAGCTGCGGCATGGCACTGGCCGGAGCGATCAAACTGGTACCAGACAAACCCGGGCTGATTGCGGTGGTGGTCTTCCCCGACAACATTTTTAAGTATGCGTCCTCCGTGTTGCGTCACTTTCCTCAGCTTGTACCCACCAGTGGACCGGGTAGCGCCGAGAGCGCTACGTCCGCACCCAGCAAAAGCGACACGCTGCTGGCGGAAATGATGGAAAACCTCAAAAATCCCTACGACTCCGTCCGTGTAAAAGACCTGCACCACGAATTGACACAAGATCCCAGCCCACTGGTCCTCGACATTCGCTCTCCTGAAATGTTCGCTGAGATGCACATTCCCGGGTCACTAAACATTCCTGAAGACGATCTCTCGACACGGGACAAGGAACTTCCCGAGGATCGCGACGCCGCCATCGTGACGCTCTGCAATATAGGGAAGTTCTCCAAACGGGCAGCCCTGCTGCTGAAATCCAAAGGCTATCGTCACGTGCGCACCGCCAAGGGTGGCCTGAATGAATGGGTCCGGAAGGGATTCAGCGTGTCCACGCACGATACGGATGCCACACCAGCTCCCTGAGTATTTCAGCTTTTCGCACAGAGGAGATATTGCCATGGCCAACCTGCAACGATGGCGACGGGGCACTTTCGGGTGGGGTGGGCCAAACCCGCCTCATGGCACCGGGTGTTCTCTGGCGCAATTATCCGCTTGTCTACTACTCGCTGCCACGCTCTGCGGCAGCCTGTGCGGCCAGACTTTCGAAGTACTCGAGACCGCGGAGCAGATCACGCTGACCACACCTCACCTGCAAGCCGCCATCCGCAAACAGGGCTACGTGAGTGGCGTCGCAGCCGGATCACTGCTTGACCGAAAATCTGGATTCCGGGATGTCGGTTACGGCCTCGACATCGTCGACTGGATCATGGAACCCGGCAGCGACGAAGCCTACCGGGATGAACTCGACGAGGAACTCATTTATCGATTCAACACACCCTATCACGGCAAGACACCGAAACGCTCACTCGAAGGCCCACAAATCTGCACGCAAGCCAAACGCCTGCAGCCGCAGATGATCCGTGGCAAAGATTTTGCTGCCTTTGTCTCTTCCTATCGGTACCAGACCGCTGCACCAGGTAAAGAGAAAGGATCGCTGTGGACCCAGACGATCGTCTTCCCAGCCGGCAAACGGTACTTCATCTCCAGCGATCGTATCGACGCGCGCAACAGTAGCCCCGCTATGTTCCTGCGCATCGACATGCCTGGCCACATCAAACATGACCGTGGCAATACCTTCAGCGAAATCTACCTCAGCTATCACGCGCAGCAGAAGGGTGGCAGCACGACCATTCCCGCCACCAGATTCTTCACCAGCTTTGCCCCCGATGAACACTTCAACTACCGACGCGACCGCGTCGCCACGCCGCCCCGACGGTTCATCCGCGCTTACCGACTACGCGATCCCCAGACGGGCAAACAAGGGCCGTGGCTGGCGGGCATGACACTCGACCCGTCTGTTGTCCATGAAGCCTGGTGCCATCAGCGCGGCTACGTCTGCATGATCGAGGAATTTGGTGGACGGCCGATCGAGGCAGGCGAGTCGTTCAGCGCCGCATTTATCGTCGGCTATTTCGACTCCATTGCGGAAATGCACGAAGTGTACGACAAGCACCGGGGGGCAACAGGTCTGACGGTCAAACCTGAGGGCTGGACGCTTACCCCCGGCAGTCCTTGATGCCCCCCCCACATAGGCTACCCAGGGACACCTGCGCGGTGAAACCCGAAATCAACACCTAAACCGCAAAATGGCCGTTGTTAACCGGCTCAGACTGAAGCCGGTAATGACCATACGTCGATTTCTGTGTATGATCAGACATGCGCCGAGGGGTCGCTGGCACTGCCAACTCCCCAGGTGCCTTGCTCACCCTTGGCGGGCGCCTGCCCGCCTTACCACGAACAGGGCTTCCCTTTCCGACTGCCCTGAGAAGGAACTGTCGATGTCGTTCCGCCGTCGAATCGCGCACACTCATTCCACCGGACTCACACGGCGCGAGATCCTCCAGGTAGGATATTCCGGAGCGATGGGCTTGGCGCTGCCTGCGTTGTTCGCCAACCGAGCCCAGGCCGCCGCTGCAGCTTCCGCCGCGGCGCCTCCGCGGGATGGCAAAAAGATGCTTCTCGTGTGGACCACAGGCGCCATGAGCCACCACGATACGGTGGATATGAAGCCCGATGCCCCGGCCGAAGTCCGCGGAGAATTCAAACCGGCAGCAACCTCGATTCCCGGTTTCCAAATGTGCGAGCACATGCCGGAACTCATCAAACATGCGGACAAATTTGCCGTGGTCCGCTCGTTTGCCCACAAAGACAATAACCACCTGATGTCGACCCATCACGTGCTCACGGGGCAGTTTCAACCCGGCGCGTTTTTCGACAAGATCGCCTCACGGACCGACTGGCCTAACTACGCGGGAGCGTACGATTACTTCCGTCCTCGCCATGACGGGATTCCCAACGGCGTCAACCTCCCGACGTTCATGCAGCAGCCACCACTCATCTGGCCTGGCCAGCATGCCGGACTCCTGGGAGCGACCCACGACCCGTGGCAAATTACCAGCGATCCAAACAGTTCTGACTTCAAAGTAGATAGCCTGACACTCTCACCAGGCCTGGATGTCGATCGGGTCTCCGGACGACACGGTCTGCTAGGCGATCTGAACCGTCAAAGGGAGCGGCTTTCACGCTCCAGCGCTGGAATCCGCATGACGAGTGAGCAGGAGCTGGCGTACAACATTTTGACCTCCCGCAAACTCGCCGACGCGTTCAAAGTCGACCAGGAAACGGACGCGATGCGCGACAATTATGGACGCCATACGACCGGCCAGTCACTGCTGCTCGCGCGACGTTTACTGGAAGTCGGCGTGCCCGTCGTTCAAGTAAACGTGGGCAACGCGCAAAACTGGGACAATCACTCAAAGATCTTCCCGACCCTGAAAGATCGGCTACTGCCTCCCTTGGATAAAGGGATGGGCGCACTGCTATCAGATCTGTCCGATCGCGGTATGCTCGATGACACATTCGTCGTGCTGATCGGTGAATTTGGCCGAACCCCGAAGATCAACAAAGATGCGGGCCGCGACCACTGGGGCCCCTGCTTCAGTGGACTGTTTGCTGGCGGTGGCGTGAAGGGAGGCCAGGTGATCGGCAAGACCGATCCCCACGGATCCTACCCCATCAGTCATCCCTACTCACCGGAAGACATCGGCGCTACGGTCTACACGGTGCTGGGTATCGACCCGGCGAGTGAAATGTACGACCGCTTTAACCGACCCATTCGGCTCAACAGCGGCACGCCCATCGCACCGTTGTTTGGTTAACTGCGTCCTGCTCTCTCCAGGCTGCAATAGCCTGAAATCCCTCGGAAACAACAGGGCCAGGACTGCGCGAAATCTGTCCGGGTGAGTATCCCGATCAAACGGCTTCGCGTTTGCCTCGTGTGGTTGCTAAGATTGAGCCAGACCTGGACGTAAAAGGTGAGGAGCCACTATGCAACGCTTGCTGCTATCGATCTGTTGTCTCTGGACTGTCATGACACTCAACGGCTGGGCAGCTGAGCAGCCAATGTCTTTCAACCAGCGAATTCGGCCGCTGCTTTCCGCACATTGCTTTTCCTGCCACGGACCGGATGCCGCCAGTCGCAAAGCGGATCTGCGTCTTGACACGCGCGCCGGCGCCCTGGCCGGCAGTGCGGTGGTCCCAGGGGAACCTGATCAGTCGGAACTGATCCAGCGGATTAACAGCACCGACCCGGAAGTGCAGATGCCTCCCCCCGCTACTGGCAAAACACTGACCGCCGCCGAAAAAGAATTGCTGACGCAATGGATCGCCAGCGGCGCCCCATGGCAGGAACACTGGTCCTTCATCACCCCGACACGCCCCTCGCTACCACAACCTGTGGGAATTTCACAATGGGGCCGCAATCCGATCGATCATTTCATTCTCGCACAGCTGAACCGTCTGGGACTCAAACCGAATCCTCCCGCAGCCCTCCACCACCTCGCCCGCAGAGCGGCACTCGACCTGACAGGACTCCCCGCCGCGCCCGCTGTAATCCGCAATCTGCCAGAACACACCGACCCGGCTACCTTTGACACCTACATCGACGGCCTGCTGACTTCTCCGCATGCGGGTGAACATCGCGCACGTTACTGGCTGGATGCGGCGCGTTACGGCGACACCCACGGCATGCACGTCGACAACTACCGGGAAATCTGGCCGTATCGCGACTGGGTGGTGGACGCCTTCAACTCCAATCTGCCGTTCGATCAATTTGTACGGCAACAGTTGGCCGGTGACCTGCTTCCCGGGGCCACACTACAGCAACGAATCGCTACCGGCTTCAACCGCTGCAATATCACAACCTCGGAGGGTGGTGCCATCCCCGCCGAACTTGACGTCCGCTACATGGTTGACCGTGTCGAAACCACCTCCACGGTTTTCCTGGGATTGACGACCGGTTGCGCAGTCTGCCACGACCACAAATACGACCCGATCAGCCAGGCTGAGTTTTATCAGTTGGGTGCCTTCTTCAATAACACAACCCAGCCTGCCATGGATGGCAACCAGAAGGACACTCCCCCCGTCGTGGCCATTCCTGGACCCGAATATCAAGCCGAGTGGCAAGCGCTCCAGACCCGCCGGGCGACGTTGCAAACTGCCTTCCGTCACGATTCCAGCAAGGTGCAAAACTGGTGGGCCGCAGGCCCTGCGCTCCCCGAACATCCCGTTGGCTCAGATGGCCTGGAAGTCTGGCTCCCGCTGACGCAAAGCGAGGGGACGTCCAATCAACTGCCCGGAACCGCCCAATGGTCCACGGATCACCCGGCCGGGCGCCGCGGCATCCGTTTTGGTGACCGCGGCCAACTCACCTCGCCTTTGGTCCGTCTGAAAAGCGACCAGCCACTGACGGTCAGCTTCTGGTTCCGCACTCCTGACACCGTTCTGGCGACCACCCTGTTCTCCCAGCAGCACAAAGAGAAAGATGGCCCGGAAGTGGGCTGGAAAATCACTGGAGGGAGCCAGGGTGCAGTTACCTTCGAGTTGACCGATGCCCAGGGGAAAAAAATCCGTGGCAATCTGCCGGACAACGAAGCGCTCACCCCCCGTTCCTGGCAACACGTCTGCGTACGCTACTCTGGAGGCCAGGCAAACTCCTCGATCAGCATTCTGGTCAACGGCCGCGCCGGGAATCTACGCAATTCCTCAGAGCAACACTGTTCCGCAACTGAACTGGTCAGCGCAGATCTGAAGATTGGTGGCCCCTATCCCTCCGCCGGGATGAGTGATGTCCGCGTCTTCCGCCGCTGGCTACTCGACGAAGAGGTACAACTACTGGCGGACGAACACCAGCTGCGTGAGTGCTTTGCCCGCGCCGCTCCTTGGGACCAGCTCTCCGCTGCTGACCGCCAACGACTCGACCAGCATTTCCACCACGTGGTAAATCCTGCCTTCCAAACCGCGGCACGCGGAATCGCGGAGACGGAAACCCGTCGCGATTTCATCTATGCGCGTTCTACCACCACGCTGGTCATGCAAGAACGCCCCACAGCCCCGCGTGCCGAGATCCTCGAGCGTGGCGATTACACCAGGCCCCTGGCCGAGGTCCAACCGGCAGTCCCAGCTGTGCTGCCCCCCTTACCCACTGGAGCGACCGCAAACCGTTTGGGACTCGCTGATTGGCTGGTGCATCCAGACCATCCCCTGACAGCCCGGGTAACCATCAATCGCCTGTGGCAATCTCTCTTCGGCACCGGGCTGGTACGCACCGCTGAGGATTTCGGCGTCATGGGTGATACGCCGACACACCCTCAACTTCTCGATTACCTGGCGGTCGAATTTGTCGAATCGGGCTGGGACGTCAAGCACATGCTGAAAATGATGGTGACCTCAGCGACCTATCAGCAGAGCAGTCTCACCACGCCCGCCAAACTGGACCAGGACCCGCAAAACCGTTTCCTTTCGCGGGGTCCACGTCTGCGTTTGGACGCGGAAGTACTACGTGACCAGGCGCTCGCCGTAAGTGGGCTACTCTCCCTGAATTTGGGCGGCCCCAGTGTGCGTCCTTACCAACCGGCAGGACTCTGGAAAGTGGTTGCCATCACAGGCAGCAACACGCGAGAATTCAAGCAAGACGAGGGAGAAGCCCTCTACCGCCGCAGTCTCTACACCTTCTGGAAACGAACTTCACCGCCACCTTCCATGGCTGCCTTCAACGCCCCCACACGCGAGCAATGCACTGTCCGGCGTGAGAGGACCAACACGCCTCTCCAGGCACTGGTCCTGATGAACGATCCCCAGTTCGTCGAAGCCGCTCGGCACCTGGCCCAGCGGGCTCTGGCGCAACACCAGGACATCACCGCACGGGCGACCTGGATGCTTCAGGAAGTGGGGTGTCGCGGCGATCAGTCCGACGTGACAGACACTGTGTCGGCGGCCGTTGAACTGGGAACACTGTTCCGGGCCGACACCGCCGCCGCGAGTTCGCTGATTGCCACCGGCAGCAGCAAACCAGACCCGGAATCCAATCTGCCAGAGCTGGCAGCCTGGACCATGATCGCCAACCTGCTGCTCAACCGAGATGACATCATCAACAAGTAATGTGGCTCTTTGTTCCACACAGGAATTATCCGATGCGCGACAACCATCCCTTTGACCGTTGGGTTTCCCTGGAGACCCGCCGCCAGTTTTTCGGTAAAACCGCCAAAGGCCTCGGCTCCGCAGCACTCGCGTCATTATTATGCCGCAGTGGTTCTGGCGCACTGGCGACCCCGGGGCAACGTGGTGGCGCCCTGGGACCGGGCCACTTCCCCGCCCGAGTCAAACGGGTGATCTGGCTTTTTATGGCCGGCGCGCCATCCCAACTCGACACCTACGACTACAAACCAACCATGGTCGATCGTTTCGACACCGACCTTCCCGAATCTGTGCGTCGTGGTCAACGCCTGACCACCATGACTGCGTCACAAGCGCGTTTTCCCATCGCGCCGACCATGTTCCAGTTTCCCCAACACGGTGAGTGTGGCAAACGCATTAGCGAACTGTTGCCCAAAACAGGTTCCATGGCAGATGACCTGGCATTCGTGCATACGGTCTGGACGGAGGCAATTAACCACGACCCTGCCATTACCTACATTCAGACGGGGAATCAAATTCCTGGCAAACCCACCCTCGGTGCCTGGCTCAGCTACGGCCTGGGCAGTATGAATGAAAACCTTCCCGAGTTTGTCGTATTGAATTGCGCTCCACGCGGCCAGGCGCTCTACTCGCGACTCTGGGGTAGCGGCTTTCTCCCATCGCGGCACGCCGGCGTTGCATTCCGCGCCCAAGGCGATCCTGTCCTGTACTTGTCCAACCCACGTGGCGTGAGCTCGAACGCCCGACGTTTGATGCTCGATCGGTTGCAAACCATGAACCGACGCATCTACGCCGAGCTCAAGAACCCACAGACTCAGGCCCGCATCGAGCAGTATGAAATGGCCTTTCGAATGCAGGCCTCGGTGCCTGAATTGGTAGAAATCGACGATGAACCACAACACGTCCTCGATCTCTACGGAAAAGATGTCACAAAACCGGGCACCTTCGCTGCCAATTGCCTGCTGGCCCGCAGAATGGCCGAGCGGGGAGTCCGTTTTATGCAGATCTTCCACCGCGGCTGGGACCACCACGGCGACTTGCCAAACAATATCCGCCGCCAGACGGGCGAAGTAGACCAACCCAGCTGGGCGCTGGTGCAGGATCTCAAACAGCGCGGCCTGTTAGACGATACCCTGATTATCTGGGGAGGTGAATTCGGTCGCACGATTTACAGTCAGGGCGTCCTCAAACGAAACAACTACGGACGCGACCACCATCCCAAATGCTATTCCATGTGGTTTGCTGGAGGTGGAATTAAAGGAGGCGTAACCCATGGACAGACCGATGAGTTCGGCTACAACATTGTCCAGGATCCAGTTCACGTCCGGGATCTGAATGCCACGATCCTGCACTTGATGGGTATCGACCATCGGCGTTTTACGGTCAAACATCGGGGGCTCGATGAGCGACTCACGGGTGTCCAGGAGGAAGCACGCGTGGTACGAGAAATTCTCAGTTAAAGCCGCTTGACCAAAGACCTCTGGAAAACGCGTCATCCCACCGTAGGCCAAGAAACCTTGCACCGCCGATCGCGTCCGCCCGCCTGGCGGGCGAAATCCGGTTAGTTGCTCTCGTCTTCTGCCAACCGAACGCGAAATTCCACCGGGATCAGCACCTGCTGACTGGTAGTTTCCTCTCCCTGTCGGGCCGGTCGAAAGACCCACTGGCGAACCGACTCCAGAGCTGCTTTGTCGAGTGCCTGGTGGCCCGAGGACTTCTTGACCTTGACTTGGGTAAGACGGCCGTTCGTGCCCACCTGTGCTTGCAAAACAACGCGACCTTCCACGCCTTCTGCTTGCAACTTTTCCGGGTAGAGGATCGGCGTTCGCGTCTTAAGTTCGGCCGGTGTTCGGGCCCCCAGTTCGGCCGCAGTCGCCGTGGGACGAGGTATCTCTTTAACAACCACCTCGGTTTCAATAGATCTCTTTGTAAACTTTTTCTTTACCTGCTTGGCAGGAACAGGAACCCGATCAACTGGTGCCTCCAATGACTTTTGCGTGCGGGGAACATCACGTGGTACCGGGCGCAGGTTTTCGGCCAGCGTTTCGGTTTGGTGAATACGAACGCGATCAGGCAAGTTGCGTGCACGGACCATCGGTTTCAGATCTGGCTCTGGCAGCTCGGTTTCTACCGGCTCGAATTCAATCGGCTCCATCTCCTCTTCAACCGGTACCACTTCGCGAGGAGCGACAGCAGGAACCACCTGCACACTGATAGTGGTTTCTCCGGATTTCAATTCATCCAAAGCGAGGTCAGTGCGCACCGGCGTCTGTACGCGCATCCAACCCAGGGCTGCGTGAAACCCCAAACTCACACAAACACAAATTGAGAAAAGCAGGTTCTGCATCTCAGCTTCACACTCACTTAATTCTGGCAAACGCCCGCCAAACTCCAGGGAACAAAAATCCTGGCGAGCTGGATCAACACAGCTGAGGGGGGACCTTGACGAGCCACCACCTTTATTGAACACTATTGTGATTGAGTCTCATATTCTATATGAGACTGGGATCCGTTGCCAACTCCCGTGTTTGAGATTTCTTCGTCTATCGCGTTAACTTAATATCGTGTGACATTTTAGGCTCAAGGTGACTACATATGTGGGGCCTCGATATCTGGGAGTTGTTGACACGGGGTGGTATGGTCATGTGGCCATTGCTGATCTGCTCTGTGTTATCGGTGGCAATTACCATTGAAAGACTCTGCTATTTCACCGTGAAATCGACCCGCTATTCGCGATTTCAGGGCCACCTGGAAAAATTGATGCGGACAAAAGACATCCAAGGGGCGGATTCCTTTGTCTCGTTCCATCGCAGCCCGCTGGCACGCGTCGCAAAAACCTATCTATCCCATATGACCCATCCCTCCTCAATCCGCCAGGAGGCAGCCACGCGCGAGGCCTCATTACAGCTCACACACCTGGAACGTCGTCTGGGTTGGCTCTCCATCATCGGCACACTGGCGCCCATGATTGGCCTGCTAGGCACCGTGATCGGCCTGGTCGAGGCCTTTCAACAAATCGAACTGGCCGGTGGACAAGTGCAGCCCTCCGACCTGGCCGCAGGGATCTGGAAAGCACTCCTGACTACGGTGTTTGGCCTCATCGTGGCGTTGCCCACGCTGGCGATTTTCCACCTGTTCGACTCCCGAGTCGGTAGCATGGCACTGCAGATGCAATGGCTGGTTGCCCACCTCAATGAATGGACCAGTACTGCCAGCAACGACTCCCCCATTGTCAAGACCAGCGCCGTGCCTGCGGCCAACACGGCTGCTGGACCCGCTCCAACTGCACAGCCTGCTGTGCTAAGCGTCGAGGAGGGCTAACCCCATGGAAATCCCCCGCCGACGTCGTGCTCGCGTCAACATTGAAATGAGTCCTTTGATCGACTGCATTTTTCAGCTGCTGATTTTCTTCATGCTGAGCTCCACTTTCTTGACGCCTTCGATTCGACTCACACTGCCACAAGCGGGTGGCGCCTCCCGTCCAGAAAGCGACCCGATCATGGTCACACTCGACGCGAAGTCGAATGTTTTCGTCAATAAGGAGCCGACCTCGCTCGACCAGTTAGGCAGCGCATTGAAACCGCTCATCGACGCCTCGGAGAAAAAGGTCGTCACCATTCGTGGCGATGAAAAAATGCCCTACGAGCTGTTCGTACGGGCACTCGATGCGGCCAAGGGCAGCGGCGCCATTCACGTCAACATCGCCCATGAAACGAAGAGCCCTTGACTCCTGGCGGTAACGTAGCCTGCCTCAGGTGTCAGCCAGGTATCACGTGAAATGACGCCCGCGTCGCCATGACGACTGCTTCTTGCCTCGCGTCTCTACTTGCACCCTGACAGGAGGCCTGTATGCCACGGCTACAAATCGACTTGCTCGACGACTCGGAATGGCCGGATGCCGGATTCTCGTTTGAGCTTCCCATCAAACCGGAAAGCACGGCATTGGTGGTCGTGGATGTACAACGGTACGCCACTGACACCACGGGAAATTTGGCGGACACGGTACGCCACCAGCAACCGGACCTGCAGTCTGGGTTTATAGCGCGTGCTGAACAAATGATTGCCAACATCCAGCGACTGTTGGAACGTTTTCGCACCGACGGGCGACGTGTCGTCTACACCCGTCACGGACAACAGAGCCAAGACGGCAGCGACTTGATCTTGCGGCGGCGTGGACGCGAAGAGGCGGCGAAGCAATCGACCGATGGCGATTCCGGCCATATGCCGATGAAACAAGATGCCGGTTACGCCATTGATTCTCGGGTCGCGCCGCAAGCAGACGAAGTCGTGCTGGACAAGAACACCAGTAGCGCTTTCCACACCACGCCCATCGATCTCTATCTCCGCAACATGGGTATCGAAACGCTCGTTCTCACCGGCGTGGCTGCCGACCAATGTGTCCTGGCCACGGCGATCGACGCCGCCGACCGAGGTTTCCATGTCATCCTGGCTTCTGACGCAGTCGCCAATCTCGACCCGGGCAGTGCCGCTGCGACCCAAATTCTCTTTGGCCGCGTATGGGGTTATGTCATGACGACAGATGACATCCTCAGCTGGATGACAAGCGGGCAGCCACCTCAGCGCACGCGCCGCCCGGCGACCGGTCGCGACTGAATGGGCGTTTGCGAACGGTGCCATGCTACTGCCAGATTTGCCCTACAATAGGCAGCCGGTTGAAACCGCAGGGTGGTTGCAAACGCGCAGGTGCCACACAGTCTGTGCGAAACACTGCTCCACACCTCGCATCCTCTCGCTGGTAACAGGCAGGGCAGCGCATGAAACGGCCTCAGATTGCCGCAGTGGTCACCGAATATCGGCGTTACTCCCATGCGCAGCATATCCTCGACCGTTTCCTGGGTGGGTACGGCTTCAACGGCCAGCACCACCAGCCCGCGATGGACCTGGTCGCGCTCTACACTGACCAGGTTCCCGATTCCGATGTCAGTCGGCAACGGGCCAGAGAATTTCCACAGCTGAAAATCTACCCCACGATTGCCGAGGCTTTGCAACGCGGCGGCGCCCGGCTCGCGGTGGACGGCGTGGTGCTAATCGGGGAACACGGCAATTATCCGTTCAATGAGAAACGACAACACCTCTATCCGCGTTATGAGTTCTTCCAGGAAATCGTCTCGGTCTTTCGTGATAGTGGCCGCAGCGTCCCGGTGTTCAACGACAAACACCTTTCCTGGAACTGGGAATGGGCGTTAGAGATGGTGCAAACCGCGCGCGACCTGGAGTTCCCCTTGATGGCGGGCTCTTCGGTCCCGGTCAATCGCCGGATTCCCGCGATCGACATGCCCTGGGAAGCACCATTGGAAGAGGTTGTCTGCCTGGCGGCGGGCGGCGACATGGACGGCTATGGGATTCATGCGTTGGAAGGAATCCAGGCACTCGTCGAGCGACGACGCGGTGGTGAAACGGGTGTCGCAGAAATGCATGCTTTCACAGACGACGCCGTCTGGGACGCGATCGAAGCCGGGTCCTGGGAGGCCGGCGGCTGTGACTCCGCTCTGCTGACAGCATGTCTCTGCCGAAGCCAGGCGATGACCCCGTACCGCGAGGGTTTCAATCACCTGCTGCCCCCTGTCACCGCCATGCCGCCGCTCGTGAAGCCACCCAATCGCCCTATCTGTGCACGCTACCGTCATCGTGACGGTGTGCGCGTGACCATGATTTTCCTGGAAGGGGTAGTCCATGACTTTACCTTTGCCGCCCGCATCCGCGGTCAGCGTGACCCGCTCTCACTGAAATTCCATCTGCCGCCACGCGAAGTCTGCAACTTTTTCAGCCCACTGAATTTCCATATTGAGCAATTCCTGTTGACCGGCATACCACCCTTCCCCATTGAACGTAACCTGTTAACCACGGGCCTCACCGCTGCGGGCGTCGAGTCGATCTGGCAAGATCAACAACCTCTGGCGACCCCACATCTGGACATTCGCTATCAGGGCCCACGTGAATCAACATTCTGGCGGACTTGAGGCACGCACCCCAGTGCGCAAATCAACCTCCACGCAATCACTGGCAGGCCTCCATTTTCAGGCTAGACTATCTGGCTCTCCACAACACAATCACCTCGCAACACATTCACCTCAGGCCCTGTCGGAACGACACCATGCCGCAATCCCCCATCCAACGCCGCACTTTCCTGAGACGGGCTTCGTCAACCTGTGTACTGGGCCCCGGGCTAGGCGTCTGGCAGTCGGTATCTCCGGCTGCTGACAAACCTCGCGCCCGGAGCGAACGGCTCGGTGTCGGCGCCATTGGCCTGCGTTACCAGGGGTCGGTGATTACCCACAAAGCCCAAATGTATGGCGATGTGGTAGCACTTTGTGACGTCGATCGTCACGTCCGCGAGCAGGGCCGCGCCAGCTTCGGCAGCACGCCCCGCATTTTCGAGGACTACCGCGAGCTTCTCGAACGTCCCGATGTCGACGTCGTCTTGATTGGCACACCGGATCACTGGCACACAAAAATGGTGCTCGATGCCTGCCGCGCTGGCAAGGACGTCTATTGTGAGAAACCACTCACCTTGACGATCGACGAAGGTAAACTCCTCCGCGATGTGGTCCGCCAGACCGGTCGTGTTGTCCAGGTCGGCTCCTGGCAGCGTAGTGACCATCGATTTCGCCTGGCTGTTGAGATGGTCCGCCAGGGAAGACTTGGGAAGCTGGAAAGGGTTGACGTGGTTCTCGGAAAAAACAAACAGGGTGGCCCCTTCCCGTCGCGCCCGGTTCCCGGACACTTCAACTGGGACATGTGGCAAGGCCAAACTCCTAAGGTCCCCTATATCCCCGAACGCAGTCATTTCACCTTCCGCTGGTGGTACGAATACTCGGGTGGCCAGATGACCGACTGGGGAGCCCATCACCTGGACATCGCGCAGTGGGGGATTGGCAGCCACCCGACCCGTATCGAAACCACAGCCCGTTACCCGAATGCGTCCGACAGTTACAACGTGGCGATCGATTTTTCCGCACGTTACCACTACGCCGATGGCGTCGTCATGACCGTCAGCGACGAGGGACGCAATGGCGTGATGTTCACGGGCAGCGAAGGACGGATCTTTGTCAATCGCGGCACCCTTTCTGGCGCACCGGTGGAAGCCCTCAGCCAGAACCCCTTTTCCCGCGACACCTTCTCACTGTACGATTTCGACAACCGCACGCGGCCCAAACGCGTTGGCAAGCTGGATGCCATCATCAACCACATGGGCAATTTCTTTGACTGTGTTGCCGCCCGCAAGACCCCCATTTCCGACGTGGAAAGCCAGCACCGCAGTGTCACAACTTGCCACCTGGGAAATATTTCGATGCAGCTCGGACGGCCACTTGACTGGAATCCCGCAACAGAGACGTTTAGCGACGCCGACGCCAACCAACTCCGCAGTCGCCCGCAACGTCACGGATACGAAGTCGCCTGAACACGTCCCCTGCTCTTCATCAAGGGAGAACCTGATGCCAAATCCCACTTCGATCGCAGCTGACCGTCGCCATTTTCTCGCAGGCGCTGCCGCACTTGGAGCCGCCCGTGCGTTTGTGCCCCGCGCCTCAGGTGCCGCAGATTCCGAGTTTCAACTCAAGTACATCCTCGGTTCCTGCATGTACGGTTACACCGCGGTGACAGAAATTATGCCCCAGGTCCAGAAGATCGGCGCGCGTGCGATTGACATCTGGCCCAAAGTTCATGGCAACCAGCGGGAACAGCTGGCAGAGATGGGTGAAGAGAAGTTCTCTCAGCTCCTCAAGCAACACCAGATCACACTAGGCTGTATCACCCAGTACAAACTTGGCCCTTTCGGCCTCCGCAAGGAAATGCGTCTCGCTCAGCGATTGGGATGCACGACCATGGTTACCGGTGGCGCCGGACCACGCGGGCTGAAGGGCAGCGAACTCAAATCGGCCGTGGCAGGATTCATCGAGAAAATGAAACCTCACCTGGCCGTAGCAGAAGAGAACGGGGTGACCATCGCTATCGAAAATCATGGCAACAATCTGATCGAATCCCCTGACTCATTGAAATGGCTGGCCGAGTTACGGCCTTCCCGGCATCTGGCCATCGCACTGGCCCCTTACCATCTACCTCAGGATGAAAAACTACTCAGCAATCTGATCCGTGCCCTGCCAGGCAGCATCGCCATGTTCTACGCGTGGCAACACGGCATGGGCTGCCACAAGAAACTCCCCAAGGAACAGGAACTCCTGCAGTTACCCGGACGGGGAAAGCTTGACTTTGCGCCGTTACTCGCGGCGCTGCGCGACATCCGTTACCAGGGATGGACCGAAATTTTCATGCACCCGGTCCCTCGCGGGATCCCCATTCTGGAGAGCACCAGGGCGGTCACAGCCGAGATCAACCGTTCCCGCACGTACGTCGAAGAACAACTCGCCAAGCGATAGAACCAGCCACCTGGCAAGCACGCGTCTTCGTCGTTACCACGCGACTGCAGTCCGCCTGCGGCATCGACAATACCGCAACAATTGAATCTAATAAACCCAGACTGCGGGCTGTTGCCGAACAGCCCGCAACACACTAGCTGCCTCTCCTCACGTCCACTGGCTCCCAGCTGTTCGATGCCGTGCTTTCGCACTGAACAGGCATCCTTTTCTTACGAGAAAACCCTCTCATGAAAACACAAGTCACCAATATTTCCGTCCTGCAAACCAGCAAAGTCCTGGCGTTGGTCTCACCGATATTTGGACTGTTTCACTCGGGGATCGGAGTGATTTTCATCATTATCGCTCTCCTGGGTATCGCCAATGAGGAGCCCGAAGCCGGGTTCATGCTGATTCCTGGCGGAATCCTGTTTTTGATGCCGTTGCTGATGTTTTTCATGACATTCATTTTTACTGCCCTCGGTAGCCTGCTTTACAACTGGGTAGCTGGCAAGGCAGGCGGCATTGAATTCGAAGCCACCGTGATCCAGCCGGAGACGCTGGGCGCCCCAGTAGCCGACAGCCTCCCTTAAATACCCGCTGCCGTGGTGGGCAGGTAGGGCTGCCAACTTGCTGCTGTCGATTCACAGCTCTCCGATGAAACTCGACAGTCCCTGGAGGCCTGACGTTCGTGTCATGGTCAATTCCAGAACTCGCTTAGCTGACACGGTTAATACCCACTCGGTTCATACCGGCCCAGGTCGATATCCTGGCCCCGATGAAAATGTTTCCCCATCAGGTACTGGATCTGCAGTTCCACATCGCGCACCAAGACATCCGGAACCACTTCGGGATCCCGTCTCAGGAGCGTGATTTCGATTTCGTTGAGACCTTTTCGAGGCCAATTCGATCCATCGAGGGTATACACGTACCAGTAACAGGATCCGGTGCGATAGCGGGGCGCACTCATTCGATACATCTGGTTGATTTTACGTAGTGACGCCGGCGGGAGTTCCTTCCCGTTGAGCCGGAACGTCAACCTATCCAGCTCCGTGATATTGGCCACGCGAATTCGCAACAGCACCTCGTGGACGCGGCCCACCTTTTCCCAGCGCGGCAAATCGTCGCTGATCCGCATGGTCAGTCCCGCCGGTTGACCAGCCTGCAATGTCGCGGGTAGTTGCCGCTGGACTCCAGGTTCAGCTCGCGGTTCGGGATAGCGTCCGGTCGCCGTCACCAGATAGTAGTTCTTATCCCGCGGTGCCATGATCTCTGCATCGGGTACCTCCCGCAATTTCTCGTAGAATTCCGCCTGATACGGCCAGTACCCGAACCAATGAACCAGGTAAAGTCCGTCGACACCTTGATCCCAGGCATTGGCAGCAGCCGCTCGAATCATCTCCGTCGTCGCATCTCCCAGGCGATCCGAATCAACCCGACTCTGAATCGCTGCGTGTACGCGAGTTTTCGTGTCGGCCGCTGCCCCCACAAATGGTTCAAACTCCGCATTCTGATCGAGGAGTTCACCGTAGGCATGGCTCTGCGCGACCAGCACATCGACAATCCCACGTCGCAGCCATTCGCGCACATCCAACCCGATTCCGTGACAGCCCTCCAGGCTCGCTGGCAGCCGAATTACCAATTCGCGATTTTCGCCACTCGCTTTGACCGCTCGGTAGACCCGCTCAACCCAATCGCTCATGATGGCCCGACCCGCATCAATTTCGCGCGGATGGAAATAGTGCAAGCCATAATTCAACTGCAGTTCAAAGCCATCAACGGGGTAACGAGTCAGCGTCTCCTCGATCAAGGCGAATCGTTCCTCACGCACCTCCGGATGCTTGAAATCAAGCATCCGCGCGCCGGGAAACTCGGCGGCCACATCATCCGCAGCACCGATTTCCAGGTGAGTATTGTCGAACCGGAAATCAGAGCATCGGGTATCCTGACCACGTTCACCACGTCCCTGCTGCACGAGCAATGTTGGATACAACAGCATCCCCTTCGCGTGGGCGCGGTCACAGACCAACTGCAGTGGATCGTGTCCATCCTGGATTAACTGCTTTGCATTCTGATGGGCCCTGCGAAAAATCAAATGAGGCCATTTCTCCACATTGTCGCCCCATAGTTCGCCCACCTGGGTGTCATGTAATACCGTGCGGCCGTCGCCGAGGCAAAACATGATGGCCTCGACCGGCGTCCCAACCAGTTCATCAACAGCAGACTCGTACTGTTCTTTCTGGATGGGTGGCTCGTACATGTAGATCAGCGGATGCCGACCATCATGGTAGAACATCATCCGAGGTGCCTTGGCTGGCAACGTGACCTCCGCAGCGTCCTGCGCGGCTTTCGTCGCCGCCTCTTCACCTTGGCCCCCAGAGACAATTCCAGCACCCAACGCCCCTTTGAGAAACTCACGTCGCACCACCATCGCATGTCTCCTTCTGGTTTTCGTTTGCACTACCGGCTCATCAGATGGCCACACTCCCCCGTCACTCCGGGTAGAACACGTCGAAGTCGATCTCGACTACCACTGAACCACACACCAGATTTCGCCAAACGAGCAGAATCCTGCAGCCTACCCTCCTCCAGGGCGAGTGACGCGAACTGCCTGCAACAGCAGGCGGTACGGCTGCTTCGGCGTGCTCGTCTGCCCCGCATCCCATTGTGCCACCCCGGCTTCATCCATCTCCCAACCTTCCAGGCCAGCAAGCTGGTTGGCGGAACCGGACCAGAGCACCCGCTCACCGACCGCATCTTCAAGGCTTACCCCAAGACTCTGTGCAGGGCTCGAATAACTCATCCGGAGGCGGTAGCGGTGACCGTGCTGGCAGACCGCAGCGATCGGAATCCGAGTCACCATTTGTGGGCCGCCCGCGACCACTGTCGCCTTGCCCTGGGGACCAATCCAAAGCGCACAGGTTTGCCGATCCACGAGGTGGTCGCTATGGAAAAGCCCCAGAATCATCGGCCGGTCGACGGCACCACCAAACGACTCGATCTGGAAGTCGAATTCAGCACGCCAGTCGGTTTGACTACCCGCTGCCTTGATCGGGTGCACGTAACGCCGACGCTGGTTTTGAAGCACGCGTCTGGTTTGACCTTCCTTGCCGCCACGCCAGCCGCCCACCACACGCACTGCGGATTCCTGCGCCGACCACCCGTATGGCACAGCCTGCTGCGTAAAGATCAACGGCCTCTCCGAGCCGGCGGGCCGCCGGCCCACATCGAGCATGTCAAAATCGAAGTACCACCCGCGTCCTAAAGGGTCGCTCGCAAACGTTTCCTGCAATTCCGGTGTCGCTTCCTGTCCCGTGTTGAATGTCTGGTTCGTCAACGATGCCAGAAACGGATTGCGCCGTTGTTTGCCGCTCGTCCTGAGATAATCCGTATGCTCGCTCCAGCACCAGGTGTACTCATCGCTGGCCGCCAGCGCCATGGATACATTCGACCAGATCGTATTCTTATGCGCGCTGGGCCAGCCAGGCACCAGATTCCAGGGATCACTTTCCCACCAGGCAGCCATACCCACTTGGACCGCCGCATCGTATTTGATTGGCAGCGTGCTGAAACTTCGCCAACCACGGATCGCAGCACGCGTCTCTTCGTACCGTTTTCTGTCACCGGGAAAGCCTTCCTTCGTGAACCGTGTCCGGGCGCCCTGTCCATAATAAAAGGTGTTCTCGTGCGCGTTGATCAACCTTCCTGGTTCCACCAGGCCTTCTAGCATGCCGTTGAGGAAATCCTTGACTCCGGCCAGGAATTCCGCCTGGTCGACGGCGTTCGACCAGGCAAACGTGAGCATTACCCGGATCCCCGGGAATTCCTGCTGAACTGCTTCCATCCACTCACCGCCAAGTTTGCGTCGCAGCTCCGGTGTCCCCCGTTTCAACGGTGCATAACCGTACTGCTCCGTATCGAATAACAGTCCTTTGAGCTTCCCCATCCGACAAATCCGAGCAGCCATTGCCGCGTTGTGTTTCACCACAGCCCACTCTTCGGGCTGGGTGATATCGACGGGTGACGTTCCGCCCGAATCGCGAAACTGATACCACAGGAAATTATCCGTGAGGGTGCCCCATTGAACGCGTTGCAGGTCAGCAATCGCTGACTCTACGGCCGTCACAGGAATCTTGCGGGTACTCCAGGCGACCGAGTCGAGAAACGGATCCTGGTTCGCTGGCGGATCCGCGGGATCCGCTTGCAACCCCTGCCCATGGCACCAGTCTGCGGCCAGCAGGGCGCGGAGCGCAATCCCGTCAAAAGGGTGCGCCGTGGTAAACTCTGGCCGCTCTGCCAGCAGACGTGAATGTACCGAACTGGGGCGACTCCAGAGCGTATAGATACCCGCATCGACAAGTTTTTTGGACCGCAGCTCTGCAGGTCGCGGCCAGGACTGAGGACTCGCCAGTTGAGGATGCCACCAAATGCACAACAAAACCGGCCACAATAGGCGTCGCACCATTCGTCACACTCCTCTGATGTCAATATGTTTCCCCATGCCGCAGCGGCCAGGTTTAACGCGTCTCCGTGACAGGCCTGCCCACCCCATCCACCTGCCGCGTTACAGGACCGACCAGTGTCTCCCAGGCCGCGACCAGGTGTTCAACCTCCGCAACCCCGGTGGCTAAAGAGAGGGCGTTCATCACCAAATTGTGGTTCAAGAATACGCCCGCACCAAGGCAATGTGCGAACGCCTCACGGACTGGGCTGCGGTCCACTGCAGCGGCTGCGCGGTAATCGCCCACTATCTCGCGTGCAGGATAGAGGCTGAATAGCGACCCCTCTCCCACAATCTGCCACGGCTGATCGGCCCGTGCAAACCGCATCGCAAGCTCGCGTCGCAGGCGGCTCCCTAGCTGATTGAGCTGATTAAAGGCCTCTGCGTCGAGTTGTTCAAGCGTCGCCAACCCGGCCGCCATGGCCACCGGATGGGCACTGAAGGTCCCGCTTTGTCCAAACCCAGTCGCGGCTGCCGTGTTGTCGAACAACGCCATGATATCGTGTCGCCCCCCCACTGCCCCAACCGGAAATCCGCCCCCAATCAGCTTGCCAAGTGTCGTCAAGTCTGGAGTCACATTCGCCAATTCCTGGTATCCGCCAGGCGCCAAACGGAAACTGACAACCTCATCCAAGATCAACAGCACACGATACCGTTCTGTGATACGACGTACAGTCTGCGCAAACTCACAGCTGGTTTCATACATCCCCACCTTGGGATCAAACAAGACACACGCCAGTTGATCACAATGCTGGCCTACCAAACGGTCCACCGCTGCGGCATCACCGTAGGGCAGGATCACTACTTCATCCGTCGCATGCGGTGCCAGGCCTCCGGTGCCCGCGACCGACCGCGGCGCATCCGCGGGACCCGCCAGTCCGACAGGTGGTGCGACGCTCACTTCAACAGCATCGTGGCTACCATGGTAGCCGCCCTCAAATTTGGCAATCTTTTCTCGACCAGTGAACCCTCGCGCCAGACGCACCGCGTGCAAAGTTGCCTCAGTCCCGGAATTGCAAAAACGCAACTTGTCGATCGATCCCACGCGCCGACAGATCTCCTCTGCGAGCGCTGTTTCAATCCCCATCGGTGCGCCAACTGCAATGCCACGACGCACCTGCTGTTGGACCGCTTCAATGACCGCTGGATGTCCGTGCCCCAGAATTTGTGCCGTGTGATGATTGGCAAAATCGAGATAACAATTACCGTCGTGATCAAACAGGCGACACCCCTCGGCGCGCGTCACCTGGAGCGGATAGGGCGGGTAATAGTAAGCACCCTTTGCGCCGCCCGGCATCGAACGGCAGGCCCGGTCAAACGCCTCCGCGGAACGTGGACTGGCGCGGCGATACGCTTGTAGCAAACGGCTGTCGGTCGGATTCAGGGACATCTTCTTCTCTCGACGGATGAAACTCTGCGTTGTCCGACGTGCACCCTCCTGCAGCAGGCCAGGGTAACGCTTCTCGACACAGCAGGACAGTCCGCACCCTGCCTAGCTGACGCGGCCCAGCACGGAGCCCCTCACTCACCTCTCCTCTGAGAGCCCGGTTTCTTTTGACGTGAAACGGCATTCACGACGGATTGACAGCCAGCAGCATGGCAGCGAGAACAGAAATTCGACCCACCATGGGATTTTGATCGTCAGCTCCGAGGAGCCGTGTCATGAAGGCCGCATTGCTGCGCGCGTTTGGCGCGCCATTGACCTGGGAAGAAGTACAGACTCCGGTACCTGGTCCGAACGACGTGTTGATTCAGGTCATGGCCTGTGGCACGGATGGAACGGATCTGAAACTGCTTGAAGGTTTCGGCTACCGACCCGAATTGCCATTTATCATGGGCCACGAACCGGCAGGACTCGTGGCCCAGGTAGGTGACTCAGTTCGCGATTTCCAGGTGGGCGACCGAGTCATCAGCTACAACTTTTTCCATTGCGGCCGTTGCCACAATTGCCGTCGCGGGCGCGAACAGATCTGCCCCCATCTAGACCGGATACTAGGCGTGCGAGGTGTCCCGGGTGGCTATGCCGACTACCTCTGTATCCCCGCCAGACAAGCCGTCCCGATTCCCAGCGAAATTCCCTGGGAAGATGCAGCGGTACTCTGCGATGCCGGTTGCACCGCATTTCACGCCGTTGATCGCGCACGCGTCAAACTCGGCGAAACTGTGGTCATCTTTGGCGTCGGTGGCGTTGGATCCTTCGCCGTTCAGTTCGCGAAGCTCGCCGGCGCACGTGTTATCGCCATCGAACAATCGGCAAACAAGGTCCACTGGGCGGAGAGCCTGGGGGTCGATGTCGCGCTCGATGCGAGCGTGGTGGATGTTTCCAAAGAGATCCAGCACCTGACAAACGACTGGGGAGTTGACTGCGTGATCGATATTGTGGGACGTGAGGAGACGTTAACGCTTGGTGTGAATGTGCTGTGTAACGGAGGACGTCTCGTCATTGTGGGCTACACACCCGATAGTTATTCGCTCAGCGGGAAACACTTCGCTCAAAACGAGTTGGAGGTGATTGGCACACGCTGTGGACGCCGGCGTGACCTTGACCAGGCGGCCCAACTGCTGGCACAGGGCAAAGTCCGCTCAATCGTCACCGAACGTTATCCGCTGAAAGATGTCAATGCAGCCCACCAGCGGCTGCAAAGTGGCGAAGTGCTAGGGAGACTGGTCCTGGATATCCCTCAGCAGCCATCCTCGACTGCCTCTTGAAGCAGGTCACCGATCCGCTCCGCCCCAGTTGGAGAGCTTGTCCCGCATCCAAGCCAGCCCTTCGCGCGAACCCCACGCTGGAACCGGGTAAAGATAGAGATCCAGCATCCAAGGACCGGCAAAGTCGATTCTGCGAAGCGCTTCCAGAATACCGTCCAGATCCAGACAGCCGCGCCCCGGCGGAAAGTGCAACTCTGAACTCCGCTGGTCGCTATCCGAAAAGTGGACCATCTTGATCCGTTCACCTAGCCGATCAATGGCTTCGATATAGCCATCCGGAATGCCCACAGCAAAATGGCAGGCATCGTAGACGATGCCAAAATTGCTCCGGTCGACGCGATCGCACAGCTCGACCAGAAATTCCAACCGTGTTCCCAGGGTGAACGGGTGAACTTCAATCCAGACATCAATATTACGGGCAGCGGCATAATCAGCGGCCGCGGCGAGCAGTCGCACTGTGTCGTCTAGGAGACGCCCGAAGATCAATGCATCGGTAGCACCGGGAGGGACCCGTCCCTCATAGGTAATGAGATAACGCATCCCCAGATCGACCGCGATATCGATGTCGCGTTCCAGCCCAGCCAAGGCGACCTTGACGTCCTCGGAGCTCTCTAACGCCTGAAAATATTCTGAATCCGGCACATTCGATCCGACGAGACGCATCCCCAGGGAGGTAACGAACTCACTCAGCTGCCCGCGCAACTCCGCGGTACGAAAACCCCGAATCTGCGAATGACAGAGCTCGATCTCATCGTATCCCAGATCACGCATCCGCTCTAACGTTACTTCCAATGGGTCCTGAAAATAGCCAAGCGGATTACCCACAATAGGAATAGTCACAGGTCAGATCTCCTCTGCCGGTCGAATCATCGCGTCAAGAACCAAAGATCATGCCAGAAATAGCCGGTTACGTCGCCTACCCCGGGCTGCGGTCATGATACCCCACAAACCTTCTGCTCGGGCCGCCATAGCTGCCGCTTCGCACCGACTGGCGATTGGCCTGGTTTCGCGTACACTTGTGGCCACTGCCCAGCCCTTCTCACACGACTCAACAACTCGAAACAGACACGCGGCATAAGGAAACGAAACCATGCAGTGGAAGCCCTTGATTATTACCGTGACCTGCGATCCGGCACTCCAGGATCCACTCAACCCACGGTGTGAAGAACTGACCACGGTGGAAACCATCGCGAAGGAATACAACGATGCCAACGCCGCAGGCGCCACCATGGACCACGTACACGGGATCTACTCGCGTGACCCGGTAGTTCAACCCGATGGCCGTCAACTCCAGGTACCAGATATCCCCCAAACCGCGGCCATCATTGAAAACATCCGTGGCAAATATCCCGACATGGGAATTCAACAAGGTCTAGCAAGCATGCGGCCTGAGCAAAAGCTCCAGTTATGGGAAGCGATCAAACCCGACATGAGCTCATTAAACCTCAATTCCCACGACGAGTACTTCGACCCGTACCCCGAAAAAGTCAAACCCGTCTGCTGCTATTCGGTTCACCCCATCAACGAACTGCGACAATATTTCCAGTGGGCCCGGGAACATGGTGTGAAACCTGAGCTCGAGTGTTTTGACAGCGGTGCGTTTGACGCGGTCCGGATCATCCGTGACGGCATCTTCTGGACGGATGATGACCAGCAAGAACACGAACCTGGTCTGCTCACCGACCCACTGTGGTGCACTTTCTTTTTCGGCTGGCCGGGTCAAAGTTGCCAGCCGATGACCGACATTGCCCTCTTCAACCAGATCTATCATCAGCCCGACAACATCAACTGGTCGATGTCCTGCATGTCGCGGTGCCCCAAGGAGTACTGGGCGCAAATCAACCGCGGCGTACTGCAAAATGGCCACATCCGGGTTGGTTACGAAGACTGTGGACGCCACCCGGACGGAGCCTACGCAACTTGCAATGCCGACCTCGTCGAACGTGTGGTACGGATGGCCAAAAATGTGGGACGACCGATTGCCACACAAGAGGAAGCGCGTGCCCTGATCGGGTTACGTCCCGCGGCTACCGTCTGATCACGGCAGGTGCAGAGGACCGTCCTGCCGGTACCGCGACCGCGGAACCGTTCCTTCCCTGATGATAAAACCTCCCGACCGCAGTGAGGAATCATGCGTCAAACACTCTGCTTCACCATGTGTTGCTGGTTGTGGGCCTCGCTCCTTCCCGCCGAGACTCATGTCCTGTTCGTTGTCGGCCCGAGCAATCACGGCCCTGGCTCCCACGAGCCGGCCGCCGGCGCCCGGTTACTCAAACATTGCCTGGAACATCTTGAGAACATCCCGGATGTCACCGGCACCGTCAGCCTCAAATGGCCAACGGCCAGCCAGCGTGCCCGGGCGCAAACAGTGGTCTTCCTGGGTGACACCTTTCCAGCAAACCGGTTTCCAGATAGCGCACGCAACCTGGCCAACCTGCACTTGATGATGCGGCGCGGATGCGGGATTGTCTGCCTGCACTACGCCACAGGCCTCAAGAGAGAGGATGTTTCCGCGACTGGCGAACACCCGCTGCTTGGTTGGATGGGCGGATATTTTGCGAACCCGGGAAGCAAACACCACATCTCCTATGCAACCATCTTCGACAAAGCCAGGATTGAGCCGGCGTCTATCGAGCACCCGGTTTCACGCGGCTGGAAACCGTTTACGCTCCGCGACGAACCGTACGGTAACAACTACTTCGGGCCTGACGGGAATCGTCCGGCCGCCAACGTGACGATCCTGGCAACCTCACTACAACCCCCCGACAAGCCTCGGCGCGAGGCCGTCGCCTGGTGCGTTCAGCGAGCCGATCGCGGACGTGGATTCGCCATTGTCATGCCTCATTTTTATAAGAACTGGGCCCAAAACGACCTCCGCACACTGGTCCTCAATGGCATCGTCTGGAGTGCCAGTGCCAAACTACCAGCGGAGGGTGCGCGAAGTCAGCCTCCAGACCTTGCGAGTTTTGGAGCGAAGGCGGTCGAAACACCGGAAAAGATCCGCAACTGACACGACTTCCTCACCGAGGCCACTCAACAGGAACCACTCCATGTTCACTCGACGTCAGTTCCTCAGGACGAGTGCCGCTTTGGCGGTGGCGAGAAAATGTTCCGACACCGAAGCCCTCCAGGCGGCAGCCAATCCGGTGCGAATCACGGCGGTCAAAGCGTATCTGCTGGAAACCACACTCAAACGCGCCTTTGGGGTCTCCATCTCCGAACCGCTCGACACACGTCGCCGCACCTTGCTCGTGAAAATTGAAACGGATGCCGGGATCGAGGGCTGGGGAGAAACCTACCCCATTCTGGGCGCGCGTGGTGCCATCACGGACCAGATTGGTCCGGCACTGATCGGCGAAAATCCGTTGGCCTACCGCAAGGTAATGAAGAAAGCCTGGGGACGTGTGTTCTACAACCCACTGGCTGTCGGGGCCTTGGAAACGGCGATCAACGACATCCGGGGAAAACTTCTGGACCAACCCGTGAGCGCCCTGTTTGGGGGGCGACTGCGGGAACGCGTACCCGCCTACGCATCGACCATGAATTACCTCGCGGGGGTCGAACCCGAACAGCTCTATCCGCGTCAAGCGGTGGAACACGTTGAACTCGGATTCACGGCGTTGAAAATGAGACTTGGACGTTATCCCGTCAAACGCGAGATTCCCATCGCCCAGGCGGTGCGGGCAGCGGTCGGCCAAGACATCCGCTTAATGGCTGACGGGAATGCTGCGTACGCCAGTAAAGGCGCACTGGCCATGGGACAGGCGTTGACCGAACTGGATTTCGCTTTCTGGGAAGAACCGCTCCCCCAGGCACCCGACTACGCGGGGTATGAACAACTGAGGAAAAAGCTCGCGATCCCGCTTGCTGGTGGCGAAGCGCTGGCAGATCGCGTGGCAGCCAAACGGCTGCTCAATCGTGGCTGTTTCGACATCATTCAACCGGACCTCGCACTCTGCGGGGGGATCAGCGAATTGCTTTTCATCGCAGAACTGGCCGCGCTCCATTCAGTGCAGACGACGCCTCACTGCTGGGGCGGAGCCATCCTCATCGCCAGCACCCTGCACGCTCTCTCCGTGATGGCAGACCCCACATGGGGCCACCCGACCCACACACCGATGCTCGAGCTTGACCAGTCGGAAAACCCTTGGCGGACACAGGTCACGGACATTTCCTTCCAGGTCGAGAAAGATGGTCATGTCACAGTACCCACAAAACCAGGATTGGGTATCACCGTTGACGAAGAGGCTGTCAAACGTTTCCAGATTCAATAATCCCGACCGTCACCGCCGCGTCTGGCCAGGCTGTCCTGCAATGTAACCACGCTGCAAATCATCACAGCCACGCGACACATTGCTCTCGCTGTTACCGCAAACGCAAATTGAACGTGCCCACAGGAATCCCGCTATGCAGACCGTGAATTTCGCCAAGTCATACCTGACATTCCGCATCGACGTCGACAAGAAACCGCCATTAACGGTCACGCACAAACCTCCTTACAGTCTGAATAACTCCCGCATTCCAATTGAATGTCGCTGTATGATTACAGACAAACCAACAGGGCACGTCGAATCCTTCGTACTGGGAGCAAGCTGCAAAACCGAGCAAGTGGGGGTACCCGGTGGCATCTGGCTCGAACCGAACGCTGATTTCTGTCCGATCTTTTCCGCAGATCGTTACCTTCATCTCAAAACCTACGCGCAGGCCGGTACAGAAATGGAGCTCTATCCTCCGGGAAGCGGCTCCCAGTCCGATCGTCAGACGGGGCGGATTGACGACACGTTCGACCAGGTACGCATTGACGTCAGCAGCTGTACTGGCGAACTACTCGAATCTCCCCAGGAGATTGTGGAAGCCGTCCTGGCGAACGCCACTCTCGTTGCGCGGACGGTACTGGATAACGCGCGTTACCACGCCGTGATCGAATACCCGGTAAAGACCATCAACGCCAACGAGAGGGACTGGATTTACCAGACGGATACCGGTCCGGTCCTGTTTCCCGATTTGTCCGGGGACCCGGCTTCCCTGCTGACAGGACTGGAACTGGCTTACTCTGCCTTTAACTGCCCGGAATGGATTGAGTGGATCGTGCGGGTCCGCACGCCCATCGCGGACAACGTGCATGTCTACCACTATTCGAAACCGGTGCGCACCAACTCGATCAATCAGATCGTTCGCATCCCCTGATTACATTGAGATCTCACTCCCAACAGAGCGAATTGCAGCCGGGGAAGCCTTACACCCGTCTTTCACCGGTCGCTGGGCGTACTGTCTGGCTTTACTCCGACAAGACCGTCCTTATCGATTTGAGGATTAACTGTTTATCCTTGTCACTCCATCCCGCGCCGGCCGGGTGGCCCCATAGTGATGGCATCGGTTTCCAGACAGCGTGTTTCAAGTGTTGCATTTCATAGCGCGCAGCGGTCATTGGAAAATAGAGATCGGTCTCACCAGGCATGTAGAGAACACGGGCCTGAATGGAACGCAGCGCAGCTTCCACATCACCAGAAAAACCCGGGCTCCCACCCACATCGTGCCGTGGCCAGGTACGGGCTTGCAACACGACATCATTCGCCTTGGATGAATCAAAGCGCGACACAAAGAACTTGATCACATCCTGGGAATTGTTGTGCCCATTATCGCAAAACAGTTCTTTTCGCCACCATTCTTGTGAGTAAACCCAGGCAGCCCAATGTCGTGCCCACGCCTCGGCGTCTTGCTCGTGGACCCAACAGGTCACCGCTGCCCAGTTGGCATCGGCCTGCAGGCAGGAAATAGAACTCTCCAGACGGACCACACCATGGTGATAGGTTTCCGCCGTACCACAGACTGGAACGATCGATAGACTGGAACGATCGATTCCACCTGATCAGGGTACGAAACCGCCCAATGAAACCGTCGCAGCAACCGTAGACCACGGATCGACACAACGGATCAAGCGATGACAACTCACAACTGGCTTGTGGCGTCCAATCGACCTAGATCAACTCATGAATCGGGTCGCGATGTTCGACCAGATACTGTGGCCGGCCAGCCGGATCGGTAATCGTCGTGGAGGCGACGTCGATACCCAGGTTGTGGTACAGCGTGGCAAACACCTCCTGGATATGGACCGGCCGCTCAACGGCCCGTTCGGCGTTCTTGTTGGAACGACCAACGGCCTGCCCGGTGCGCATGCCACCACCCGCCAGGAAACACATGGCAACTTCGTACCAATGATCTCGTCCGCCCTTGTTGTTATTGACTCGTGGAGTACGTCCGAATTCACCCCACATGACAATGCTGACGTCCTTGTCCAGGCCTCGCTCGTCGAGATCCGTCAACAGGGCATTCATGGCCCGGTCCAGTTTCGGCAACTGGCCCCGCAGATGCCCGAAGTTATTGCTATGGGTATCCCAACTCCCCCAGTTGAAATTCACCACACGAACGCCCGCTTCGACGAGGCGTCTGGCGGTCAAAAACATATTCCCGTCTTTGCCGTAACGCTCGCGAATCTTGGGATCTTCTTTGCCTAAATCGATGGCATCGGCCACGCGTCCCGAGGTCACCACGTCAACCGCCCGCTGGGTGTACGAATCAAGCGCCTCCATTTGGCCGCTGTTATCCGCCTCGCGTTTGAGACAGTCAAGCGAGCTGAGCAGTTCCGAGCGGGACTGCATGCGTTCGGCGGTCATCGTCTTGCTCAAACGCAAATCACCACCTTGCGGACGGTAAGGCTTGTAAACCGCTCCCAGATAACCAGGGTACGTGCCGTTGTAACCAATAAACGGGGGAGCGCCGCGTCTGCTACCGAGCAGTCGGGCCGCGACACTACCGAGCGCCGGCCGACCACCTATGCCCTGCAAGTCGGAGCGAGGAAAACCAGTCTGAGTGGGATAATCGCTGTGGTCCGCAATTGAGCCGGTCAAGGAACGCACGACCGCAAATTTGTCAGCAGACGTGGCTAGCAATGGAAAGTGTTCGCAGATATCCATCCCCGGCGCGTTGGTCTGAATCGGACTGAACTCGCCTCGAAATTCACGCGCTGCTTCCGGCTTCAGATCAAATGTGTCCTGATGCGACGGCCCACCTGCCAGGTGAATATTGATCACCGCCTTTTCGGAAGAGCCCAGACCTGCATTTGCCTCAGCCCGATACAAGCCGCCAAGCGTCAAACCACCGACACCGAGCGCACCCACCTGGAGAAAATTCCGTCGAGACTTGCCGTCGCAATAGCGCTTACTGCGTTTGTCAGACTTGATCGAAAACATATTTACATCTCCACGAGGAAGGTTTCGCTCACCCAATGGGGCTAGTACACAAGTACAGTTGTACTTGAAAACAGCATTGGAGATCAACGGAAATTGATTTGTTTTTTCCGCGACACTGCACCCCTGCCGCTTGCAGAACCGGCGCAAGATCACAAGAATCATCGGTTTAACGCCGTTCCTTTTACCAGGATGGGAGCCTTCTCTTGAGCAAGACCGAGATACCAGCGATCGCCCCCGAAGAAATCATCCCCTTCATGCACGTCGATTCTACCGACTTTGCATCATTTACACGCGCCGACCAAATTCGGTTCCTGGAATCCGAAGGTTACGTGGTTTTGCCGGGAATCCTGGACTCCGAGCTGATCGCCAGGCTGAAAGCAGAACTCGCCGACATCGAGATGACCCCCAAGAGTTACAGCGATTACCAGACGACTTCCGTCGAGCAACCCCAATGGCATAGCAAGACCACAGCCGAACTCATCGGCTACCCACCCATGATTGATTTCCTGAACGATCTCATGGGCTCGGACATTGTTTTCACGAGGGGTTTTTTCCAGCGCACTCACCCCGGTTCACCGGGCATTTCCATGCACACCGACGGACAGCCTCATGGCTCAAACTTGTTTGGCTACGAAGGAAGCTGCCCACGTCTGCTGCGCGTCCTGTATTACCTCGACGACCTGACACCTGAGCGGGCACCCTTCCGCCTGATTCCGCGATCACACATCTCTTTTCACATGGACGCCAGTCCCTACATCCGTTACCGACATCACCCGGCAGAAATCACACTCGTTCCGCCAGCCGGCTCTGCCGTACTGATCCCCGCATTACTTTTTCACGGGTCACACCCGAACACAGACCCGCAGCCCAGAGAGCTCATTCAGTTTGGCTATCGCCCCGCCTGGGCAGGCCCGGTCCAACCGGTCGACGAATGGCCTCCCGAGCAGGTGGCCACCGCGCCTCCCATCGCACAACCTTTCTTACAGAGTTTGAACACCTCTGGAAAAGCATGGGATCAGCCACACAAACCGCCACACATGTTGACCGAGTCGGCCGGCATCGATCCGTCCCGCTGGGGCGACGCACGTTACCCCACAACGCCTTGATCGCAACCGCCCGTAAACTTGCGGCACTGCGAGACCCCCAATTGCACACCTTCACGACGCACCGTCACTGCGTCCTTTGAATATGCAGGGTCCTTTGAATATGCGGGTTCACTCGGCCCGCCGGTCGTCGCCTGCACCGAAGCGTGTATAATCATCCGCCTGGAAAGTGCCGCAGGCAGGCTGCCAAGTGCCGTTGGCAAGCCCACGCAACAGCACCTTCGATTTACGGCCCCTCCCTACCTCAGGAATCCTGCCATGTCCACGGAGAACGGATCCTCGCCATCCTCAGCCGAACTGCAACAGGCTGCCGCCGAACTCTATCGACTTCACGACGTCTTGCATCAGGCAACTGCGGAAACGACGCAACTGCTATCCCGTTTGAGTGCATGTCACCTCGAGCAACAGCGCACGCTCGAACATGTCAAACGTCAATTGGAAGTGATCGTGGCTGAAAGCGGCGGACCCGCCACACCACTCACGTTCTCAGAACGAGAAGCAACCCGCTGGTGTTATCAGAAACTGGAACACGGGGGACAGAACGAAGGAGTGCTGCAGGCAGCCTTTGAACAGGACTTTGCGGCGCCCGCCGAGCAACTCATCACCTTTCTTTCAAACCACCGCTTTTTCCGCAAAGCGGGGACCGCCGACACTGCGACCTGGATGATCTCAGGAAATCGCCATGACGATCTACGAGACTACCTGGCCGAGTGACGGCAATCACCGGCTGGCCCGCTAGCCGTCAGATTTCTCCTCAGCAGGTTTCTCCTCTGCAGGTTTCTCCTCTGCAGGTTTCTCCTCTGCAGGTGCCTCCTCTGCAGGTTTCTCCTCTGCAGGTGCCTCCTCAGCAGGTTTCTCCTCAGC
>PBOG01000032.1 GCA_002724245.1 Planctomycetaceae bacterium
CGGCTGTTTCGGCATTCGATCGACGTGATTCGCGGCAAGTACGATCGACCGGAAGATGAAGGAGAAATCACGCACTTCCAGGCGCTCACGTCGGCGCTCTCGGCGACGGTCGGACTCGGCAATATTGGGGGAGTCGCCATCGCGATTGCTATGGGTGGACCGGGCGCCATCTTTTGGATGTGGGTGATCGCCTTCTTCGGAATGAGCGCCAAATTCACCAGCTGTTCGTTTGCCCAACTCTACCGGCGCGTCAAACCGGACGGTAGTGTTCTGGGTGGGCCGATGGTCTATCTCGACGAGGGCATTAAGGAACACTACCCCGATCTGGCCTGGCTAGGAAAGACGCTCGGCATCCTGTTTGCTCTGTTCACGATCATGGCGTCCTTCGGCGGTGGAAACATGTTCCAGGGCAACCAGACCTTCAAGATCCTCTCCACGGAATTCGGTGTTCCGCGTGACTACGCCTGGTTGTTTGGGATCGTTGTTGCGGCGCTCGTGGCGGTAGTCATTATTGGCGGCATCAAACGCATCGGCGATGTCACCAGCAAAATGGTGCCCGCGATGTGTGCGTTTTTCTGTATCTGCTGCCTGTTGATCATTCTCAAGAACATCGCGCAGGTACCGGCCATGCTGACCAGTATTTTCGTCAGTGCTTTTCAGCCCGATGCCGTGTTTAGTGGTGGCATGATCGGTGTCCTCCTGATGGGAGCCAAACGGGCTGCCTTCTCGAACGAAGCGGGCCTCGGATCAGCGGCCATTGCACATGCGGCGGCCCGCACCGACGAACCCGTGCGAGAAGGTGTGGTGGCCATGATTGGGCCCTTTATCGACACCATTCTCGTCTGCACGATGACGGCGCTGACACTCTTGATCACACAGTCGCATATCGACCCTGCCACGGGGGCACCTTTTGTCGCAGAATTGGCGGCGACCAAGGACGTGGCCATGACCGCCAGTGCGTTCGCCACCCTGGGAGACTGGGTACCCTATCTGCTTTGTATCGCCGTCTGCGTCTTTGCCTATTCGACAATGATCTCGTGGAGCTACTACGGCGAACGCGCCGCCGAGTACCTGTTCGGCGAGCGAGGCATCGCGCCTTACCGTGCTCTGTTCGTGCTCTTTGTAGTGCTCGGCCCGATCGTGTCTCTGGAAGCGGTCATCGGTTTTTCCGACATGATGCTGTTCAGCATGGCCTTCCCGAACATCATTGGGCTGATCCTGCTCTCAGGCGTGCTGCGCACCAAAGCCAAAGACTACGTCGCTCGACTGCAGTCCGGAGAGATCTCCAAAACCCAGTAATGGTTCCCATGCGTAATCACGATACGAGCGCCGGGACTTCCTGCGGAAAATAATCTGCCACCACCTGCAGAAACTCCGCGCGGGTGCTGACCCTGGCGACATGCGTCCGGAAATGCCGGGCACCAGGCTTTCCCTGAGCGTAACAGCAGGCAAATTTACGCATCAGCACGGTCCCTTTCTGTTCACCGAACCGCTCAATCACAAGCGTGTAATGGCGCAGCATGCAGGCCCGCTGCTGAGTGAGACTTGGATCCGGCACTACCGGCTCACCACGCAACGCGGCAGCCACCTGCTGAAAGAGCCAGGGACGTCCCAGTGAAGCGCGCGCAATCATCACACCATCCACCGGGTAGTTGCGAAAGACGTCAACCACCTTTTCCGCGCTGTCCAGATCTCCATTGCCAATCAACGGAATCCGGTTGAGATNCGGCTTGATGGNAGCAATCTGGTCCCAATTCGCGTGNCCCTTGAAGAAATCCTGTGCGGTACGGCCGTGGACTGTNAGNGCTGCGGCNCCNGCTTCTTCCACCACACACGCGACTTCGNTGGCATTGATNTGGTCTCGAGTGCACCCCAAGCGGATCTTGGCGGTGACCGGTGTCGGGGCACAGGCCTGNACNACACCTCGAATAATCGACTCCATCCGNTCNGGNTAACGNAGCAAGTAGGAACCGCTGTGGGCCTTCTGAGTCACTTGTCGNACNGGACAACCAAAATTAATGTCCACCACNGTGACACCGTAATCGTGCGCCANNCNCGCACCNACCCGCGCCAGGATGGCGGGATCGTTGTCCCAAATCTGCACCGCCAAAGGGCGAGATTCCTCGCGTACCCCCCATAAACGCTCTGGNGGTTCNGCCTGATGTTCATCGAGCCAGGCAAAGCCGCGAGCACTAATCATCTCGGTCGCTTGCAAGCCAACACCACCGTAGCCCCGCACGACCTGCCGAAACGCGTAGTTGGTGAACCCAGCCATCGGCGCTTGGAGTACCGGTGGATCGACGACGACGGAGCCGATGCGTAGCGCCGGCGGACCGGGCCTGGCAGACAGCTCCCCCGGCGGCTCATGCGGACTCTGCATCAAATGATTCACCTCGGAGACAAGTCTATTCGCAACTGAAAGTCATCATGCCGGGCGTCGCAAAGAAACGTCCGACACCATCAGCTTTCACCCCAATTCACAGCAACCTCAAGCAACGTACGAACAAAAACGCCCGACGCCCCGCCATCCATCCAAGGCTTGGCCTTCTCTCGGAACGCGGGGCCAGCAATGTCCATGTGGACCCAGGGCCGCTCGGCAACAAATTCCTCCAGAAATTTGGCCGCAGTGATGGCTCCACCCCAGCGACCGTCGCCGATGTTCTTGATGTCCGCAACCTGACTCTTGATCTGCTCGGCAAATTCAGGAAACATCGGCAGCGACCAGGCGCGCTCGCCGCAGCGTGCCGCAGCGCTGGCCACACGGTCACACCAGTCCGGCTGATTGCTCATCAAGCCTCCCACGTCCATTCCCAGTGCCACCACGCAAGCCCCTGTGAGGGTGGCCAAATCAATGATCTTGTCGGCACCACGCTCAACCGCCACATCCAGGACATCGGCCAGAACGAGACGCCCCTCGGCATCGGTGTTCAGCACTTCGATCGTTTTTCCGTTACGCGCCGTGAGTACGTCACCGAGCTTATACGACCGTCCACTCACCATGTTTTCAACCAACCCAACCAGCCCCATAACGTTGGCAGGTACGCCGCTGCGACCGATCGCCTGCATGGCACCTGCCACCGTGGCAGCACCTGCCATGTCACATTTCATGGCTTTCATGCCCTCCGAAGACTTGAGCGACAGGCCGCCCGAGTCAAAGGTCACACCTTTGCCCACCAAAGCCAATGTCGGCGCGTCCGCAGCACCACCGCGATGATGTAGAATCATGAGCCGCGCCGGCCGATCAGAACCTTGCGCTACCCCCAGCAAAGAACCGCAACGCTCTTCTGCCAACCGCTGCTGGTCCCAGACCTCGACCTCTAACCCCGCTTCAGGAGCAATCGCTTGCACCTGTTCCACAAAAGACTCCGGGTAGATTTCACCTGCCGGAAGGTTAACCAGCCGGCGCGTAAAATTGACGCTGTCGGCCAGAATCACTCCCGGCTGGATAGCCTCTTCGTCGACACCCCACCACAACATTTCACCGGGAGCGTGTAAACGCGGTTTCGTGCGCAACACGTCCTGCCCTACACAACCTGTCAACGCACCGCAAATCGCATCTGCCAGCAACTCCGGTGCCAGGTCAGTTCCTACCGCATACGCCACACGCGTACGTGCTTTTCCGGCCAGGTGGCGTGCCGCGGCCCCTGTTGCCTGGGCAACGACGCGACGATCACAGTCCGTGCGAGGTCCCATTCCCACCACGACAAGCTGACCTGCCTGCAAGCCGGCCGGAACCGGCAAGGACAACAACTCATTTACTTTGCCGACGAATTCATCGGACTCCAGGAGACGCGTTAACGCACCATCGGTTGCTGTATCCAGCTCCGCCACCTCTGCGGCGAGTGCCTCGTCCTGCCAGATTCCCAAGACGAGAGCATCCACTTCAAGATCGGCCAAAGGGCCACTGGTCGCTAGCACGCGCATGGTAGTCTAATCCTCAACAGGTCACTCGAATTGCGGGAACTCCGTCAAACGCTATTCTAGCGTCAAGGCAGTGGTTGTCCCACGGGCGATACTTGTAAACAACCTGAGCGGCGACTGACCGCCTGACAGGACGAATGCGGAATTCAAATGGCTCATCGCACATTACAAGCGTGTATCGAGGACCTGCAACGCGGCGGGCACCTGGTCACCATCGACGATCCCATCAACGCCGAGCTGGAAGCAGCAGAAATCCAGCGACGCGTCTACCGCTCCGGCGGTCCGGCAATTCTCTTTCGTAATGTCAAGGACTGCTCGTTTCCAATGGTCTCCAACTTGTTTGGAACAATTGAGCGGGCACGCTACCTGTTCCGCGACACACTTGAGCGAGTCCAGCGTCTGATTGAACTCAAGACCGATCCTGGACAGCTGCTCCGACACCCTTGGAAATACCGCACTGCTCCATGGACCGCGCTGCATATGCTGCCACAGCGACGGCGTCGCGGTCCTGTCTTGCAACACGAGACAAAACTCAGCACCCTCCCGCACCTCAAATCGTGGCCGGACGACGGAGGCGCTTTTATCACGTTGGGACAGGTCTACAGCGAAAACGTAGAGCAACCAGGTCTGCTCCACTCCAACCTGGGCATGTACCGCATTCAGATCAGCGGTGGAGAGTACGAACCGGGTCGGGAAATCGGCCTGCATTATCAAATCCACCGTGGCATCGGTGTACATCACGAAGCAGCTCTCCGCCAACAGCAACCGTTTCGTGTCAACATCTTCCTGGGAGGTTCACCGGCAATGACATTGGCCGCAGTGATGCCTTTGCCAGAAGGCATGTCGGAGCTAACCTTCGCCGGTGCGCTAAGCGGTCGCCGTATTCGGATGGTCAGCCAGGGCTCTGCACTGCCCATCTATGCGGATGCCGACTTCTGTATCACAGGCACCGTAGACCCCAAACGNCAGCTCCCNGAGGGCCCTTTCGGTGATCACTTGGGGTACTACAGCCTGGCTCACGATTTTCCGGTCTTGCAGGTNGATCGTGTCTACCANCGACCTGGGGCANTCTGGCCGTTCACCGTTGTCGGCAGGCCTCCCCAGGAAGACACGGTGTTTGGAGAACTCATTCATGAATTAACCGGCCCCGTCATTCCCAGCGTCGTACCCGGCGTCCACGCAGTGCATGCCGTTGACGCGGCGGGCGTCCACCCTTTGATGCTAGCGATCGGTAGCGAACGGTACACCCCCCATGCGGCCCTCGAACAACCTCAGGAGCTACTGACACAAGCCCATGCGATTCTTGGCCAGGGTCAGATGTCGCTTGCCAAATACCTGTTGATGCTCAATCGCCATGACATTCCAGATTTAAGGATCAATGACATCGCAGGCTTCCTGACCCAATGGCTGCGGCGAGTCGACTGGCGACGCGACCTTCACTTTCATACCTGTACGACGATGGACACGTTGGATTACAGCAGCGGCACGCTGAACCAGGGCTCCAAGCTCGTGATCCCTGCGGTCGGCCCTGAAAAACGCGAGCTGCCGACCGAACTGCCTGCCAATCTGCAACTCCCCCCTGACTTCACAGAACCCCGCGTCTGTTGCCCAGGCGTGTTGGCCATCAACGCGCCTGCTAGCCAGACTTCCACGACGGACGACACGGTGCTGGCTACGTTCTGCCAAAGCTATGGCGTCGCTGACTCCATCAATCGAATGCCCCTGATTGTGCTCTGCGACGACAGTAACTTCACTTCCCATAGCCTGGAAAATTTTCTCTGGGTCACGTTCACACGCAGCGATCCCGCTGTCGACACCGCTGGAATCGGACCCTTTGTGCAAGATAAACATTGGGGCTGCTACGGCTCACTCGTCATTGATGCACGTATCAAGCCACATCATGCGCCCCCTTTGATTGAAGACCCTGCCACAACCCGCCAAGTAGACGCGTTGGCAACTCGCGGGCTGGCAATTTCACGGTACCTGTAAAGCAGTGGCGGATCTCGGCAATTTCATGCGTGACTTCCTGTCCCTGCTCAGTAAGACGCGGGTGCGGCAACCCGCTGAGTGAACTTCAGGAATTCTGTTTGCTCGAGGCAAGAATTCGCAGACAATTTCCTACTGCCCAGCAGAATAGCAGATGTCCGCCTCGTTTTATTGCGGCAGGTGCTAGCTTTCCCGACCAGAACCAGCCAACACGGAATGGCGTTCAACCCACCAGCGCGCCGATAGGTCTCTATGTGTTGGTCGAATAAATCCCTCATGCAGCACGCTGTCTGGTGAGAACTTCTTCGACTTCTGACTGAATCCCGGTGGTCAACAATCACCAGCAAAAGACCCTGGCAGCGGACACAAGACGTGATTGGCGTGTGCTTTCACACAACACGTATTGGAACCGCCACGTGCCAACGGCTGGACGAAGGAGATCGGTTTCGTGAGTCAAGAAGTGAACGTACTAGCGCTCGTCAAAGGAAAAGAACGATACATCTTCCTGTTTGATGACAAGCGGCGTCCGGAAACCTTGCGTGCCCTGGGCCGATTTGCCTCCAACACCGAATTGAGTTTCAGTTGGTACGATGCTGCCGTCCTCAGTCAAAAGGTACGCCAGACTAGCCCCCAAACGGAAGCCAAAAAACCGCGTTTCGACTTGCCTTTATCAACTGATAACACAGAACAAGATGAAGCTGCTTGAAGCCGGTACTGACCGGCCGGCAGCGGTAATTGACAAAAAAATTTGCTGACCCCAGAGATCAGGTCCCGGAACTCTCTGGTCAAGCATTTGCCGGCCCAGCGCAAAGCACGTCAGCAGGTAGCCAGGCCGCGCTGTTTCCACATGTGCCGACCCTACCCGAAACAAACCAACGCCAGGCAGCTAGCGAGGGCGCAGACATGCAAAGGGCGATTGCACGCTTTCTTCGCTATCTGGCTGTGGAACGTAATGCGGCCGACCTAACGATCAAATCTTACCGCGAAGACCTCACCCTGCTCTTCGACTATCTCTGTGAAAACTACGGTCACCCGCCGCGCCCGGATGACATTACCCCGCTTGATCTGCGTGGCTACCTGGCAGCCCTTCACGCATCAGGATATGCCAAATCATCGGTGGCGCGCCGGCTGGCATCTACCCGCAGTTTTTTTCGTTTCGCGCAGCGGGAAGGACTCGTCACACACAACCCCGCCAAGCCCCTGCGCAATCCCCGTCCCGACCGCAAATTGCCCCACTTCCTGTCCACCCAGCAGATACAGCAACTGCTTGACGCCCCACCCCAGGATCAAATTCTCGGTGCGCGAGACCGGGCCATGCTGGAAACCATGTACTCGGGTGGACTCCGCGTCAGTGAACTGGTGGCGATCGACGACAAAGATCTCGACCTGGACAATGGCCTGGTTCGGGTGCAAGGAAAAGGAAAACGGGAGCGACTGGCGCCGCTCGGATCGTACGCCGTGGAGGCCATCTGCACCTGGCTCGACCAACGAGGGCATGTTCATCCTCAGGCGCATGCTCAGGCTGACGCCGTGTTCGTCAATCGGTTTGGTCGTCGCCTGAGCACCCGTAGTGTCGCGCGCATGCTGGAAAAATATCTACGCCAAACCGGCCTGGATCAACGCACTTCACCACACACTCTGCGACACAGCTTTGCGACCCACCTGCTCGACGGCGGAGCAGACATTCGCTCGGTGCAGGAGCTACTCGGCCACAAGAGCCTGGTGACCACACAAATCTATACGCACGTCAGCACTGCTGGACTGCGTCGCGCCTATGAACAGGCTCACCCACGCGCGAACTGACCGACTCCCAATGACTATTCTGGCAGTGATTCAGCAGAGCGCACTCAGGTTCTTACACGAGTCCTTGCCTGACGGCCCACACCGCTGCCTGGGTACGATCTGACGCATCCATCTTGCGGAGAATATTCTGGACATGCTCCTTGACGGTCTCAATACTGATACGCAGCGAATGGCCAATCTCGCGGTTACTGAGTCCCAGTGCAATGTGACGCAGAACCTGCAATTCCCGGTTGGTCAGTGGCACCTCGTTGTTGTCGCCGCGATCGCGACGCCGGTTCATCGACTCTTTAACGCGTAGCAGGATGCTGTTTCCAGCAGGTTCCTGATCGCTCGCCGCGCGCCGAATCGCGCCGATCAATTCGCCCGGACCAGCTGCCTTGAGAACATAGTCCGTCGCTCCCATTGCTACCGCACGCGCAACATATGTCGGATTGTCATACGTCGAAAGCATGACAACGCGCTGTTCAGGACGTTCCTGGCGAATCTTTTCCAAAGCAGTCAAACCGTCTGACGAGGGCATCCGAATATCGAGCAAAACGACGTCGGGAGTATGCTCCCGCACTTGCTCCACGGCTTCTTCGCCATCGGATGCCTGACTCACGATTTGAATTTCCGTATCCCTCAGCAACATTGCGAGGCCACGGCGCACCACTTCATGGTCATCTGCCACGAGTAACCTGATCGCCATGTCTACGAGGCACTCCCCACAACCCATCAAAAGTGTGTTTGAATACCACCCCAGCTAGCCGGAAATGGAAAGGAACAATTAGCAGGAAAAACAGCGGATCTCCCGCAATCTGGGGTATCCGCTAACACCCTTTATCTGGGTGCAATCGTACCTCATTTGGGGGTCATTTGCCAATTTGGGATTTGGGGGTCATTTGCCAATTTGGGGGTCATTTGCCAAATAACCAGCCGCAATGGTGTGCGTCGTATCGCACAGCACACCAGTCGACCAGCCAGGAATCAGGAACACGCAGAGGCAACACGGACGACAAATTCAAACGCGCTGGAGACACAAGCTGCCCACCATAAACCACCAAACGTCGGTAAACATGCCACGTCTGTATCCGTTCGTCAGCCGTGAAGGCCGAGTCAACAAAGCCAGTAACCCCGGGGTTCCAGCGTTGTTTCTGACCGGTATATTCGCTGGAAACTGCACTGAAGTTCATGGCAAATGGCATTCCTGCGCTGAAAAGAAGTCATTATGAAACTGGGCATCGCCGTCCTTGGCGCCACGGGTTACATCGGCACCCCCTACCGTGAAGAAATTCGAGAAGCGGGCGTAGAAGCTCGCATCGTCACGCTCTGTGCGCGACGTCGCGATCGGTTAGAGGCCGCGCAACAAAAGGACAAGGCAGACCTGATCACAGACGATTGGCAAGACGCCATCAATCATCCCGATGTTAACTGCGTCGTCGTAGCCACGCCGGATGCGCTTCACTTTGACCCGGTAATCGCTTGCGCTGCCTTGGACAAACATGTTTTCTGCGAAAAACCAGTTGGCCTAAATGCCGACCAGGCGTATCAAATCTGGACGGCATTCCAGAACAAGCCACTCGGACATTTCGTCCCGTTCTGGACGCGTTACGTCCCCGTCTTCGCACGGGCTCGGGAATTCGTTCAATCAGGCGCACTTGGTGAAATTCGGTCCGTAATCTACCGCTGGCACAACCCTCGTCCAACGTCGATCCCGTTTACCTGGCGGGATGATGCGACCCTCTCCGCCGCCGGCAGTATTGCTGATGTTGGCTCACACGCCTACGACACAATACGGTGGATCATCGACCAGGAAGCAAGTCGTGTCCTGGCACACGCTGAGGTACTCGCACCCGCCAAACCCGATGTAGGTCCGATCGACCTCACCGAAGCAATCGACATGGGGCAAAAACCGCAAACTACCGAAACAACAACACTGCGAAAAGGCACTGCTTTTGATTACGCAAATATCATCTGGCAATTCCACGGTGGCGTTGTCGGCTCACTGGTTCTCTCGCACGCGCCTACCTTGCGGAAAGGGCTTGCACCGGAAGTCGAGCTGCATGGTACAGATGGCTCTTTGGCAATCGACCGCCTGAAAAATGAGCTGACCCTGGTACGACCCGACGGCACCGTAGAATTACTGGAAACCGTCCCTAATCCGGGATTTGGAAATCGATTCGTCAAGCACGTATTCCCTGCCATTGATGACCGTGCTTCAGGGAAGACATCAGAGCACCCGGGACTGTATGACGGCTGGCGAGTACAGATCTTTACGGACGCCGTGGTTGCTTCTGTTGAGCGTGGCGTGTGGGTTGCCCTGAGTGAATTTGACGCTCAATCCAATGACGTCACTAAGGCTTAGCCTCTCGAGATTCCGTCACGCGTTGTGCAAGCCAATGCGCAGAAACAAATCGCGTAAGCAGACTCCTGAATTGCCGAACTGACGGATCGTTCAAATCAATCTCACCGCCAGACTCCGAGGCATGTGACCGAAAGCCGCTCCACCCCAGGACTGTGCCCTTGTGCTGCTGGTCTTCATTAACACGTTGTGCCAATCGAAGTGCCCACAGCATGCCGTAGTGGTCACGGAAATCAAACCATAGTCGGTCCGATTCGCTACACGTACGCTCAGCTGGCCACCCAAGGAGGTGTAGCAGTGAAGCGCCTGAAATCAATACCAACGCCCCTAGTACCGAGTGATTAAGATGCAGCAAACGGGTACCGCCAGGCAGCTGTGGATACAGGAGTAACGTCTGCGCGCACACCAACAACAGCACGGTAGGCCAGAACCGGTTAGGCAAATTGTTGCATAATCCCACTAGAGAAAGCACCACCAGAAACCAACTGCGGGCAGTGCTAATTTCCATTAACGCGCCCTGTTCCAGTAATAGAAATTCACCAGCCGGCAGGCATAGTATCACCCATAAACTGGCGACTACGAGCGGCCAGACTTGAACCTGAGGGCGTTTGGCCCCTAATTGCGCCATGATCGGGCAAAACGTCGTCACCGCTGCCAAATAACGCAGCGCCTCATTAAATGAAGTTGACGCCGTCGAGTTGTTCCACAGAAGAACGCCTTCAACTCCTGCCACGCTCAAAAAAGAGAATAACGCCCACATCCAGACGCCGGCGAGCGTAGTACCTCGATTCACCTTCCAACCCCAAAGAAATATACCCAGCCCGAACACAACCGTCACACACAGGGCGCCTGCGTACCAGGACGCAAATTGCGTCAGATCACTCGCCAGCAGAGAAACGGAAGCCCAAGGAACTCTGGAAATCATGACGTCATATCAACGAAATTCGAATTATCGGTGCGCGGCGTCAACCAACTACTCCTCAGTTGACCGACAATCGCCAGGTTTCAATGCGACAGCTTGCACGATCTTGTTCGCCCACTGACGGAAACCAACGCTTCATCGGTGTTTCACTTTGTTGTGAAATCGGGAATCCGCAAAACGCTTCCCATCGCTACTTCTCCTATAAATGCTACCAATCGCTAAAGCCAACAACAGTAGCGGCAGAAAGATGGGGCGATGTTGTTTGCCTTTGCCATTCTATAACGCATGTTTGGATTGAATCGAACCAGGAAACCAACTGCGGCCCTTGACGGCGTCTGGTATCAACCTGCCATCGGCTCTGTTGTGGTCCTCAGGCGGCAAACACGCAATTTCGCCGCACCTCCACAGATCAACGATACTTACCTGTTTCCCAACACAAATGAGAGGAAGCGAACCCATGAAGTGGCATCCATTATTGGCGTTCACCCTGATCCTATCGAATGCTGCCATCGTGGCCGCACAAGACTATCCCACCTACCGTGGGCAACACGGCACCTTCGTCGCTGCCGGAAAACGGACCCCCATGGCACAGCGCGCTCCCAAGGCGAAACCGGCCAGAAAGAAACATGCCTCCCACAGCCTGTTTGGATCCTGGAATCCCTTCGAGGGACTTTCGGAGATCGGTGCCGACATCCAGAAGCACCTTCCCAAAAAACAAAAACGCTGCAATGGCATGTCGTTGATCGATCTTCCCGATATCGATCTCAGCTGGATGAAGCTTCCCGAGCTACCAAAGCACAGTAAGGCAAAGGCAAAGGCGCCGGCACCCAAGCCAACCAAAGCTGCTGGCAAACGCGGTGGAACGACCTGGTTCAATCGGCCAGTCTATCCTTGGGTTACAAATGGAAACAATACACCGAAACCCGCAGTCGATCCTCCGAAGCCCGTTCCGTCAGCGTAAGTGCAGGCAAAACCGGCCTGGCCGCAGCGCCGGCACGATGAAATGCCTGCAGTCAACGAAGCGAGTTTCTGAGATAGACTTCTGATCAAACGGCACGCCGTCCAAACGGCGTGCCGTTTTTTTGTACTGAATGGCTGTTCGCAACGCCCCTTACTGAGATGCAATTGCCTTGCCAGCCGACTTCTCTTAAGATCGCCCGCCAATCCGTTCTATCTGGCCACCTGATTCTTTCAACTGGGAATGGAATTCCATGCTCGACGTCAAGGCAATTATGGCGCTGCACCGGGAGTGCGTAGTACGTTGGCACGATGAGCCGATTGACTTGAACACCAGCGGCGCAATGAACATCATCACGACGCAATTCAGCTTTAACTTTCGACTCTGGCACGAAGAAGATATCGCCCGTAGCCCAGACGCCGGTGACAAACGCATTGCCCAGGTCAAACGCAACATTGACCAACTGAATCAACAACGAAACGACTGGATCGAAAAGATCGACGACTGGATCACAGAAACGCTCGATACGCGAGGAGTCGTGGTCGATACGGCAGCACCGCTGAACTCAGAAACACCCGGCAGCGTAATCGATCGGTTGTCGATTCTGGCGTTACGCATCTACCACTTGCAAGAACAAACCGAACGTGACGATGCGACTCCGGAGCATATTACAGCAGTCACCCAGAAGCTCGCGGTCTGCCAGCATCAACAACAAGACCTTGCCAACAGTCTACAGGAACTGCTCGACGATATTTTCGGGGGCCGCAAGCGTCATCAGACCTACCACCAGTTCAAGATGTACAACGACCCTAATCTCAACCCGTATCTGTACCAGACGCAACGTCGACAGGCTGGTTGACCGCAAGAAGAACCGCAACCCTGCGAGCCCGGTAACGGCTTCTCCCCCTGCTTTCCGTTGTGTTTCGCCAAAAACCACTGCGAAAAAAATCACTCTGGTCTGAGAATGTCCGGCGAGTTAGGCTGTGGCGCATCTGGTAGATGGCAGCGGCAGCGGTTCTTGCCGTCGACAACTATGGGGCAATTACCCGCCTCCTCCAGATTAAATTGCCACAGGGACGTGGCCCACGAATACCGCCTTATGAAAAGGGCATTTGAGCATGGATGCTCGCCTGCTGAAACTCACATCCTGCGCAACATTCATTCTGGCAATAGGCGTGGCGACCGGAAGAGGAGCGAGTTATCGCACCCAGAATTTCCTCGTCACCGGCAATGGTAACGACCTCGCCCGAGAGGTCGCTATCTCGGCAGAACGGCACCGTCGCCAATTAGCTCTCGACTGGCTAGGGCACGAATTACCCCCCTGGCAAAGTATTTGTCCCATCCGATTCTCTGCAGAGCCTCATCAGGCTGCTGGTGGCGCTACCAGCTTCGGATTTCATCGTGGCCGGCCCTTGGGATGGTCCATGCAAATCCAGGGATCACGCGAACGCATTCTGGATAGTGTGCTGCCTCATGAAGTACTGCATACCGTCTTCGCGACCCATTTCGGACAACCCCTACCCAGATGGGCCGACGAGGGGGCCTGTACCACAGTCGAACACCAGAGTGAGCAAGCCAGGCAGCGCGACCTGCTCACCCGCTTTTTGACCACACGACCAAGCCGTGGCATCGCATTCAACCAGATGTTTCCGATGCGAGAGTACCCGCGTGACATTCTGCCACTCTACGCACAAGGGTATTCAGTAACCCAGTTTCTGCTGGCGCGAGGAGGCAAGCGGAAATTCGTCCAGTTTATCGAAAGTGGACTCCAAAGCCGCAACTGGGAAGCAACGCTCTCGCAATATTACGGTTTCAGCGACTTGTCAGATTTGCAGGTCTCGTGGAACCAGGAGCTACAAACCCAACTGAATCAACTTCTGGAACCAAAAACCTCACAGCAATCTATCGCTGCAACAGCGTCAACCAGAAAGCACAGCAACGGGTCGAGGGTCGAAACCGGGCAACCTTCTTCTATTGGCCCGGCAACCGAAACAGCGAATCCACGAGACAAATCAATCGCCAACGCAAGCTGGGAAACGATCCCCTCCAAAGAGATTGCAAACCTAGAAACCACGATCGCCAGCAATATTGCATTGACTCAGTCAACCGTTCAGTCTGCAAAACAAAGATTCCATCGCAGCATGGAATCCCTTCCATCGAATCGCTCGGCAGTCCAACTGCCCCCCAGAACAGACAGCTCGCGAACCACCACCGTTGCATCGCGCAACCCATCACCCGCCCCCACCGGGTGGTATGCGCGTCGCGCCGCGGCAGCTCGTCGGCAACATAAACAAGAATCAAACGCTCGCTGGCAGCCAATCCGGCTGTCCGGCACCCCAGACTGGTATTGATCGTTCCTGCCTCGTGCGATGCACAGGCTCCATGGCAACCAATCACGCCGCGGCCAGGTACAGCGTCCCGAAGCCGGCCCACTCTGCAGGTTGCTTCCTGCAGCGAATTCTCGCAGCACATGAAGTCCACTGCAGGTACTGGCAAGTGACGCCTGGTCCAGTCCGCCCCGGCCAGTTTCTCCGCATGACTGCCTGGCTAACGGAGTTGTGTAATCAACGGTACGAGATGGTAAAAAACCGGTGCCGCAAAACATAGCGAGTCGATGCGATCCAGGACACCCGCGTGTCCCTGAACAAGCGTACCGTAATCAGTAACCCCCCTGTCTCGTTTGATCGCAGACATCGTCATCCCGCCAGCCGCCCCCATTACCGCCAGAATCATGGACATGATCGCAGATCCCCACCAGGTGAAAGGCGTAATCCAGGAAAACAAAACGCCACAAACTGCAGCCGTTGCAACACCACCTACCAGTCCCTCCCAGGTGCGGCTGGCGTTGATGTTCGCAGCGATGACACGCTTCCCCAACAGACGTCCCCAAGCGTATTGAAACACGTCTGCCAGCTGGACAATAAGCACCAAATAAAACAGCAACCCAGCGGGGCTGCGCGCTTCAACCGAGACTGCAACAACGTTTACCACAGCGTCGGGTGTCGCAGCTCCTGGTTCCGTTGCCGCCGGTTCCCCCTGAGTTTCTCCGCCAGATGACACGTCCACATCTGCGGCACGCTCTGATGCGATTTCCACGTCCAGTACGGCGGCCGCAAAGCTTAAAGAATAGACACAAATCATCAACCCAACGTGAATCTTGGCATATCTTTCCAGGAAACGTTTGGCATCGCCAGACAGCGTAATACGCGCCGGAATTAACAGGGAAGCAAAGACCGGGATCATGATGCTATAGACCGGGTAATACGCACGCCCCATGCCAACGAGCACAAACTGGGCAGGAGTAAACACAAAAAAAACCCAGAACAGAGCGCTATGGTCCCCACGTCGAGTCGGGGTCATGCTGATGAACTCGCGGAGTGCCCAGAACGCGATCAAACCAATCAACACAACCGTGGGAACGCGTCCCAGCAGAAACCCGGCTGCCAAGACCGAATACATCAGCCACCACGCCTGAACTCGCTGCTGAAACATACGAACAATGGCAGGATTGATGGTGCCCTCAGGTTGACGACCGAGAAACCGACCAACCAGGTACAAAATCGCCAGGATCGCAATGATCACGCCCAACAAAATCATCACACGCAAGTCGCCCCAATTCCGCAAAGACGGCGGCAGGAACATCAAAGTCGCCACATCGTGAAAATAACTCTGGTCTTCAACAAACATCTGGCATCATTCGGTTGGACACATCAAACGACCACGTTTCAGTCAGTCTCGTTACGGCCGCAGGCTTCGCGCCCCTCAACGGTTTCAATCAATACCACAATGGACACTACCGCGTGCGCCATGGTCGCCGGCGGAACATTCACTAAACATCTTTAAGCCGTTGCACAGCTTCACGAGCGCGCTTGAGGAAAGTGGTCTTGCTCTCACCATTTTCCAGCCACATCGGTGGACCAATCGTAATACAACTCAACAAAGGGACGGGAATAATCTCTCCACGAGGCAATACACGGTTCACATTATCGATGTAGACGGGCACGAGTTCCAGGTCAGGCCGTTTCTTGCTCAGATAGTAAAGCCCACTCTTGAATTCCCGCATTTCCGTATCAGGATTTCGACTACCCTCTGGAAAAACAATCAACGAATATTTGTCTCCAATGGCTTGGATCATCAACTCCACTGGACTGCGATGCACTTTGATTTTCTTGCGATCTATTAATAGCGCATTAAAACTTTCCGCCATATACTTCCGAACAATTCCTTTCTCCCAATAATCCTTGGCAGCGACGGGACGCGTCACTATCCGTAGCTGCCGTGGCAAGGAGGACCAGAGAATCATCGCATCCAGGTGACTGGTGTGGTTGGCAAAATAGACCCGCTGGCACGTTTCAGGTTGACAGTCGACCCAGCGCACGCTTGAACCACAGAGCAACTTTGCGACTACCGACAACACGTTGGTTGTAAGACTCATGGTTCACTTCGTGCCTGACGGCCACATCGTGGGTAAGGCGAATCCAAGACTCGACAGTTTCTGAGAAAAAACGCGATGGTGAGTGAAGTTCGCATCAAGAGTGATGCCGACGAAGAGCACTCCCGCCATGGTAACACGCCACACTCACATGCTGTAGAGTAAGCTCGCGCAGGTTTCCCGCCTACCGGAAGAGCTGCATGTGAATAGAAACGGCAAACGGTGAAACCAACGGCTCTAACACTGTCTCACGGGGGAATTGGCCACTCGTCTCCTGGTGAACCTCTCAGCACCGGTTTCGAAGTAGATCACGATGGCTCAAAATAAGCGGTTTCAGGAATGCCCGCAGCCACCAGCTCGCCGGTCTAAACGGTAAACCTGATCAACCAGCTGTCTGGCCTATGAATCCAAGCAGCCTGTTCGTCTGCCGCGTTGAGCCACGGCAAACCCCACACTTGGCTTTCGGCACCGCGCATGGTCACCACCAGCTTCGGCTCAGGCAGCACTGAAATAAACCCGTCGCCAGAAACCTTGAAAAGAAATACCTGGAAGGGCAACCATGACACAGACAATCGGTATCGGCGTAATCGGGATGGGCTGGATGGGGCTCGTTCACAGTCGAGCGTACCGCAGTATCGAGGACCGTTTCCCGCAAAGCGGGCTGAAGCCACAACTGGTGATCTGTGCCGACGACGTCGAAGCACGCGCAGAACAAGGGCGGTCGCAAATCGGGTTCACACAGGCCACGACGCATTGGCAACGCGTGATCGAAAATCCAGATGTACAGATCGTCAATATCACAACCCCCAATGTCTTTCATCTGCCAATGGTCTCTGCTGCTGTCGCCGCCGGGAAACACGTCTTTTGTGAAAAACCAGTCGGCTGTTCGCCGCAGGAAACTGCTCGCATCGCAGCAACGGCGCGCACTGCCGGTGTGTGCAGCGGTGTCGGATACAACTATCGCTGGGCACCGCTGGTCCAATATGCAAGGCAATTGATTTCCAGCGGAAAACTCGGGGAAATCACCCATTACCGAGGACGTTTCCTCGTCGGTTACGGAAGTCACCCCGATTCCGTGTTGTCGTGGCGTTTCCAGAGAGAAATAGCAGGAACTGGCGCGCTCGGTGACCTGATGTCTCATGTGGTCGACATGGCCCACATGCTGGCTGGGCCGATTGAAAGCATCGTATCTCAACAACACACCTACATTCCGACACGCCCGCAAGCCACGCCGGGTAAAGGAACTCACTTCTCGGTCGATGCCTCCGGGCCACGCGGCAAGGTCACCAATGAAGATTACGTCAGCGCACTGGCACGTTTTGCATCAGGAGCGCAAGGCATTTTTGAAGTCTGTCGTATCGTCAACGGGCCACGATGCGAGATGGCATTTGAGGTAAACGCCACAAAAGGGGCACTCAAATGGAACTTCGAACGCATGAATGAAATCGAAATCGTCCTATCCGACGATGCATCGGAACCACACCCTGGTAGCGCCGTAGTAATCGCCGGTCCAGAACACCCTGGATACCAGCATTTTTATCCGGGGCCCGGCAACAGCATGAGCTACGAAGACCTCAAAACCCTGGAAATGTTTCATTTCCTACAACGTATCACCAACGACGCTCCCGGCGCGCCAGGACTGGAAGAAGCGCTCAAAGTCGCCGAAGTGCTCGCCGCGATGACAGGTTCATGGGAGTCTGGCAACTGGCAGGAAGTCCAACCAATCCCGGTGGCCCTCTGAGAACGACGGAACACGTGGCAACTGAAATCTGCCCAGGGTGACGCGAAGTCAACCGTGTTGCTGGCTTGCCCCCATGGTCGCTGACCTGCACCCACATGCAGAGACGCAGGAGAGCTTGAACGTTGCCACTCCTGCTAGCAGCCACAAACCGCTTGCGGTGGGAACAAACGCCAGCTTTTATCAAATAGCTTTGCCGATGAAAACGGTTGCCCCGCAAACGGGGGAGACACTCAGCGGCACAGCCTGCTCTAAACTGGCCCGCTAGGACTTGAACCTAGAATGCCGGAACCAAAATCCGGTGTGTTGCCGATTACACCACGGGCCACCATTCTGGCCGACCGGCACTGCCCATCGACCAATGAGGAACCAATTTACGCATTCTCGTTACGATTCACAACCGCGAACGAGAGCTGCTCGAGCTCAATGGCCAAATCAACTCCAACCGTCGTCACATTGGCTGGTAGTGACAAGGTCACTGGAGCAAAATTCAGAATACCCTCCACTCCCGCTTCCACTAGGCGATCAGCTGCCTTTTGTGCGGCAGCCGCGGGCACGGCGACAATTGCCAGGCGAATTTGCCGCTGGCGCATCACATCAGCGAGCTCATCCACGTGAAACACGGGAATCCCTTCAACCTCACTTCCCACGACATTATGGTCAACATCAAAGACCGCCACTACCTCAAAGCCGCGCAAGCTGAAGCCCTTGTAACGCAGTAAGGCGCGTCCCAAATTACCAACCCCGACCAAAGCAACTGGCCAAGTGTGGGAAGTTCCCAGGATGTTGCGTATCTGGTCGATCAGCTCATGGCAGCGATAGCCAATCCCGGGATAGCCAAACTGCCCAAAGTACGCCAAATCTTTCCGAATCTGGGCTCCCGTCAGTCCTAAAAGTTCGCCCAACCGAGTTGAACTCGTTGTCTCTAAACCGGCACGAGTCAACTGTTGCAACTCACGCAAGTAAAGACTTAATCGGTTCACTACCGCCTTGGGGACTCCCTCTGGCGCGTTCAAAGCCGATTGTCGCGGACTGTCATCAATCATTTGACACAACTTGCTTTCCGGAACATTCGATCGATATTGGCTTCTCCGGTCTCATCTCTCGAGATCGGGGACTGCCCCCTTGTTAGCGATGTTGCAGCGTCATGCGACGTTTCAGCAAACATGAAAAACGACCGTTCGCGCCCCACACAAGCCTCCCCTTCACCCCATCCTCCACATCCACCCCAATCGACCTATCCCCGCATTTCAGTATGGCCGTGAAATTAGTACCCCTTTGCCAAGCAAACCATATCTTTCCCAGGCCTTCCATTTCAAGGGATTCCGCCTATTTGGTCGATGAAAATCTGCAGGTCATAGTAAATGACGGCGACTTTGCTTTTTGAGAAATTTCCTACAAATCCGCAATCCGCATGCTATGGGTAGATATAGCGGGCAGCTGTGTCGGAAAAAGTGTTTCGAGCACACGCCCACCCGTAATCAATCTGCCATGCGAAATGAGACTGAGGGAGGCCGGACAATGAAAAGGCTAATAGCTGTTTCCATGATGGCGATCTGCATGATCGCAATCTCGGCAAACACGACCTACGCAGCCTGGCTAGGCGCAGTGAACTACAAGAACTGCGGCAGTGAAAAAGCCTCTTTCGCGTCAGCCAAAAAGTGCTGCTATACGGTGATGAAAACCCGTCGCAAGGTGATGTTCGAAACACAGAAGTACACCTGCTACAAGACCGTATACGAAAAAGCCTACGAGAAGAAGACGATCAGCTGCGTAAAGTACGTTTCGGAAACGCATTATCGAGATTGCCAGTACACCGTTTCAAAACCGGTATACGAAAAGCGGGAACGCGTGCGCAAGTACACCGTCTGCAAGCCTGTCTGGGAAACCAAGACCAGAAAAGTCCATTACACTGTTTCAAAGCCCGTCTGGGAAACCAAGACCAGGGAAGTCCGCTACACCGTCTGCAAGCCCGT
>PBOG01000033.1 GCA_002724245.1 Planctomycetaceae bacterium
CGATTCACCGCCGCTTTGGCACCCCTACGGCAATTAACGTCGGTGACTATCTGATCGGATTAGGGTACCGGCTTGTCAGTCGCGAACGAGCGGAATTAGGTGCTGAGGTTGTCGCGGATATTTTGGATTGCCTGGCAGATGCACATATGAAGCTGTCCGAAGGGCAGGGCGCGGAATTGCTTTGGCGCGATGCGGCGAATAAGGTCCTCAAACCGATCGATGCCCTCAAACTGTACGCCCTGAAGACTTCACCCGCATTTGAAGCGGCATTGCTCTGCGGCGCGCGGTTGGCTGGGTCGGTTGAGAGTTACCGGCAACCGTTGAAGCAGTTTTCCAGGAATCTGGGAGTGGCATTTCAAATTCTCAATGATTTAGGTGATTGGGAAGGGGACTCAAACAACAAGTTGGTAGCTGGTGGCGATGTATTGGGAGGACGTCCTACATTGCTCTGGGCCCTGGCTCTGGAAAGCCTTTCTCCTGGCTTGCGTGATGAATTGATTTCTCTCGTCCAGGAAGACGACGGTACGTTGCCCGAAAAACGGATCCAAAGAGTACGCCAGCTCTACCACGAAGCAGGTGTGTTTGAGCAGGCTCACCGACTGGTCGACAAGCATCAGCAGCGTGCTGAGGCGATTGTTGGTGAAATCGAGTGCGAAGAATTACAGCGATTGTTGCACTTCTTGATCGACACGATCCTGGAGCGTCCTGCCGAGTCCGTGGAAAGTGGACCCGCTGTGGAACTTGAACTTTCGGCTCCGGGTGCCGGTAAGTAGTTTTTCCCCCATAAGGTACCCTGGGCGCTCAACCAGCTCGCGCAGACATCCGAAAAAAGGGACTTCCGGTGACGCAGGCTAATCGATCCACTCCTGAACTGCAGGCGCTGGTCGACTTGTTCTATGGCGCCCCGGAATCTTTGGGAACGTTTCGCGAGGTTTCCAGGGATGAGCTTGACGCTGCGGCTCAAGAACTGCTCGACCATGACGAACATATGACGGTAACTGTAGAGGATTACCACGGTTGTTCCGTTTCGGTTGAGGTCCTGGAAACGCGCACCAACGATACCCATTACGCACGAAAGATCCTGTTGCGCCGCGAACGTGACTCCGAGGTGGTGCAGTTCGGGCTGGTGCGTCTCAATTTGAGTTATTTAGATCCTGCGGTGCGACGCGAAATCGAGAGCCAGCAGGCTCCATTGGGACGCGTGCTGATCGAGCACGACGTACTGCGGAAAGTCCGGCTGTTGTCATTGTGGCGGTTGGATCCAGGCCCGGAATTGTGTGAGTGGTTTCAATTAGCGACTCCGGTGACTTGTTTTGGACGCACCGCATTGATTTATTGCAATGGGGTTCCCGCAGTTGAGTTGTTGGAAATCGTTGCGCCCTCATAATCGAGTCTTGTCAATAGCTGCGGTGGGCTAAAATAGTGTTGGTGCAGCGACAGGGACAAACAGGCATGTCTGGTCCAACTCGTCTGCTTGTGTTTCACGGGCTGCGGATTTTCCTCCGCACAATTCGTATCGTCACGGTTGTTGTTGCCGAGCTTGACAGATCCATTTCCAAGCGAAGTTGCCAGAGAGTAGGTTGATGCAAAGCGATTATGACGTGGTTGTAGTTGGGGGTGGCCCTGCCGGTTGTGCAGCAGCCACACTGGTTGCCGAGGCAGGTCGCAAGACTTTGCTCGTGGAGCGGGAGAAAGTTCCTCGTTTTCACGTCGGTGAATCATTGATGCCGGAAACCTATTGGTGTTTTGAGCGATTGGGCATCCTCGAAAAAATGCAACAGAGTCCATTTGTGCGGAAAGCGAGCGTGCAGTTCGTAGCCAGCTCCGGGAAGGAATCGCAGCCGTTTTTCTTCAAGGAACATGACCCGCGAGAATGTGCAACGACCTGGCAGGTGGAACGAGCTGAGTTCGACCAGTTGCTGTTCGAGAACGCTCGTGAAAAAGGTGCTGAATGTTATGATCAGACGCGCGTACTTGATGTCTGCACCTCTGGCCAACGGGTGGACGGTGTACGATTGCAGTCCGCCGACGGTGCCCAACATGAGGTGCGTTCAAAAGTCGTCGTTGATGCGACGGGGCAGCAGGCGCTGATTGCGCGGCGCATGGGAGTGCTGGTCGAGAACCCGGCCCTCAAGAAAGCGGCTATTTGGACCTATTACCGTGGGGCGCGACGGGACGCGGGCGAGCATGGCGGCGCGACGCTCATTTTCCACACACGGTCCAAGGAATCGTGGTTCTGGTATATCCCGCTTCAGGATGGCATTACCAGTGTTGGAGTCGTTGCCGACAACGACTACTTGCTGAAGGATCGCGGCCGGCCGAAAGAGGTGTTTCAACAGGAGCTGGAGAATTGTCCGGCGTTACTTGCACGCTTAACGGATGCGGAGTTGACTCGCGATTTTCACATTGCCAAGGAGTTTTCGTACCACACCACTCAGCATGCGGGTGAAGGTTGGGTGCTGGTGGGCGATGCCTGGGGTTTCATTGATCCCATCTATTCTTCGGGCGTCTATTTCGCGTTGCGGTCAGGTGAGTTGGCGGCTGACTGCATTATAGAGGGTTTTCGAAGTGGCGACCTTTCGGCGACGCAGCTTGGTCGCTGGACTGAAGATTTTGGGGCAGGCACCAAATGGATTCGCCAGTTGGTTGATGCGTATTACACCAACGAATTCAGTTTTGGAAAGTTCCTGCGCGAGCACCCAAAATATCAGGGCAATCTCACCGATTTATTGATCGGGCGCATTTTCCATGAAAGCGCCGGCGATATTTTTGATGAAATGCAGCCTGCGATCCAAGACGCGAAGGCGAATGCTTCGGCGATGTTGCATTGAATGTCATCTGTCCGGCTTGCTCAGGTGGATTCTTCGTAGTGGATAAGACTGAAGATTTCCAGTGGCGCGAGCCGGTCGGCTCCACCTAGTCCCATCAGGTGAACCAGAAACGCACAGCCGGCAAGGTCGGCGCCAGCTTGTGTGAGGAGTTGACTGCACGCTTCAGCCGTGCCGCCGGTGGCCAGTAAATCGTCCACGAGCAAGACACGTTGCCCAGGTTTTACGGCGTCGACATGGATTTCCAGGGAATCTGTGCCGTACTCCAATTGGTAGTCGATTGAATGGGTTTCGAAGGGCAGTTTTGCGGGTTTACGGATTGGCACAAACCCCGCGCCCAATTCTACAGCCATTGGCGCTGCCAGAATAAAGCCACGCGCTTCGGCACCGGCGATAAGATCGATCTGCTGATCGCGATAGGGCTCGGCGAGTTGGCGGACGGCATCCGAGAACGCAGCAGGGTCGCCGAGTAGTGGCGAGATATCGCGAAACAGAATCCCCGGTTTAGGATAGTCGGGGATATCGCGAATCAGGGATCGTAAGTCAGGCGACGAAGACGTGGGCATACTTTGTGATCCGTTTATTTGAGTAGCGGAAGTACAGGTCGCGTTCGTGCGTTGGCACGACCTCCAGCAAACCACGCATTGTCTATTCTAATGGGTTGTTGGCGGTGGCAAGTCGGCTGCGGTCCGAGATGTCTTTACGGCACCAGGCACCGTTCCACCGGATACACTTGACCGCGGTGTAGGCTTGCAATTTGGCGGCAGCAACCGTTTCTCCCAATGCGGTGACACCTAGCACGCGTCCGCCATTGGTGACAACCTGATCGGTATTGGACAACGACGTACCCGCGTGGAAGACTTTGACGTCTTTCACCTGATCGGCCTCGGCCAGGCCATGAATAGGTAGTCCTTTCTGGTAATCTCCCGGATAGCCTTCGCTGGCCATCACGACACAGAGGGCCGGACGTGGATCCCACTGCGGTGCTGTAATCGTATCCAGGCGGCTTTCGGCGGTTGCTAACAACAGTTCAAACAGATCGCTTTTTAGCCGCAGTAACAGCGGCTGGCATTCTGGATCACCAAAGCGAACATTGAATTCGAGCACTTTCGGACCTTGGTGTGTGATCATCAATCCAGCATAAAGGACGCCTTGGAAAGGTTGTTTGGATCGCTTCATGTGATGGATGGTGGGTACCAGGATGTGTTCTTCAATGTGTGAAATGAGATTGTTGTCGACGATTGGGGCAGGGGAGTACGCTCCCATTCCACCCGTATTGGGACCACGGTCTCCGTCGTAAGCCGGTTTATGGTCCTGTGCCGGCGGTAAGGTCACCAGGGTCCGGCCATCGGTAATTGCCAGTACACTGACCTCTTCACCGTCGAGACGTTCTTCGATGACAATACGGTCGCCGGCGTCACCAAATTCGCGGGTTCGCGCGACACGGTCGATCGCGTGTATTGCCTCGTCTCTCGTGTTGCAAACGACGACACCTTTTCCAGCGGCCAGGCCATCCGCTTTGACCACGAGAGGGGTATCTTCGTCCGCGCGAGGATAGCGGTCGAGAACATACTTTGTTGCGCTTTCAGGTTCGTGGAACACCTGATATTCGGCTGTCGGAACATCCGCCTGGCGGAGCATCTGCTTGCAAAAGACTTTGCTGCCCTCGAGTTGCGCGGCGGATTGTGACGGTCCGAATACGGGGTGTTTTTCTGCCCGTAGAACGTCGGCGAGGCCTGCTACCAGTGGTGCTTCTGGACCGATAACAGTGAGGCGAATTTGTTCGCGTTTGACAAATTGAGTAACCGCTTCAAAATCGTTCACGTCTAGTGCGATGTTTTCAGCATCTGCGGCGGTCCCAGCATTGCCAGGTGCGACAAAAACCCGCGAGACCTGGGAGCTCTGTCCTAATTTCCAGGCGAGCGCGTGTTCACGACCACCACTTCCGACCACCAGCACATTCATACGGCTACCCTGTTCAATTCAATGAGTCGTGGTGTGAGAGTCGCATGATTTTAGTGCGTGTTGATGATCCGCATAGCGTCGCGCAAATTTTTCTTCGTTGGCCGCTGCTGGGAAGCGTTGACCTCCGCGCCGCAGCGTGCAGACGCCATTACAGGCTAGTCTGGCGCAATTCCGCTGCCGCTTGACTTCGTGTCTTGTCGGTCGCCGTCTGCGCAGGTCTGGGGGCGACCGACACGTAGCAGGCTGCAATGGGGTGGTCTAAAAGGCGAGGGATTTCTGGGGAAATTAGGAGGCTTCGGACGCACTCTGTGGCGGCCAGCACGTCCTGGTGGATGTGGTGCGCTCGGCAGTGGAAGGCGAAAACCCGGCACCGATTTCCGATTTGACCTGGCAACAGCTCAAAAAAACACATACGTGCTCGTCGATTCGTAGCTGTTTCTGCTGTTGCTCGTTAGAGTTATGTTCACCAGAACACGCTTGACAAGGAGTTCCAGAGGACTAAAACACGAGTAGTTTTCTAGGTTCTTACCACCGAATCTCCCGCCCAGCCTGCGTAAAACGCGCAAGTCATTTGTGCGTACGTACTTAGCCTAGGTGATTGGAGTTGGTAGTTTGGCGAGAGCATCCTGATGCCTGACAAAGATCCGGCAAACATGTCGGTTGAAGAGATTCTGGCGGCCTGTCGTGCAGATGACGGGTTGGAGAGTGCACTTTCGGATGGAGCGGCCGAGCCGGAAGCGGCTGCGCAGCCGCCGGCCGCGGAGGCCGCTTCCGCGTCTACCGAACCGGTCAGTGCACCACCCGCCAGCAGCAAGCCACCCGGTGAAATGTCGGTTGCTGAAATGTTGGCCGCAGCCCGGGCCGAGAAGACGGGAGCCCGCGACACAGAGGATGCGCCCGCCGCGGAGCCCGCAGCCGCAGCAGCGCCTGCCGCCCCGGCCAGCAAACCTTCGCAGGATATGTCGGTCGCGGAGATGCTGGCGGCAGCTCGCGCTGAGAAATCTGCCCCGCAGGCCGCTGCCAAACCGCAGGCGGCTGCCAGGCCCAAGGCCGCGCCGAAGGCGGCTGAAAAACCTCAGGCTCGTCCAGCACCAGCTGATACCGGTCCACGCAATACGGCTAGTGTGTTGGCGATGGCCCGCAAGCAAGTCAAGCCGGGACCGATCTCCAAGGCCCAGGCGGCCGAGCAGGGGAAGTCCATTCCCAAGGGTGCTGGTAAACCGAAGCTTGCCGTGCCCCCGATGCCGAAACGTCCTGACTTTGCTGGCAAGTCGGCTGTGCCAGCGGAATCACGCCGCGGCTTTTTCGGTTCGCTGGCCGCTGTTTGTTTTGGTTCCGCTTTGGCGATCGGATTTTCGACGTTCAGTCTGACCAATCTGTTGTGGGTATTGGGGCTGGCGCGATTCATGTTTCCCAACATCCTCACAGAGCCACCGACGCGTTTTAAGGTGGGTTTCCCCGACGGATATGGTCCGGGCCAGGTCGAGACCAAGTTTAAGGCACAGTTTGGTGTTTGGATTGTCCGCGCGGATTACGAAGGGCAGTCTCAGATTTTTGCGCTGCAGTCTGTTTGCACTCACTTGGGGTGTACGCCGAACTGGCTAGAAGCCGAGCAGAAATTCAAGTGCCCCTGTCACGGTAGCGGTTTCTACAAAGAAGGGATCAACTTCGAAGGTCCTGCCCCACGACCGCTAGAGCGATTTGCCATTAAGCTGGCCGATGATGGTCAGTTGGAAGTTGATAAGAGTCAGAAATTTCAGGAAGAGTTGGGGCAGTGGCAGGACGCGTCGTCGTTTGTGCCTGTTTAGGACTGCTCTGTTCTCCGCAGGTTGGAAGTTGGATTGTTGGTTACTCGGACCCGGCTGGCGGGTCGTTTGCTGAGGGAATTACAGCGGCATGGCATCACTCGGTGACATTATTCGCGAATCGCAAATCTGGAAGAGCGTTTTTCGGCATCCCCTGCCGGTGGACCGCCGCAACCGTGTGGTGGTGATGCTCACCAATTTCTTCCTGCACCTGCATCCTGTTTCGGTCAAGAAGCAGGGGATCGCGTTGAGCTACACCTGGTGCATGGGAGGAGTGACGTTTTTCCTGTTCCTGGTCGAGACCATCACCGGCGTCTTGTTGATGTTCTATTACCGGCCCACGCTGGAGTGGGCGTATAACGATATTTTGGCACTGCGTGACGTCGCATCCCTGGGGATTTTGCGTGAATTGCACCGCTGGGGTGCGCACGCGATGGTCATTACGGTCTGGCTACACATGTATCGTGTGTTCTTGACCGGCAGTTACAAGCCGCCGCGTGAGTTCAACTGGGTAGTGGGGGGGATTTTGTTGCTGCTCACACTGCTGCTTTCGTTTACCGGTTATTTGCTGCCTTGGGATCAACTGGCCATCTGGGCTATTACCGTCGGCTCGAATATGGCTCGGGCGACGCCTTTCCTGGGATTTGAAGGGCCGGGGGCGCAGCTGTTGACCGTGGATGGAATCGACATGATTACGAATGCGTCTGACGCCCGTTTCGGCTTGTTAGGGGCGAGGTTTGTCGGCGAAGAGACACTGAATCGTTTTTACGTTTTGCACTGCATCGCGATTCCTCTGGGAGCGGCGCTGTTGATTGCCATCCATTTTTGGCGAGTACGCAAAGATGGTGGGATCAGCGGACCTCTTTGAGGCCATCTCCGATGGGGTGCGAGACAAGCGGTTGAGAGGAGTTTACCCGCCTTGGTGGGGTAAGTTTGAATCACGCTCACGATACGCGGTGGCGACGTACTGATGCATGGAAATGAAGCTGAATTCCTGGAATCAATCACCGGCTTTGTCGGGGCCTGGTACCTTTTTGCTGCGCTGATGAATACCGGCGCCGCGTTGTATCTGTGGCGCTCGGGAAGAGTCACGACGTTAGTGAAGGTGGCTGGTGTCGGGTTGAATACCTTGACTCTCTGGGCACTGGTGGCCACGGTGTTTGTCACCTTGTCGGGGCTTGCCTTTGGTGGCGGTGTCGGGGGGTTGCGTTTGCCACAGGCATTGCGCGATGCGTTCGACGCCGTGATGGCGCCCCAGTATTACGTCACCGGTATGCTGGTGTTTCTGGCGATTTTGTACGTGGCACGCCGGTTTTTCGTGCAGCCCGTGGTCGCCTGGGGCGGTTTGAATTTTGTCTTGCTCTACATGGGTCTGTCGATCACCGACCCCGATTTTGCCTCGATCGTTACCAAGCCGGATAACGTGCCGATCGTCGGCCTCGTCTACCTGCTCGGCTTTTTTACCTGGCTGGGAGCGTACAAAGCCGTCCTCAATGACGATCGCCTGGCCGAGGGACTGGAGCCTCTGGAGAAAGCGGATGACGAAAAGGTCCTCGTCTGGCCCGATTTGGTGTACACCGAGTTGATTTGCATGGTGGCCTTGACCGCCCTGCTGCTGGTCTGGGGGATCTTGTTGCAGGCACCGCTGGAGGAGGCGGCCAGCACGGTCAAGACGCCAAACCCGTCCAAGGCGCCGTGGTACTTCCTAGGGCTGCAGGAGATGCTCGTCTATTACGATCCCTGGATGGCGGGGGTGGTGTTGCCCAGTGTGGTGGTGGCTGGACTGATGGCGATTCCCTACATCGATTACAACAAGGCCGGCTCTGGCTATTACACGATTTCGCAGCGGAAATTTGCCTACGTGACGTTTCAGTTTGGCTTCCTGGTGCTGTGGGTGACTTTGATCGTCATGGGGACCTTTATGCGTGGTCCCAACTGGAACTTCTTCGGGCTCTATGAAACCTGGGATGCCCACAAAGTCGAGGCCCTCAACAACGTCGATTTGTCTGAGTATTTCTGGGTTTCGCTCCTGGGGAGTGCCCGGCCTAGCGCGCCGCTGGGTTCGTCTGGCGTGGTGTCGCTGGGTTATATCTTGCTACGGGAGGCTCCCGGTTTTGTCTGTGTGTTTCTGTACTTCGCGGCCTTGCCACCAGCGATGGTGCTGGGTTGCAAATGGATGGAAGATCGGCCGTTGTTGAGCAAGCTCCGGATTGTCGACATGAAAGAGCTGTTCTTAAGGGCCGGATTCGTACGTTATATGGTCATTTCTCATCTCCTTTTGTTGATGGGTTTGTTGCCCTTGAAGATGGTGCTGCGTTGGACCGTCAACATGAAGTACTTCATTTCGATTCCGGAGTATTTCCTGAACTTTTGACGTTTCAGCGTTGCCCCGGAATGTCTCGGGCGTTTACCGATGTGCTGCTTTCCGGTAGCTGAGAAACAATGGCTGTCCGGATTTGTGACAAGAAGAGAGATTCATGCCAGCTACGGAACAAACTTGGCGCAGCCAAAAAGGCATGCACGTCATCTTTGCGATCTCAGGGGTCGTTTTGTTGGCGTCGACGGTTTGGATGTTTCAGGCCGATCATGATCGGCAGTGGAAAGGTTTCCAGAAAACCGCCCGGCGGATCGAGTTGACCGGGATCCAGTGGCGGCAATTGCAGGCCAGCTCCGATGACCTGCTGCGCGAGCGTCAGGCCAAGCAGAAAGAGCTCGACGCGGCCGGTGAGCAGCTGTTGGATGCGGGTCTGGTAGCGGAGTTTTGGGAACTGGCAGTAGATTCCGTTGATCCTGGAGCGTCGACGCGTGCCGACCAGCTGGCCGCCATGAATGCGCAGATTACAGCCGTACGTCAGGCCGAAGAGAAGGCGCTCGGGGTGCGCAAGTTTGCTTCGGCTGAGTTTGATGCCAAGCGGGCCGAGCATTCGCTGGGAGTCCGCGATGGGGTCCCCCGCGCCGAACTGGAGCGCCGGCAGGGCGCCGTCGATGAGAAAAAGGCGGACGTCGACGCCAAGCAGGCGACATATGAAGATCTGGCGCGCACCCGCAAGGCGTTACTGGATGTGCTGACGCAAGCCACCAAGACGGTTACGGATCTGCAGGCCGAGCTGGCTGCCTTGAATGCGGCGGTGGAACAGTTGGAGACCGCGGCGGTCGAGCAGCGTTCGACATTTTTTACCAATGGCTTTCCCTTCCTGGGCAAACGCTGGTTGGAATTGCCGATTCTCGACGCCTTCAATTCTCCGCTGAAGATCGACAATTTGTGGAGCGATGGACTGACGCATCGCTACGGCAGTTTCCGTAAGGTGCGACGATTTGACCGCTGTACGACCTGCCATCAGGCGATCCAGAAGACGGCCCCGGGATCAGCCGATCAGCCGGCCTACCCGCATTCCCGCCAGGTGGTGTTGCGACTCGTGCCGCCTCCGGCGGAGGCGGAGGCAGTGCAGCCGGAGGCTGCTGCTGACGCCAACACGACGCCGGCCGCAGAGGGTTCTGGTGCCGAGGCGGTGGCTGTCGCCGCCGATCAGGCTGAGGAAGAGGTCGCGCTCTCGGAGGAGGACAAGGTTCGTCAGCAGTATGGGCTGATGCTGGCCGAAGAGGGGTTGCTCGATCCGACCGAGGTGACGGTCAAGCTGGTGCGTCAGCAGGCGCCCGCTGCCCAGGCCCAGGTCGTCCTTTCTGCGGAGGTGGCAGAGCAACGCTCGGCCGATGCTATTCGTCAGGAGTTGCTCAAGCCGGTCGATGTCGGTTTGCCCACCGTGGGGGCGGATGCTGGTATCCAGACCGGTGACGTGATTGAGCTGATCAACGGGCGTCCGATCCGGGATCGTCAGCGTGCCTTGGCCCGCTTGTATGAGGCGTTGGAGTCTGGGGAGACGCTGGAGATCACGGTCCGGCGGGGACTGCCGCATCCTTACGCCAGTCACCCGCGATTGGATTTGTTTATCGGTTCGTTGAGCCCGCATAAGCTCGAGGATTTTGCCTGCACGGTCTGTCATGAGGGCCAGGGCAGCGCGACCGATTTCAAATGGGTTTCGCATACGCCGAATAGCGAGCGGCAACGGCTTGATTGGCGTCGTAAATACGGTTGGGTTGATAACCATCATTGGATTAACCCGGCCTATCCCAAGCGGTTTGTGGAGGCCACCTGTCTGAAGTGTCACCACGACGTGCAGTCACTGGCCCCCAGCGAGAGGTTTCCCCAGCCGCCGGCACCCAAGTTGATGCACGGGTACAAGTTGATTCAGAAGTACGGTTGTTTCGGGTGCCACGAAATCAAGGGATTTGACGGCCCGAATCGCCGGGTGGGTCCCGATTTGCGCTTGGAGCCGAATTACTTTGCTGCGGCCCAGCAGTGGAAGCATGCGCCCCAGGCGGGCTTTGCGCAGCTCACCGCGGAAGAGCAGGACTGGGTTGAACAGTTGATTGCCCATCCGGAACGTGATGGTGTTCGCCATCGACTGCACCGCTTGATCGTGGAGGATCGGGACAAGAAGCGGGCGGGTGAGGCGGGTTCCCGTTTGACGGACTATGCCCACAACAGCCTGGAACCTCTGTTCCGTGACATCGAAACGCCTGGCACGCAACGCAAGGTCGGTCCGAGCTTGCGGTTTATTGGCAAGAAGGTCAATGGTGCCTTCATGTATGACTGGATCAGTGAGCCAAAGCATTTCCGCCAGGGGACGCGGATGCCCCAGTTTTTTGGACTCTGGGACCATCTAGAGTATGAAACCCTGGAGCACGAGAAAGCACAGTTGGATCATGAGCTGGTTGAGCTCAACAAGCAACGCAGCAGAGTGCGGGCCGGGGGGAGACGTGACGCGGTGGTGCAGCAGCGGATTGCCGCGGTTGAGGAGCGTCAAAAGGAGGTCGGGCGCATTCTCGCTGAGCTTGACGCGGAGAAGGAAAAAAAGCAGCAGGAGAAACAATTCGAGCCGGTGGAGATCCTGGGGATTGTGACCTACCTGCGGCACTATTCCCAAGAGTTTTCCTATCTGAAGCCGCCCGAACTGTCACCGCCTGACGAGGCTACCGCGGCCGAGCAAGTGGAGCGTGGTCGTCTGTTGTTTCAGGAACGCGGCTGTCTCGCCTGTCACACGCACAAAGAATTTCCGGCTGCCGCCGGATTTCGCGACCCGCAAGCCATTGGGCAGGGGCCGGATCTGTCGAGCATCGCTGACAAGTTTACAGAGACCCCGGGGGGCCGCGACTGGCTCTACAGCTGGATCAAGAACCCCTCGCGCTACCACGCGCGGACGGTCATGCCGGACCTCAAGCTCGACCCGATGGACCATCGTGATGCCGATGGCAAGTTGCTCTATCGCAGCGATCCGGTTTCGGACATTGTCGATTTCCTGATGTCGGGAAAATCCACGCAGGGCTACCAGGTTAAAGCGGACACTCGGCGGGCCGAGTCGCTGTCCGGGGATGACATAAGCAATGTGGCAGCTTTGACCGAAGCGTTTTTGCAGGGCGCATACGATCGTGTTACTGCTGAGGAAAAAGCCCAGAGCGGGATCCCGCCTGCCGAGAGCGGTTCGCTGAAGGGAGCGGAAAGAGAGCTCGTGGTGGCTGACGGCGGGACCTTGGATGACTTGCAACGGTTGCGTTACATCGGCAGCAAATCGATTTCCAAGTANGGCTGTTACGCCTGTCATGACATCCCCGGTTTTGAAGATGCCAAGCCGATTGGTACGGCATTGGCCGACTGGGGACGCAAGGAAACNTCCAAGNTGGCGTTCGAGCACATTACNCANTACGTCGANCATGGCCACGGCCCTGTCGGGGCTGGTGGNGNNGCCAGTCACGCAGANCATGGTGACGATCCTGCCGNGGAGGGTGGNGANGNCAGTCACGCNGANCATGGTGACGATCNTGCCGNGGAGGGTGNCGNTGNCAGTCACGCAGAGCATGGTGNCGATTCCTCGGCCGCNGANGAGGGNCTGGACGGNTTCTATGACTTCAAGCTCAANTCGCACCATCGCGAGGGNTTCATCTACCAGAAGCTNCGCGAACCTCGCAGCTACGACTACNANGCGACGGCCAANAAGGGATACAACGAGCGGTTNCGGATGCCGCAATTNCCGTTTGNCCACGAGGAACGGGAGGCGGTGATCACCTTTGTACTGGGNTTGGTGGCGGATCCACCGAGTGCCAAGTATGTCTACCAGGCGGACCCGCGGACGCAGGCCTTGATCGATGGCCGCCACGCGTTGGAGAAGTACAACTGTGGTGGGTGTCACTTGCTGGAGACCCAGACATGGCAAGTGGCCTACGAGTCCGGGAACTTCCAGACGCCCACAGCACCGAAGACGTTTCCCTTTTTGGCGCACCAGGTCGCGGCTGAGACGCGGGAGCGTTCGGCGACCAAAGATAGTCGTGGTCTGCTGACGGCCGAATTGGCGGCGATGCCTGCCCTCTTGGACGCCGATGGCAAGCCCCGTGTCGAAGAGGTGGAGCGGTTTGACGGTGAAGAAGAGGCTTTCCCGCTCGAAGAGGAGGACCGTTACGGGGCCGGGAATCTGCGCTATCAACTGCAGCTGTGGCAGTCGGCGGTGCTGGAGGAAAATACCTATGATGTGGGGCTCGTACTGCCTGTTGACGCCACCGCTGTGACGCAGAAACGTCCGTCTCACGGTGGTTATCTGGCGAAATACTTGTTGGCCCCACTGGTGAAGCGACAAGTGGCAGGTGAGCCTTTGTTGTCTCGACCAAAAGCTCCAGGAACAGGTACCAAGGCCTGGGAATGGGTGCCGCCGCCGCTGGTCGGTGAAGGTCGCAAAGTGCAGTCCGAGTGGCTCTATGAGTTCCTGCTCGACCCGCACCCGATCCGGCCGCTGACCGTGCTTCGTATGCCGCAGTTTAATATGTCATCCCACGAGGCGACCGCCCTGGCAAACTATTTTGCGGCCCATGACGATGCCGACTATCCGTACGCCTTTGGCGAACGCAGTCGTCCCGCGCACGTGGAAGCCGCAGGTGCCCACTTCAAGTCGGCGATCCGCGTGATTACCGATGGCCGCAACGGCTGTACGCAGTGCCATGCGGCTGGCGATTTCTCCAAGTCGGCCAAGGCGCCTAACCTGGAGATGGTTTACCAGCGGTTGCGGCCGGACTACGTCCGGCGCTGGATCGCTCGCCCGGCCGGTATCCTGCCGTACACGCAAATGCCCGAGAACTTCAAAGTGACTGGTGACGCAGCAACCGAAGGATTTGTCGTCAAAGGCGACCGTTACATTGATGGTAATGCGACGCAGCAGCTTGATCGGATGGTCGATTTGCTAATGAACTGGGACAACTACATGAAGCAACAGACTTCGGTTGTTGAGCTGGTCGAACAGAACACGCCGGCGGCCGCCCCCGCAGCGGAAAACGGCGGGGAGACCGGTGGAAGTGCTCCTTAGAGAAGAGTGGCGGTCGCCTCTCCGCGAATCGCTGGTGGTTGTGGATGCCCTGGACAGGGATTGAGGATTGAGTGAACGGACAGCGGTACGACACTGGTTGCCCGACAAAACAAGGAATCACATACGATGAAAATAAGCAGACAGACAACTGGATACCTGGTCGGTCTGGCGGCCGTCCTTGGTGGGTTACTGCCCGCGACGGTCGCACCGCTGGCGGCGCAGGACTTTGCCGATGTGAAAATGGTCTTTAAGTATGACGGCAAACCACCGGCGCCGGCCGCGGTGGCAGTTACCAAGGATCAGGCGTTCTGTGGCAAGAAGAAGCTGGTTGATGAGGCGTTGCTGGTCGATGCCAAGACGAAGGGGATCGCCAACGTGATTGCCTACATCTACGTCCGGGGGGCGGCCAACAAGCCACCGGTGCACCCGTCGTTTGCCAAGACGGCAAAAGCGGAAGTCAAGCTGGCGAATACGGGCTGCCGTTTTGAGCCGCGGATGGTGTTGCTCCGTAGCACGCAAACGTTGCTGGTGCAAAATCCCGATTCGGTCGGGCACAATACGAAGATGGATCCCATTGATCAGGTAAAGAACCCAGGCCAGAACTTCAACCTGCCGGCCGGCTCGACGTTGAAGCATAAATTCAACGCCGCGGAGTCGTTTCCCGCATTTCCGGTCAGTTGCTCGATTCATCCCTGGATGAAAGCCTGGGTCGTACTCAAGGATAGTCCCTACATGGGGGTCTCCAGCAAGCAAGGTGAAATGGTGATTCCCAAGGTGCCCGTGGGCGAATGGTCGTTTCGGCTCTGGCAGGAAGCAGCCGGAAACGTTCGCAATGTGCCCGGCAAATTGGGTAGCAAGGCGATCAAGACAGACCGTCGCGGACGCATCAAGGTCAAAGTTCCCAAAGAGGGCATCACTTTAACGTTCAACTTGCCCGCTAAACTCTTCAAACGCTAAAGCACGAGGTTTTCGATGCCCTTGGAACACACCGCCCGGAACTGCTGGGTTTTCCTGGTAACTGCAGTTGCCTGCTGCCTGTTATCGGGCTGTGGAGGTACGGCTGTCGATCCGATCATGGTCGACAGCCCCGCGGCACAACAAGGTGTAGACATCCTCGTGAAGGAGCTTGCCGGCCAGGGTACCAGTGGCGGCGGTACGGCTGCGGTGCTGCCTGACCCGGACGGTTTTGCCAGTTTGCGGGGAAATTTCAAGATCACCGGAGCGGTCAATACACTTCCGCCCCTGGCGACTTCCGGCAATGACCGCGCCTACTGTGGGCCCGTTCCCGATGACCGAATCGTCGTGGATGCCGAGAAAAACTTAAAGAATGTCCTGATTTTTCTGAGCATGAAACTGCCGGCCGCAGAAGAGCAACGCTACGGCAAGTGGATTCATGAATCCTACCGGGAAACCGAATCGGCAGTGCTCGCAGGAGCGGCCGCTTTCGATCAGGAAAAATGCCGTTTCAAATCGCGTATTTTTGCCATGCGGGCGACGCAGACGGTAAAGATTCTCAACAGCGACACGGTGGGCCATAACACGAATGTGAAAGGTCCCCTGGGAGTGGCTTCGATCAACCCGACGCTGCCCGGCGGATCGGATGTGGACTATACGCCGGGAGGGGCAGCCAAATCCCCCTTCGCGGTTTCCTGTTCGGTGCATCCCTGGATGTCTTCCTGGATGATCAGTCTCGATCACCCGTATTTTGCTGTGACGGCGGCAGACGGGTCTTTTGAGATTAAAGACTTGCCAGCCGGAGTTGAACTGACCTTCAGTTTGTGGCATGAGAAAACACAGTGGCTCAAGAATGTCGATGTCGTGCCGGCCGACCAAATCAAGACCGATAAGCGTGGGAAATTCAAGATGACACTCTCGGCCGGCCAGGAAACAGAAATCGCGGTCGAATTGAAATCCGACCTCCTGTACTGAACAACTGACCCTGCAGTGGTGCGAAGGAAACTCGATGAGACGCCCGGTGACTGAAATGAATCGCGACACGAAACATCGGACTGTGCGGTGCCGTGGGACCTTGTGTCTGTGGCTATGGAGTGCGGCCTGTGCTGTTTTGGTTATGACCGGCTGCGGTGCCGAACCGGCTCGGTTTTCCCTCAATTTGGTCCACTTGCACAGCCAGGACGCGCCCGACGAGAAAGGCCAGGTGACCTTGAGTCCCGCCGCGCGGCAGAATATCGCCACGGTGCTGGATGCCCTCTACGGTACGCCCGATGCGCCGCGTCTGCCGCCGCTCCCTGAGCCGGAGGTGTTGAATTTTCTGGAAATCAGCAAGTTGCAGCGGGCGGCCGGGCCGACCGGGCGGGACGATCCCCAGGGGGGCGAGCGTGGTCTCTACCGCAAGCATTGTATCCATTGCCACGGTGCCAATGGGGATGGGGCCGGGCCGACCGCGCAGTATCTGAACCCCTATCCGCGTGATTACCGCATGGGTCTGTTCAAGTTCAAATCGACAGAGGGGACTGACACGCCACCGACACACGAAGATCTCAAACGCGTGCTGGTGGAAGGTGTTCCTGGTACCGCAATGCCTTCCTTCAAGGTTCTCGATGATGGTGAAATCGAGGCCCTGGTCCACTACGTCAAGTACCTGGCACTGCGGGGGCAAACGGAACGCCTGTTGGTGGAAGAATTGGCACCGGAGGTGGATGGCCGCTACCTCGATCCACAGAATGTGGTTGAAGAGCGGAAGATTGAGCTGCTGGAGACGGTCGCGACCCTGGCCGGCACCTGGCAGGCTGCAGTGGCCAGTGAAGTTCCCCCGCCGCCTGCCAATTGGGAAGACGCTGCCTCGATTGCACGGGGGCGCGAGTTGTTTATGGGAAAAAAAGCGCTTTGCTCCAGCTGCCATGGAGATTCTGCACTCGGCGACGGCAATCGGGACATCTTCGATGATTGGACCAAAGATTTCATGGGGCCGACTGGGGTGAACGTGAGCAGTTACGCACCCCTTCGCTTAAGCACGTGGAATGAAGACCCCAGGAAAGTTCTGCTGGAGGAGTTTTATGCCCGCGGCGCGCTCAAAGTTCGGCCATTGAAGCCACGGAATCTGCGCCGGGGGGTCTATCGCGGCGGACGTCGCCCTGTCGACTTGTTTCGCCGGGTGCGTAACGGAATCTTGAATTATATGCCCTATGCCGAAAAGGCTGACAGCGCCGACGCGATTAAGGGGTTGATTGACGATGACGTCTGGCATGTGGTCGCTTATGTGCGTTCACTGCCGTATGAAAAAATTACCGAACCAAGCGAAGAGATCCGTTTTCAGCGGGATTTGCCGTAGCGAGCGCTGCCCGCCACGCCGTGGCAGCAGCCGAGCGAAAAGCGATCGGAGAGACTATCGTGGGACATCGTGTGTGGAGTCTGTTGTTCTTATCGGTACCCATCTGGGGTATCGGTTCGATTGTGTGGGCGATTGCCGACTTGCCGGGGATGGAACGGCATTGGTTGCCTGCCAACATCAATGATTATGGACAGGTGATTGATTCGCTGTTCAACTTTATCCTTTACCTGACCGGCGCAATTTTTATTGGCACGGGCCTGGTGCAGTTCTGGTTTCTCTGGAAATATGACGCGCAAAGCAATGACGAGCCGATTAAATTTGTGCACGGGAATCACGCCCTGGAGCTCATCTGGTCGCTGCTGCCGGCGGTGACACTGTTGTTCATCTCCTTTGTGCAGTTGAATGCCTGGGCGGACCAGAAAATGCGGCGGCCGATTCTGTCTGCCGGCCCCGACGGGGTCGAGGGGACCGCGGACGACATACTCAAGCCGCCTTTAGTGGAGGTCACCGGCCGCCAGTTTGAATGGCGTTATCGCTACGCTGGCAAAGACGGTGTGATCGGTACCCGTGACGATGTCCATGGTGTCTCCGAGCTGGTGCTGCCGATGGACGAAGACGTGGTGCTGGCGATCAAGAGTGAGGATGTGCTGCACAGTTTCTTCTTGCCCAATTTGCGGGTCAAACAGGATGTGGTACCCGGCATGAAGCAGTTTGTCTGGTTTCGCGCCAATCAAGCCGGCATTTATGACATCGTCTGCGCCGAACTGTGTGGCTGGGGACACTACAAGATGCGCGGGCTGTTGCGCGTGGTGCCCTCCCAGGAAGATTTCGACCAGTGGTTGCAGACGGCCTACGAGGCCCAGGAACTGAAAAGCTATACCCCGGATGAGGAAGCGGAATGAGCACGACAAGCGTTGCTTCACCTGGCCATGCTGAGACAGGTTCATCGATGTCCGTAGGTGATTTTGTACGTACCTACGTCTTTTCGCTGGATCACAAGATTATTGGCCTGCAGTTCCTTTTTTCCACGCTGTTGTGGTTCCTGGTCGGAGGGCTGCTGGCACTCGGCATTCGCTGGCAACTTGCCTGGCCCTGGGAAACGATGCCCGTGATCGGGCCGATGCTGTTTTCCGGTGGAGCCAGCGCGTCGAACATGGGGGGACAGATTTCTCCCGAGTTCTACACCATGCTGTTCACCATGCACGCCACGGTGATGATCTTCCTGGTGATCATTCCCATTCTGGCCGGCGCCTTTGGAAACTACCTGATTCCGTTGATGATTGGCGCCGATGATATGGCCTTTCCCACGCTCAACATGCTCAGCTACTGGTTCATGTGGCCCGCCTTTATCTGTTTTGGGGCCAGCTTCTTTGTTGCCGGAAATGGGGCGGCGTCCGGCTGGACGTCCTACCCTCCACTGTCGTCGGTCCCTGAGGCGGCGCCTTCCAGTGGCGATGCCCAGACACTCTGGTTGTTAGCCGTAACCAGTGTGGGGATCGCTTCGATGCTCGGCTCGGTCAATTACATGACCACGATCATCCAGATGCGGGCCCCCGGTATGACCATGTTCCGTCTCCCGATGACGATCTGGGCCATGTTCATTACAGCGTTGTTGCAGGCTTTCGCGCTGCCGGTGTTGACCTCCGCTGGCGTGATGCAACTGGCCGATCGGCTGGTCGGAACCGGTTTCTTTGTTCCCGAGGGCCTGATCGTGAACAACTCCGAGCCTGCCAGTGGCGGTGGACAGCCGCTGTTGTGGCAGCACCTGTTCTGGTTTTATTCCCACCCCGCGGTCTACATCATGATCCTGCCGGCCATGGGCATGGTCTCCGATATCATCTCTTGTTTTTCACGCAAGCCGATTTTTGGTTATAAGCCGATGGTCTACGCCATTTGTGGTATTGCTGGTTTGGGCTTCATTGTCTGGGGACACCATATGTTCGTCTCCGGTATGAATCCGTTCCTGGGCATGACCTTCATGACGGCCACCATGTTCATTGCGTTGCCCAGCGCGGTGAAGACGTTTAACTGGCTGGGGACGATCTGGGGAGGCAAGCTGCAATTTACGACTCCTATGCTGTTTGCCCTTTCCTTTGTCTCGATGTTCGTCATCGGCGGGCTGTCTGGCATTTTTATGGCGGCCACACCGGTCGATATTTTCATCCACGATACGTATTTCATCGTGGCGCATTTCCATTACGTCCTGTTCGCGGGAACTGCAATGGCAGTCTTCGGCAGTATCTATTTCTGGTTCCCCAAGATGTTTGGCCGCCTCATGAACGAGCGCTGGGGCAAGGTGCACTTTTTCTTCACCTTCCTGTTCTTGAACGGCACGTTCTATCCCATGCATATTCTGGGTGCGGTTGGGTTTCCCCGCCGGTTGGCGGACCCCTACCATTACCAGACCTTTGCCCACCTGCAGCCGATGAACCAGTTTATGACCATCTGTGCGATCGGCATGGTGTCCGTCCAAGTCATCTTTGCCGTCAATTTCTTCTACAGCATCTTCTTTGGACCGGCCGTCGGTCGGAATCCCTGGAATGCGAATAGCCTGGAGTGGTGTGCACCGAGCCCACCCGGACATGGCAATTTTGATTTTCAACCCATCGTTTATCGCGGCCCGTACGAATACGGTTCGCCGGAAGTCGATACCGACTACTACCCGCAGTGGCAAGCTCCGCCTGAGGCGACGGAAACGGCGGCGGAACCCTCCTGAGAGGCGTCCCCATGACGGCTTGTGACCCTGCTACCCGTTTGTGGAATAGCGAACAACAGCGTGTCCGGTTTTGAATTACAGATCGAGGACTGGCAACAGCGCCGCTGGCCGCATCGGCTGGCGGTCACGGTGACCTGCGCGACCTTTCCCTTGATTTGGGTGGGCGGCCTGGTGACCACGACTGACGCTGGCATGGCAGTGCCGGACTGGCCCTCGACGTTTGGTTACAATTTGCTGCTCTATCCCTGGCAGACCTGGATTTCCGGTCCTTGGGACGTGTTTATCGAGCACGGCCACCGGTTGTTGGGGATTGTGGTCGGTGTTTTGACGTTGGCGTTGTCTGCCGTGACGCTCCGCAGCGCCGTACCCCGGTGGCTGAAAACGAGTGTGATTCTCGCGCTGGTAGGGGTCATTGCACAAGGCGGCCTGGGGGGCATGCGTGTCCTGCTCGATCAGCGCACCTTGGCTTTCCTGCACGGTTGCCTGGGCCCCGCGTTCTTCGCTTACTGCGCCGGACTCTGTGTGGTTATGGCGCGGCCGGGAAGCACGGGACAGGCAGCGCCAGCAGCCCAGGCGGTGAGAAAGCTCTGGCGGGTGGCACTGGCTGCTGCGGTTGTTTCCTATCTGCAATTGATCGTTGGCGGATATCTGCGACATGTCCATTACGGTACTGTGCCACGAATGTTTCAGATCGCGGTCCTGTTTCATCTGCTGGGTGCGGTGGCCTTGATCGGTTACAGCCTGGTGTTGTTGCGTGTGGCCAAAGGGATTACAGCGGTCCGCTGGACCACGCGGGGACTTTGTCTGCTGATTCTCGTCCAGATTGGACTGGGAGTGGGCACCTGGTTTCTCAAGTACGCGGTTCCCCTGGTGTCGGAAGACTGGTCGTGGCTGGCTGGGTACACTCTGCAGGCTGGCAGTTTGTCGCAGGCAGTGACGGTCACTTCGCACGTCGCCATTGGCTCTTTAATTCTGGCGACCACGGTGTTGATCGCGGTACGGGCCGGTTGTCTGTTGCGGTCGGCTGCATCTGAGGTTCCCCAGCTGGCGTCGTGCGGGGAGGTGCCGGTATGAGTACCTCGACGATGTCGCTGACGCGGGCCACGACGGGCCGCTGGAGTCGACTGGCCGACTATTGGGAGCTCACCAAGCCACGGATTGCTCTGTTGGTGCTGGTCGTTGTGGCCGCCACCGCATTCATCGTCCGCGATGGCTGGCCCGCTTGGAATCTGGTGGCCAATGTGCTGCTCGGTACCGCCCTGGTGTCGGCCAGTGGGAGTGCGCTCAATCAATGGCTGGAACGGAAAACGGATGCCTTGATGGATCGCACCGCGCCGCGTCCACTGCCGGGGGGCCGTCTGCGCGAGGCGGAGGTGCTGCGCTTTGCCACGGCGACGCTGGCAGCCGGTCTGGGCGTTCTCTGGCTGGCGGTCAATGTCGAGACGGCACTGCTGGGCCTGCTCACCTGGACACTCTATGTGTGGGTTTACACGCCGCTGAAGACGCGGACTTGTTTGAATACGGCGGTCGGCGCCGTGGCGGGAGCCATGCCGATCCTGATCGGCTGGGCGGCGGTTCGATTACCGGGGGAAAGCTGGCTGAATGTCCGCATGTTGTCGCTGTTTACCCTGGTGTTTTTGTGGCAGTTTCCCCACTTTATGGCAATTGCCTGGCTCTATCGTAAACAGTACGGCAGTGCCGGATTGAAAATGTTGCCAGTGGTCGACGCGACCGGCCGGCGGGCCGGCATTCAGGCCTTCCTGGCGGCAGCACTGTTGTTACCGATCAGTCTGTTACCAGTGCTGGGTGGTTCGGATCTGGGTGCCTTGCTGTTCGCGGTGACCGCCCTGCTGTTGGGTGCTGGCCAGTTGGCGTGTGCCCTGTGGTTTCTCACCCGTCGTAATGACCACGCAGCCCGGCGATTGTTGCAGGCGTCGCTGGTTTATTTGCCGTTGTTGTTTTTGTTGTTGGTTTGTGTTTCCTGGCGCTAAGTCTGGTTATTTGCATTATGTCCGCTCACGACGCTCATCACGACGATCACCACGACGACCACCACGGCCATATTCAGTTGGAATACCAGCCGGCTCTGCCAATCAATAACGGCAAAGTGATCTTATGGCTGTTCTTGTCGACCGAGATCATGTTCTTCGCCGGTCTAATCGGCACCTATATCGTACTCCGCTTCGGCGTTCCTACCGGTTCCTGGCCGGCGCCCCATGATGTGCACTTGAAGGAAGTGATTGGCGGCCTCAACACCACGGTGTTGCTGTTTTCCAGTGCGACCATTGTGTTTGCACTCGAATTCGCCCGCCAGGACAAGGCGGAGAGAGCCAAGATGTTCATGGGCATTACCCTGCTCTTGGGGTTGGCTTTTCTAGG
>PBOG01000034.1 GCA_002724245.1 Planctomycetaceae bacterium
TCGGCCACATCGAATGCGGATCCGAGAAAGGTTCGGACTGCCTTCTGTTCACTCGGACTGGAGAAAAACACCTCGTCGCATCAAGTGTGACAGGCGGTATCGTCTCTCTCCTGCAGACACCACTGCACAGAGTACGCCTCCCGGGTGGCTCCAAGCTGCGGGCAGAAGAGTTCCCAACGGGGAACCCATGAGTTGGACTTTCGAGTGAAGACCGGAAGCAGCGATCGATAACTGCGCTATTCGGCCTCTGCGCCTTGCCGGCGAGCGGCACTCCAACCATATTGAGGGCCTGTGCGAGTGTCTTTACACCAGGGTCTGAAGAATGGGTCAGCAGTATTTCATCAAACGTGGCGAGCGCGTGCGTGGGCCTTTTACAGCGAAGCAAATCAAGAGTGGTATCCGGTCCGAGAAGATCAAGCAGGAAGATCTGGTTGGCCGCTCTGAAGCGGGGCCCTGGAAAGAAGTGCGATCGGTGTTGCCACAGGAAAAGAGCACCGGTTCCCCGCCTGGTGCGAGCGATGTGACTGTTGTCGAAGTGGCGCCTGAAGTGGCGCCTGTTGTCCCTGACAGTTCCTTAGTGGATCCGCCTGCAGAAACGCCTCAGCCGGCGGATTCCCCGGTATCCTCGGCTTCCGCCGACGGAAATCTGCCCCTGAACGGACTCGCCTCTGCAGACTCCGCGGCAGCGGGTGCGACCGTTCCCGGGACCAGCACCGCGACCTCGGGGCAGGCAGGCGACGCGCTGGACAGTGCATCCCCCGACCTGGCAGCTGCGGCGGAGCACACGGCAGAGAACACGGAAGAGAATAGAGTCCAGTCGGATTTGACGATCCACGAACAGGATCCTGATGCAACTCTCGTTATCCCCTCCGAAACTTCCCGGGAAGGCGATGTTCTGGAGAACGCGTCTGACGATGCGCACAGCACCACGCGGGATCTGGACGCTGCGGATCCCGACGTGACACTTGCTCCCGACGCGACGCTTGCTCCCGACGTAACTTTGCAGCAGCCGCAGACCGCGCTAGTGGAAAAATTTGCCAAGACGCTGGGGCCGGGACAGCAGGACCTGTACCGGACGCTTCCGGAAGTCAGTCTGAAGCCACAACTGGATGAAAAAGGTGATGTGGCGAAGCAACCGGCTGCCGTGTCCGCAGCCGTAACGGTACGTCCGCGAACGATTCAGTCGGCAGGCAAGACGCTGGTAGACGAAAGGCCGTCCTCTGCTGACGCGCAGGAGCCAGCGGCAGGAAATCTGGACTACGTGACACTCAGCAAGCTGGGGCAAGGTGGCATGGGAACGGTGCATCTGGCGCGGCAGGTCGCACTCGGCCGTGAAGTCGCCGTGAAGCAGATCCACTTGCAGCCCACCGAAAAGCAATCGTTCCGGGATGAGTTCCTGACGGAAGCAGTCCTGACCGGGAAGCTCGAGCATCCCAATATTATTCCGATTCATGAGGTCGGCGAGTTGCCGGATGGCGATCTCTTCTATTCGATGAAGAACGTCAAGGGACGGTCGTGGGATGAGACCATCGATACGTTCTCGTTGACGGAGAACCTGGAGATTCTTATCGATGTGTGCGACGCGATCGCGTTTGCCCACGCGGAAGGTGTCATTCATCGCGATCTGAAGCCTGAAAATATTATGACGGCCAGTTTTGGCGAGGTGCTGGTACTGGACTGGGGATTAGCCGTGCTGACCGAACCTGGTTCGGATGTCACCACCGGAGCGGGCGGCACTCCGAGTTTCATGGCTCCGGAGATGATTAGTCCTCCTTGTCTGGTAGGTCCACGTACCGACGTCTACCTGCTGGGTGCGATCCTCTTCCGGCTGTTGACGGGGCAACCGCCCCATCGCGGTGAGTCGGCGGCCACGTGCCTAATGGCCGTCGTGAAGAACGAGATTGTGACACCGGATCCGGAACAGGTTAAGCAGCGGGATCCGACGGGCGAATTACTGGAGATCGCCTTAAAAGCGATGGCGACGGATCCTCTGGATCGTTACCAGACGGTGGGCGCGTTCCAGCAGGCGGTGCGCGATTTTGAAGCCCATCGAGAGAGTCTCACTCTGGCGGCCCGCGCCGAACAGGCACTGGAGACGGCAGAGCAGCACGCGGATTACACCAAGTATTCCGAGGCGGTGTTCGGATTTTCGCAGGCCGTCGAGCTATGGGACGGCAACGAGTTCGCCCAAACAGCGGCGGGACGGGCGCGTCTGGCGTATGCGCTGTGTGCCGAGGGCAAGGAAGATTTTGAGCTGGGGCTGTCGCTGCTGGACGCGACGGTACCGGAGCAAGGGGAGGTGATCGGGCGACTGACCGCTGCACGGCAGGAACGGGACACTCGGCTGAATCGCTTGAAGTGGATGAAGCAGGGGCTCGCCGTAGCAGCCATCCTCCTGTTCCTGGTGGTGGGCGGTGCCGCTGTCTGGATTAATAACGAGCGACTGGAGGCGAATCGCCAGCGGCAACTCGCGAGTGAGAATGCCGAAGAATCGCAACGCAACCAGCAAATCGCCGAGGAGAACGCACGGCTTGCGCAGCGAAATGCCTACTACTCCGACATGCTCTTGGTGCAGCGCAATTGGGAGGCCGCCAATACGGGTAATCTAAGGGCGCTGCTGAACAAGTACGCCCAACGTGATGATCTGAAGGGAGTTGAGTGGGACTATTGGGAACGGATGAACGGTAGTGATGTGCTCAGTCTGACAGGACACACGGGTGATCTTTGGGATGTGGCATTCAGCCCGGACGGTCAGCGGCTGGCGTCGGCGAGTTGGGACAAGACAGTCAAACTCTGGGATGCGGGGACCGGTGAGGAGATACTCACACTGGCCGGCCACAAGAACGAGGTTGTGACCCTCGCCTTCAGTCCCGACGGAACACGGCTGGCGGCGGCGGATAGCAGCGGGGTTGTCATGGCGTGGGATGTCTCCAGCCAGGTTGACCACGCTGTGAACCTGGAACGATGGGCTGGGAACCTTGCGGCTGGTGAGCATAGTTGGAGTGTTCTCGAGCCAACCTCGATGGAGTCCAGCGGTGGTTCGACTTTTACCCATCTGGACGACCATTCGCTACTTGTTGGTGGCGTGGATCCGCATCAGGATGTCTACGACATTTGTGCGCGGACGGACAAGCTGGGAATGACCGCCGTGCGGTTGGAGGCTCTGAACGACCCTTCCCTGCCGGGTGGCGGCCCAGGACGTGGAAAGAACTCGAATTTCCATCTGAGCGAATTCGAATTGACTGTTGTCTCGCAACAAAACCCGGAACAATCGCAGGTGGTCAAGTTCCAACGGGCGCAAGCGCAGCGTTCCCAGCCGGCACAGGGGGGGTGGCCTGCGTTTGGGATCGATCAGGCGATCGATGGGAAAACTGAAGACAATAACAGTTGGGCCGTGATGGGGATGAGGGACCAGAGTCCAGTGACAGCGATCTTCGTGGCCTCGGTGCCGTTTGGCTACGAAGGTGGCAGCGAACTGCGGTTCCGCTTGCGGCATGAAACCGAATGGACCCAAAATCAAGCAGTGGGACGGCTGCGGCTGTCGGTGACTTCGACACGACGGAAGTCGCATGGACCCGCCGGGCTGGGGCACACACTGGGCTATGAGGGTGCGCCAGCCGAGTTGGTGCGGATCGCCTCCCTGGCGGCTTCGGACCGCACGCAGCAGGAGCAGCAGCAGCTGGCCTCCTTCTATCAGCAACATTACAGCGAAGGCGATCTGTGGCGAGAGCTGTTTACGCTGCCCAACCACACAGGTGCGCTACACATGGAGGTGGCGTTCAGCCCCGACAGCACGCGACTGGCGTGTGTCGGCGGTTATGAATTTCGGGTTTGGGATGTCAATACCGGGCGGCGGCTACTCGAGATTCCCACGGATGGGAATGGGCTGGTCAGCGTTGCCTATAGTGCGGATGGTCGGCACCTCGCCGGTGGAGGGTGGGACAAATACATCAAGATATGGGATGCCACTACCGGCGAGGAGAAACGTACGCTGCCCGGACATTCCTCCGTGGTCATGGCAGTGCAATTCAGTCCGGATGGCAAGCGGCTTGCCTCGGGAGGTCGTGACAACATGCTGAAGCTATGGGACGTGACGACGGGAGAGGAAACCTGGGCCCGTACTGGTCATGCGGAACAGATCCATGGTGTGGCATTCAGCCCGGACGGACGACTGCTGGCTACAGGCAGTATGGATAACGTCACGAAGATCTGGGATGTGGCTACGGGTGAGGAACGGCTCTCCATGCGCGGGCACCTGGTATCTGACCTCGCATTCAGTCCCGATGGGCAGCGGCTGGCAACCGCGGGGGCTCAGGATAAGAGTGTCAAGATCTGGGATCTGGCGATCGAGCGGGAAAAGAACGTCATCACGCTGCAAGGTCACGACGGTGACGTCAACGCAGCGGAATTCAGCCCGGACGGAAGGTTGGTGGCTTCAGCCGGTGCTGATAAGACAATCAGGCTGTGGGATACCGCGATGGGACAGGAGAAGTTCGTCCTGGAAGGGCACACCAGCCCCGTGCTGCATCTGGCCTTCAGTCCGGATGGCAAACGGCTCGTCTCGGCGTCAGGAAAACAGGTGGCGATCTTGTCCAGCCCGGAGGGGAAGAAGTACCTGGCCCCCGACGTTCCGGATGGGGCGGCCACACTCAAAGTCTGGGATGTCGCCACCGGGGAAGAACTCTTCGAAATGAGTGATCCACCACGACCCGCAGGCTTTTACACGAGTGTCGCGTTCTTTCCCAGCGGCAACGAGGTGGCTTCGGTGAGTCGGGACGGCCGTTACCGATTGTGGGACCTGACAAAGCGTGCTCCCTGGACTGGGTTCTATGTGCACCAGGGGCAGGGAACTACCGTGGCGATCTACCCGGGGGGGCGCTGGATGGTGACAGGGGGGATGGACGGACAAGTGGCGATTCACGATACACTGCCCGCGTTCCAGCAGAGGAGACCGCCGCAGCCAATTCGGGTCCGGCTGTCTTTTACCGTAGTCAATCAAGTCGCCGTCAGTCCTGACGGAACCCGGCTGGCTGCGGCATATAACGGCGGGCTGTATGTGTTGGACGGCATTACTGGCAACAAGTTGCTCACGTTGAAAGGACACCGTGGTCGACAGACCGCGTCGGTGGCCTTCAGCCCGGATGGGCAGCGCCTGGCTTCCGGAGGAGGGGATGACAAGACGATCAAGGTATGGGACACCACCACAGGACGCGAGACACTTACGTTGCGGGGGCATATGGACTATGTCTCGTACGTGGCCTTCAGCGCGGATGGGAAACGCCTGGTCTCGGCGAGCGACGACGGCACGGTGAAGATCTGGGATGCCCGGCCATGGACATCGGAGTTGCTGGCCCAGGCCCAGGCACGCAGCGTACTGAAAAGCTATCGACAGCAGGTCGAGTCGCTCGAGAATCTGCGGGCACAGCTCCGCGACGCGAAGCATCTCAGTGACCTGGCCCGGGAGCGGGCTCTGGAATGGTCTGAGCTCTTCTGGATCAACCGCGAAGAACAGTAACATCACCGGCAGGACGGCTGTTGATACGGCGTCTGGAGACGCGTGAGTAGCTGGCAGCCCGGGTGGCGTCCAGAGCTCGAAGAACAAGCTCGGCAACTTGTGTGGAAGTGTTCTCGACCGCAGCCGGTGGCGTCACTGCTCACGACGCCAGCACCTCTTTGATGACGTGGCCATGTACGTCTGTCAGGCGGCGTTCGAACCCGTTGTGGTAGTAGGTCAGCCGTTTATGGTCGAGGCCGAGTAGGTGCAAAATGGTGGCATGGAAGTCGTAGACGGTCGCTGTGTTCTCAACAGCCTGGTAGCCGAAGGCGTCGGTAGCGCCGTACGTGAATGGTGCTTTGACACCGGCACCCATCATCCAAGCCGTGAATCCGGACGGGTTGTGATCTCGGCCACTGGCACCTTTTTGAAACGTCGGCATGCGTCCGAATTCGGTCATCCACACAATGAGTGTGTGTTTCAGCAGCCCGCGTCGCTTCATGTCTTTGAGTAGCGTTGCGCAGGGCTGATCAAGGACTGGCCCATGCTTGCTGTACTGCTCTTTAATTTGCTTGTGGCCGTCCCAGTTGCTGACCCCTTCACCACCGGTTTGATAGGCGCCATTGAAAAGTTGCACAAAACGGACCCCTTTCTCGACCAGCCGCCGCGCCAGTATGCAGTTGCGGGCGAACTGCGCCTTTAGCGTGTTTTCGGAATCGTCGGCACCATACTCACGCAGGATGCTCTGCGGTTCGCTGGACAGGTCTGTGACTTCCGGAACGCTCAATTGCATCCGTGCGGCCAGTTCATAGCTTGAGATTCTGGCCGCCAATTCACTGTCGCCCGGGAAACGCTGCAGGTGTCGGGCGTTGAGTCGCTTCAGGAAACCGCGTGTGGCCTGATCGGTTTGCGGGGTAATGCCGGCGGGGATGTCGAGGTTGCCCAGTGGTTTGGTCGTATTGAATTCGGTGCCTTGAAACGCAGCTGGTAGAAACCCGGGGCCCCAGTTGTTGACGCTGGATTGCGGAGTACCACGCGGATCGGAAATCGCCACATAAGCTGGCAGCGTTTCGTTTTCCGTGCCCAGTGCCCACGTCGCCCACGCTCCCATACTGGGGAAACCATCGAGCGTGTACCCGGTTGACATGAAATTCTCGCCCGGTCCGTGGGTGTTCGTTTTCCCGGTCAGCGAATGGATGAAACACATTTCGTCTGCGAGTTCGCCAAGTTGCGGAACCAGTGCGGAAACCATCTTGCCTGATTCGCCACGTGGCGTGAATTTCCAGGGGCTTTTTGTGAGCATGCCCTGTTGACCCTGAAATGTCAGCAGGTCTTCCGCGCCCGGCAACGGTTTGCCGTGCTGTTTGATCAACTCCGGCTTGTAGTCGAAGGTGTCAATCTGGCTACAGGCTCCGGAACAGAAAATCACCAGTACATTCGTGGCCGCGGGTTCGTGATGGGAGTCACGCGCGGCAAACGGCCGGCCGGGATCGATCTGTGGACGGAGGGGCGTTGTTTCCTCAGCCAGGAGATGCTGGTCCTGTAGCAGACTTGCCAGTGCGATACTGCTGAGTCCGGTGGTTGAATGTGACAGGAAGTGCCGTCGGTTGAGAAGTGCATGCATGAGACGAGTGTTGGATCGAGTGTCAACTGGACGGAAAAAGTCTGGGGCAGTTTCAACTGCTGAATTTATGCTGGCGGGCAATGCCCGCCTCGCGGAACGCTGGAACCGCCTCTTGGTGTGCAAGGTATTACGGGATGAAGATGAATTCGTTTGTGTTAAGCAGTGCGCGGGTAAACTGTCGGAGCCCTTCCTGGGCAATGAATGTGCGGCTGTCTGCCAATTCGGCGGGCGTCGGTGTGCGTTGATAACAGAGTCGCCATGCGCGGTGAATCTGTTTGGTGACGTCTGTGTTTTCGTTCTTGAGCCGAGCGGCGAACAGATCGGCTTGCTGTATGACGAAGTTGCTGTTCAGCAGGTTCAAAGCCTGCAGCGGGGTTGTTGATCGACTGCGTTTCGGCACGACCATACTTGAGTCCGGGCAGTCAAACGCTCCGAATACCTGTTCCCGCTCCTGCCGTACCTTGGTCATGTAGATCATCCGCCGCCAATCTTCCGGACCGTAAGACGTTTTGGCGTGATAGTGTCGAACGTTTTCCAGTTCGACTTCGAATGGACTGAATCCCGGACCACCGGCGCCCTGCAGATCAAGGACTCCCGCGACCGCGAGAATGGAATCTCGAATCGGCTCCGCTTCGAGTCGGCGGGGCGGGAAACGCCACAGCAAACGTGAAGCCGCGTCGATCTGTAATGCATCGTGATCGGGACGACTGCTCTGCTGCCAGGTGTTGGAGTTCAGGATCAAACGGTGGATGTGCTTCAGTGACCAGCCATTCTCCATGAGTTCAGCTGCCAGGTAATCGAGCAGTTGCGGGTGGCTGGGAAGCGCACCGTTGCGGCCGAAGTCGCTGGGCGTGTCAACGATGCCGGTACCGAAATGAAACTGCCAGATGCGGTTGACGATCACGCGAGCCGTCAGCGGATTGTGCTGACTGGCGATCCAGTCCGCGAGCGCTGTTCGACGGGTTTGTTCCGGAGCATCGACCGGCAGATTCAGCGAGGCGAATGCTGCGATTGCATTCGGGCCGACCTGTTCGCGTTTGGCGTCGGGTTCACCGCGGAACAGACGATGCGTGGGGCCCGGTTGCATAAAGGTCCCGGCGTAGACGACGCTCGACTGTTCCAGGTAGGCCTTCCGCTCCTGCAGTCTCTTGAGGTCGTCGAGCCATTGCCGCCCTTGCGCGGATTCGGACTGGGGAAAGCCAGCGAACTGATAGGTTTCCGCTGCCGAACCAATGCCCGCCTGGCGGTCGGAAGACGAAGCCACGAGCTCCCACTGTCCCGGTTGCGCGGCCGCTTCGATGCGATACCCGATCGCCAGTCGGTCCTGGTACTCTCCTGTGCGGTCGCGTCCCCAGACAATTCGGTCGATGACGGCCGGTTCGGGGAATTCGATCTGCACCCAGCCGCCAGCCTTGGAATTAACGATCCAGCTTCGATCATTCCCGTGCTGCCCGTCATTGATGTGTCGCAATTTGTGTTTGGGATGCACGAAGTCTCCGGAGGACGTCGCCTTGGCGCCGTTGCTGTCCAGGGCAACATTGTGCTCACGCGAATAAATCTCAAGTTCGTCAAGACAGCCCTCCGAAGCGGAAGCGTTTTCAATAGTAAAGCGAACGAACCGTGCCTGACGCGGCGGGAACGTTTCCGTGTTGCGTTTTGTATTTACGGGAGGCCGCTTCGTTGGTGCCACCAGGCCAGGTTCGCTGGAGGCCGATTGGCTCGTGTCGCTCGGTTGTGGCACCGGTTGCAGAACAATCGCATCTGCCGTGACGGCAGTTCCACTCGCGCCTCCAATCAGGACAATCGAATCTCCCGGCGTGAAGTCGTGCAGGCCCGCGTTGTAGAAACCGCTCCAGCGAGCCACGCCGTCGACATCCCCCACACGTTCAGCCGATAACTGCTGATTCACGACCGCAATGGGCTCCGCGGTCACAGACCTTCGGATGAGATAACGCGCGTTGGTGCTATGCGTGTTGTGGCCGCTGCCCCAGCTTAACCAGACACGATAGGTTCCTCTGGCGCGCGGTCGGTATGTGGCGATTTCCTTACCGGGCAGGTTCTTCCACCAGGTGTACCTGGCACCTCCGAAATCGTGCTCCGTTTGGCCATGTTTGGCTGCTGTACCAACAGGCGCCGAGGAATGCTGTGCCTCGGCTTCATCAAGAACAATCGACGCTCCTGTGTTCCTGGGGATGAACTTCCGGAGACGGACCATCTGGTTTGCGATTTCTGCATTCAGGCTGGTGATCTGTGCCTCGGTTTCTGCAGACAACGGCAGCACACGGTCGCCGTGTTGCACTCCGGCGAACACGGCCTGAAGCGCGTAGTAATCGCGCTGACTGATGGGGTCAAATTTGTGGCTGTGGCATCGTGCGCATCCGGTGGTCAGGCCCAGGAACGCGGTCCCGGTGGTGTTGATCATGTCGTCGAGTTCATTCATCCGTTGCTGTAATCGCAATAACGGATCCTGTCCTTTGACGAGGTCATACGGACCGGCAACCAGAAACCCGGTGCCGATGGCGGAACCGTGAGCGTCACCGGCGATCTGCTCCCGCACAAACTGATCGTAGGGTTTGTCATTATTCAGCGATTGGATGACCCAGTCGCGATATTGCCACGCGTTGGCGCGCTCGCGGTTTGTTTCAAAGCCATGTGTTTCGCCAAATCGTACCAGGTCCAGCCAGTAACTCGCCCACCGTTCGCCGTAGTGCGGACTGGCGAGTACGCCATCAACCAGCGTGCTCCAGGCGGAATCCCGATTGGCGTTGAGAAACCTGTCAACTTGCTGCGGCGTTGGCGGCAAGCCAAGCATCACCAGGTACAGACGTCGTATCAAGGTCCGACGGTCGGCAGTGGGAGACAGCTGCAGGCCACGGTCGTTGAGTTTGCGGTGAACAAAGTCATCCGGACCGGTTGCTTTGACCCGAGCAACCGGCTGGAACGCCCAGTGCGAAAGATCTGCCTCGGCCTTGGCGGGACCGTATCGTTCCGGTGTCTTTGCACCGGTCGCGATCCACTTTTCAATCAGCCCAATTTGAACTTCGGAAAGCGGGTCGTCCGGAGGCATTTCTTTCCCGGGCTCGTCGCGTCGAATCAATTTGACCAGGTAGCTGGACTTCAGATCGCCTGGCACAATCGCTGGTTCTCCGGAATTGCCACCGGAGAGCATGCTGGCCAGACGATCGAGACGAAACCGGCTTTCCTGCTCATCCGCCCCGTGGCAACCCATGCAGTGTTGCTTCAGGATCGGTTCGATATCTTGTTCGAAACGCACTTCCCTGCCCCGGGCCGCAAGATTGCTTGCGGCGATCGCACAGCAGCATGCCAGCACGCGGAATTGAGTTGTCAGTTGTCGAGCCATGCGTTGCTTCCTCACCTGTTCCTGACGCCACCGGTTGGCTCCTCGCCATTTGCCTGTGCGATCTTGGCGGCACCGCTCCACTTCCAGTAGGGGGCTCCCCCCCGGTTTTTCTAGGAACGCAAGATCGCCGCGGGCAGCGAACGGCCAATCACAGCTGTCTCTATTAACGTTGTATGCAAGACCCTATCAAAAAGCGAACGGAAGTGATTGCGGTACAGAGGGGTAGACCGTCGGTGCGCCCTGGCCAGATGCCGGCGGTGGTTTGTTCGCTTTTGGCGACCCCGAGGTATAACGTGGCGTACTGTGACAGCCTTCAAGTGGTCTATCAACCCCGGAATTCAAGTCTCTGACGATCCATGACGACTTGCCGTGAAAGCATGCCCCGAGTGGTGATGGTCACCGTGCTGGCAATCGTTTGTTGGCCGGGGCATTCCCCGGCCAGGCGGACGAGATTGCATCGGCGCACGACCCACAGAGAGGGCGGATATGCGCAGGCTCCAGCAGCGGTGTGTAAAGTGTCATGGGAAAGATGGCAGGGTGGAGGGAAAGGTCAGGCTTGTCGAGTTGAGGTCCGCCGACGACCTCATGACGCAGCCGGCTCTGGTCCGCAAGCTGATCGAGGCGTTCGACACGAGAGTAATGCCGCCGGAAGAGGAGCCGGCGCTTGACGAATCGGTGCGGGCGGGGCTGGTGGAGCGACTACGGAAAGTGTTGCACGCCGCGGTCCCGTCACGGACCGAGTTGCCGCGGCGCATCGGCAGCCGACCCCCGAAGTTGTATGATGGCAGTTTGTCCACTGGATCACGGTGATCTGCGACACGGTAACGTGTGACGGTTTTCTGCTCGGTAGTTTGCTTTCGTAACGATGTTCAAAACCGACACTACGTTGCCGTCCGAACGCATTGCCCAGGCGTTTTCGCCTGCAAATCTGCGCCTTCTCGGACACCGCCTGATCGATCTGCTGAGCAGTCACCTGACGCAGGTCGAGGCATCGCGTGAGCAGGTGCTGAACTGGAACGGGCCGGCAGGAAATATTGCCCGGGCGTCGCAGATCCTCGCTGAGGCGCCGCAGGATCCGCCTTCGCCTGAGGCGCTTGCCGAGCGGTTCGAGACACTTGCCGGGGAGATGCTCGCTCGGGGCCACAACCTTCATGACCCACGCTACATCGGCCACCAGGTTCCCGCACCTGTGCCGCTGGCGGGGCTCTTCGACGCGTTGGGATCGATCACCAACCAGGTCATGGCTATTTACGAAATGGGGCCCTGGGCGACGTCAGTGGAACGGGCGATGATTACCCGGCTCGGCGCGCGGATCGGCTGGGCGGAGGCAGCGTTCGCCGGGCTGGTGACACACGGCGGTTCGTTAGGCAATATGACGGCGCTACTGACGGCGCGCAACGTGTCGCTGGGAGATGCCTGGGAACACGGGTTGTCGGGGCGTACGCCGCCACCAGTCATTCTGGTTCAGCAGGACTCACACTACTGCGTGGCCAGGGCGGCAGGGGTCCTTGGCATCGGGACCAAGCAAGTAGTGCGAGTGGGGCTCGACGAACGCCGCCGGATGGACCCACAGAGACTGGATGAGGCACTCACCGAGCTGCGTGCTCGAGGTGTCCCGATCGTCGCTGTTTCTGCAGCCGCCTGTGCAACGCCGATCGGCGCGTTCGATCCGCTGGATCAGATTGCCGAGGTCTGCCAGAAACATGACGTGTGGTTGCACGTTGATGCAGCGCATGGCGGAGCGGTTTTGCTCAGTCGACAACATCGGCACCTGCTCCGTGGCATCAATCAGGTTGACTCACTGGTCTGGGACGCGCATAAGATGCTCTTCGTCCCGGCGCTGTGTGCCTTCGTCTTTTACCGCAATGCCGAGCATCGTCAGGCAACGTTCCGCCAGGAAGCCGGGTACTTGTTCGATCCGTCGGTTCCCGAACTGGCGGATTTCGACAGTGGCACGGCAACCGTCGAATGCACCAAACGGGCAGCGACGTATGGTCTGTGGGGCACGTGGTCGCTATTTGGTGAGCAACTCTTTGAAGACATGGTTGACGTTACATTCGACCAGACGCGGCGGCTTTACGAGCAGCTGCAATCGGAACCCGACTTCGAGCCCCTCCACGTACCGCAGTGCAACATTCTGGCCTTCCGCTATGTGCCTCCCGCATTGCGAGGTGCTCCGGAAGAGGAGATCGCACCGTTTTTGTTGAAGCTCCGCCGAGAGCTGATCCGTTCCGGCGAGTTCTATATTGTCCAGGCAAAGATTGGCGGCCGACAGGCGCTGCGCGTGACCATCATCAATCCACTGACGCAGGCGTCGCATCTGGAGGGACTGGTGTCGGCCATTCGGCGAACTGGTGAGATACTTCTCTGACCTCTCCGCCCCATTGCGAAATAGTGCTGCGAAGACTGTCTACGCAGAGTGCGCGACCCCCAGCGTCGTAGCAGCGGAACACGATGTGAAGCTCACCGGTGGGTGGCGACAGGGGAGGAAGTCTCGCTGGCCGCCGCTCGTGTGCGCACTGCCGTCAAGCGTTGTCGAAGGTTTCCCAAACGCCTCGATAGGGTCCATCGGGTCTCGCGTAATGCCAGTGTTGACCGCATTGTTCACATTGGTAGAAGGTCTCGTCGAGTCCATACGAGATCCAGTCGGCGGGCAGTGGTATCACGCGCAGTACTGCGTGACCTCGCAACCGCGACTCCAGGTCTAGATCTTCAGAGGGCGCGGTCAGCGCACCTGCAGGATAGATGTCACAGTGGGCGCAAGTCATGGATGTTCCATCTGCTGTTGCCGTGGGGGCTTCAAGCAATTCGTCGACGTCCAGGAGAGCTTCCCACCGGTGCGAGGCAGTGATGCAGCAAAAGCGAAACCAATGCTCTTTGTGCGTATTGATGCATGACCTCCTGCTACATGATCCACCGGGAGACCTCGACTGCTAAGGCAAGACCAATTGCTCCGATCACCGTCACCACCAGTAGCCACGCCAGCACACTCAGTAGTTTCATCAGCACCTCCTCGCGTAGGCGTATCCAGCCGTGAACAACATACCTGGATCCCGTCGCCCGTAGTTGGGGTGTGTAAAAACTTGCGGAATTTACACGCGTGGGCAACCCGTCTGGCGTCGTACAGCGAATGCCCGGAGACGGCGCTGGCGGGTATTGATGGTCTGTCAGGGGGCGGATCCCACCACCGGTCGACGGAGCGAACTCAGCTAGCGGGTAACGCAGGTGCCGATGTGTTGTTTACGGATCATCGCGATGGCGGGGCGTAGACTTCAATCTCTTTCAAGCCTACAGCGTAGGCGAGGTTATATCCGGTCAGGCCCGTGAATTTGATGTACCGGGCCGCGATTGGACGGATGTTGACGACGGTCCATCTGTGACCGTCGTCGGGCAACACTCCGCGGGCCACTTCTGTGTAATCGTGATCATTCGTGGAAACTTCGACCTTATACTCTCTTGTTCGGTAGGCAGATTCAGAGGAAGCGTTGAGCATGCGTAATCTTCCGATCCGCTCGATCGACGGCAGGTAGATTTTGATCCACTGCTCCCTGGCTGGGCGCTGTGAGTGCCAGGCAGTACCTTTGCCGTAATTGGCACTCCCCAGATCTCCATCAACGGCATTGTCGTAGCCGTAGCCGTTGGCCCAGAAAGACGATCCCTTGACGATCTGTCCGCGGGCAAGGTTGCGGTTTGTGTTCTTGCTGGTTGTGACTGCGACGTGCCCGGCAGCGTTGGGAAGGGCCTTTTTTTGCTGGCTTGATTCGAGCAGTCTCAGCATCATTCCGTCAATCAGCAGTTCGCCCTTCTGCGCTGTCGCCGTGATGCCAGCAATGATCAGGTTTAACTGCTGTGAATCACCAAGCGGTACTTGTGCGTTCACGCGCCGCCAGCCAGTGTGAGCTGATGTCTCTACAGGAATACGGAAGAAGTCTTCCTTTCCGTTCTCGCTGTTGATACTGATTTCGATGGAGATTGAAGCGTCCGTGGATAGATTCGAACTATCTATCCAAAGCGAAAGTTGTAACCCCCGCTTGCCCTTCAGGAAGCCACGGTCGACCAGTTGCCTGATACTGCGATGTCCTGGGAACCGCATTCGCAACGACCGCTCGTTGGTCTTGGCATTTTCCTGAGTGACATCAATGCCACTGCCGTCACCAACTGCCCAGTTTTCCAGATTGTTTTCGAAGTCAGGATTCAGCAGGTAATTTGGAGGCCGTTTGTCGATGTCGCTCAATTTCCATTGTGCGACTTCGGCGACGGTATCCCACAGGTGGTACTTGAAAATCGAATCGCTGCGATAAAAGCCAACAGCCCTCGTCCCAGTTGTCAGACATTTCAGGCTGCCGTCACGAAGCATGGCCGGCGTCATGAGATTGCCGCCGTAAGGCGCTATCATAGGCAGATGAGGAACTCTGCCCCGGATCGCCTTGTTTGCGAGCATCACCTTTTGGAGCGTATTGTTGGTGTCCCGTTCGTAGATCATCGTAACGACGCGGGAGATCAGTCCTCGATCCAGCCAGGTTGCCCAATCCTGCATGGCGCGATTCAGGCATTCTTGCGGGTCGGGATTCACACAAGCAATGATCTCCAGGTTTTTATCGATCTGATCCAGGGCACTGCGAAGTTCGGTGATGAATTGCGTCACATAATTGGCTCGGAAACGTATCCACTGGGGATCGCCTGGAGCCAGCTCGCGGGGGTCTTTGCCGAATTGGGTCCGAAAGGCGGCAACAATGACATCGGCGTATCCGGCAGTTTGTCCAAAGTACCTGCAGTAGTCCAAGAGAATCCCGTCCACATCGCTGGTTTTGACCAGACTCGCAATGGTCCGCACCTTGTAGGCACGTACTTCTGGATGGCCCCAGCTTAAGCCGACCTGACTGCCACTATTAATGAGCCGGCCGTCTTTCCACTTTTCCCAATATTCCGGATGTCGCTTTGCGAATTCGTGGTGCTTCTGCTGATATCCGTCGTAGGCCACCGCCAGGGATGGATACACCTTGATTCCATGAGCACGCACTTTCTTCACGATGTTGTTCATGAAAAGATTCGGTTCGTACCAGGCGATTGATGGGAACAACACATCGACGCCACTCTCGATAGCTTTCTGTTGCGTATTGTCACCGGTGCCACCGTAGACAGCGACAAGAGGCTGCTTGCTCGCTCGCTGTTGCGCGCCCGCTCTTGGCATTCCCACCAGGCCAACCAAGAGTGCCAGGGTGGCGTAGTGCATCGGCTGGCTTGTCATGTGGGGTAGTCCTCCAGACAGGAAGGGCAGGTATTTTTACTGCCTAGGACGCCTGGTAAAGAGGTAATGTGGCGGCACGTTTTCATGTCGGTCAGGTAGCGGGTGGATCCGTGTTGCCCGCTGCAATTGGTCGAGCGTAAGGCCGGACGGTGTTCGCGGTAATGGTATAACCCACGGACTAATGGAAATTCAATCAGGTTGTTAACTCGGTTCTCGAGTAACGCCGGCGAGTTCGTGGCGCAAGTCTCGGGTACACCTTGCTTGGCCGCAAGGACCTCAAGGCGCCTGGCATTTCGCTGGCCAAGCGCTACTGACGGGGCACGTGCTGTTCATGTTCGCGGCGCTAGTTGTGTTACGTAAGTGAGTTGAGGACAATCAGGTCTGGTTGTGATTCCACCTTGGCCGGTACGATTTTGTTGAATCGGTATCCTTTGCGCTATGCCTGACTCCGAATTGCAAACCGCCTACGCCAGTTTGAAGGCACAGGCCGAATTGTTGGCGGGGGGCCTGGGAGATATCCAACGCCGTGTTGCGATTCTCACCAGCCTCTATCTCGACTCTGGATGCAATCACGTATTTTCCCAAATGGCAGCCCACGGCGCACTCTGGGCCATGGGATATTTCGAGGCGGGCGGCAGCCTGGGGCGGCTGGTGGCGCGGCGTTACTTTTATAGCGCCGAAGAGCGTGGCTATCGGTTGGGCATTTTGCGTGAGTTCTCGGAATCCTTTCGCCGTGTCAACCGGTTAGTTTGCATTGACACCTATACCAATTACCATTTTGCCAGAACCTACGGTCATTTGCCCGGAGCCGGTGATGTGATTCCGACGGACCTTCTGGAAGCCTTGAACCGTATACATCACGCGCGTGTCCACAATACGACTCTGACGCCCTCAGAGAAGCGGCAAATTTTCGAATGTTCTTTCCATTGCGAACAAGAGATCACTGTCGCCCCTGGTGTCGCTGCGGCGGTGGCCGAATTTGATTGCCCCATAATGCGCGCCCTCTGCCTCCATCCCATCGTACGTTTTGCGTACTTTCCAACGCTGCGTTACCTGCTGTTTCGCGATTTCTCCAATAAAGAAGAGCGTATATCTAAAGGCATGCGGGCCTATGACTTGGCCGACCGTGCTGGCTGGGACCATGTCCATAAGTCGATGCGGTATTACGGGCAAATGCCCGAGAGCTTCTTTACCGCGCCGCTGGACCATTACCAGGCGCTTCGTAGCGAGGTCATTCGCACCGCCCAGGCCGCAGAGCAACTTCGCCAACCGGAATAATCCGGCTGGTGACTCACCTCGCGCGACGCTCCTGTCGGTGCAGAGTGGCCAGGCTGGCCTGAGGAGTACGCGCTCGGCGGACCCTCTTCATACGTAGGCCTGCGCTTGGTTTGGAATCGTAGCATTATGCCCGGCAGCATTTACGACGGATGTAGAGGATATTCCGCAAGCGTGAACTTCTCTTAAAACGGCCCGCACATCGTGACGAGGTAAATTGCTAATCGCGGAGTTGCTTGTTCCGGTCGATAGCGAAGAGGAAGTGCCGTGCGGCGTACTTGGATTACTACGGTTGCGGGGTTTTTATTGACCAGTGTTGCCGCCTGGTGTGCAGAACCGCAACCGGTACATGTGGAAGAACGTTTCGTTGTCGGTGAGCCTGTTCTCACCGGTCGTATGGATTGCGCTGATTGTCTGGATCCGACATCCTGTGACGGAGTTGTGCCGAGGCATTGGTTGTCAGAGACGTCACTTAAAGGTATCGGATTTGGGCCTGACAGGTGGCTGGACGTTGGTGCCAGTTATCGGGCACGGCACCACCGCGAAATCAACATGCGTCCGGGTACGACCGGCGGATTGTCAGGAGTGGACGACTCTTTCTGGTTGCATCAGACGCGTCTCTGGTTTGATGGCGAGTTAAATTCTCGCCTGCGTTTTCGGGTCGGTTTTATCGACGCCGCCAGTTCTGGTGAAAAGCATCCTTCAAGAAGTCGGGAAGTGAACCGGCACGACCTGTACCAGGCACATGTGAACGCAATTTTGTACGAAGGTGAAGGAACCCTTACGGCGCGTGTCGGGCGTCAGGAAGCCCGTTATGGATCGGCCCGGATGATGATGGCACCGGGCTGGGCAAACCGGCGGAGAACGCATGATGGTGTTCGCTTCATCTGGGAAAGTGATGACTGGGAGATCAACCCGTTCTGGCTGCGGCCGGTTTTTCGAGACTCAGCGCATTTCAGTACGTTCGACAATTCCAACCCGAGCCAGCAGTTGTATGGTATTTTCTCGACCTGCAAGCAAATGGAAAATGACAAGCTAGACCTGTACTGGCTCGCGTACGACCTGTCAACGACGGTAAGTGGTGCCCGTTACGATACACTGGGCAGCCGTTACTACGGTGGATTTGATAACTGGGTGTATGAGTTTGAGGGCGGCGTTCAACTTGGGGAAAACCCAGACGATACAAACCACGATGCGGGTTTTTTTACCGGAGGTTTGGGCCGCAAACTGGCTTCGCTTCCGTGGCAGCCCGAACTGTGGGCGTTTTTTGATTGGGCATCTGGTGACGACACGGTGGGTAACGGATTCCATCACTATGTGCCAAGAGCCCACTATTATCTGGGCTTCATGGATCTCTTTGGACGCCGTAATCTCGAGGATCTCAATATTCGGTTGACGGTACGTCCCACACAGCAATTGACGTTGGTGGCCTGGTGCCATTTCTTTGCTTTGGCAAATGGAAACGATGTGCCGTACAACCTGAACATGCGACCCTATGCTGATTTGACTGCGGGTTCAGCGCGGAGCCAGACATTAGGGACCGAGTTGGATTTGTTGGCGACCTATGATGTGACGGAACAGACACAGTTGCGCGTTGGCTATTCCCACTTCTGGTCGGGAACGTTCTACGACACGACACCTGGCGTCCCCACGAATCTGGATGGAAATTTTCTATTTAGCCATGTTTTCATTCAATTCTGATTGGATCGACAGAGCGTCCCCGTTGACCGCGGAATCAACGGAACCTCGATAGGCGACAGATTCATCCGGCCTCTGCAGCGCGCAACGCGGTATTCTCGGCCGCGCCCTGCTGCAAACGGAGCAGGGCAGGCAACATTATCTGCGGGCCGTCCAGTTCATCGTAGACGAGATCTGGGATGCAGACGTACTGCGTGAACGGGTGTCGGATGCGTATCGGCTGATTCGGCCGCGCCTGCTGACGCGAGAGGGAAAAGAACTACGCGATTTACGGGAATTTGAAGAAGCTGTCCAGCAGACGCTGCGTTTTCTTTCCTTTCGCCGTTACGCGGTGCTAGGGCACCTGAACAGGATTCGATCCGCCGGTCATGGCGGGTGTGTGTTGGACACGAAGGTATTCAATGCTGTTCAATCGGACTTTCGTGCAAGACAGTACAGGTGGCGATCCGTCCGCAAGTAGATGGCTTTCCCGGAGACCGCTGGTGAGGCCATGATACGGCCGGCGAGTTTATTCGTCGCCAGGTTCTGGAATCGAGTGCCCGGCGCGAGGACGGTTGTAACGCCCTCTTCATTGAAGAAGTAGATCTTGCCATCGGCAAAGATGGGTGACGTGAAAAACTTGCCCGCCAACCGCTTGCGCCAGTGGGCTTGTCCGGTGCGAGTATCGAGACAACTGGCAACGCCGTTGTCGCTGACAACATAGAGTTCCTGCTTAATCACCAGGGGGGATGGATTGTGGGGGACTGCCTCGCGCAGGCTCCACTTGACGTGAGAAGTTGTGACGTCACCCCGGCCGTCGGGTCGGACGGCGAATAGGACTGGGCTGTAATATCCCCCGGCGGTGAAAAGCAGTCCGTTCCCGTACACAGGCCGTGGGACTTGGGCGTAATTTTCTGCCTGCTGTACCGACCACAGTCTGTTGCCTGTCCTGGGATCATAGGCCAGCACATGGCCAGCTACGTTGCAAATGAGCTGTGCTCCGCCGTCCGTGTGGATCACCAGCGGTGTCGATTCTGCGTTGTGGAGTTCCAGTTTTGGACTTTTGTAGTCGTGCCTTGCTTGCCACACAGCCTGCCCGGTAGCCTTGTCCAACGCAGTTACGTAACGAACGTCGGTGCCGTGGCATTGAACGATCAATAAATCCCTGAACAGAACAGGGCTGCTTGACGGGCCATACAAGGTTTTGTGTGCCAGTCTGGTTTTCCAGACGATTTCTCCATCCGTGGTCAAGCAGGCGGTTCCGTACGGTCCGAAATGTACATACACACGGTCGCCTTCAAGAATCGGCGTCGGTGAAGCATAGCTGTTTTGGGCATGGCGGCTACGAACCGTTTGTGGGGTAAAGACTTCGATACGCTGCAGCTGCTCACCGGTAGTGAGATCCAGTGAAATCGCCAGGAGCGATTTTCCTGAATCGAGCGCCGTCGTTACCCAGAGTTGTTTACCGCGGGTCACCGGCGAAGACCACCCTGACCCTTCTATCTCGCGTTTCCACGATACGTTGGTCGTTTCACTCCACGTCAGTGGCAAGCCCGTTGCAGTCGAATGCCCCTGTCCGCCTGGTCCTCGAAACTGAGACCACTCAGCAGGGGATACACTTTGAATCTTTTCTGCTTTGGCAGGTACCGCGGGATCCTGCGAGAGGTCGCTTGCGTTGGCCAGTATAGAGGCCAGGTAGCAGTGGACCAGGATGTGCCAATTTAGCAGGCGTCTCATGTATCGCTCCTTAGGTACATAGCAACAGAGCCTACCAATATAGAGACCGGTTAGGTCCGTTGGCGGGTGAAATGGTCGGGCAAGTCAGGTTTGCGACCCGCACGCGCTACGGAGGGAATGGAACCATGTTAGCTTTCGCACTTCGCTAACGCCCTTTTCGGTGCGTTGCACATCGGTGGCCGCCGTTCCGGATGTCGATCTGGTCTCTGATTTGCTATCGGACCTTGACTGCCAATGACTGGGTGTAGTCCTTATTCATGTCCATCGCAAAACCGGGGATGTTGCGCATGAAGCTGAGGACGTGCTGCTGCGGTTCGGTGAGTACCTTGTCTTGGCCACCCTTATGAACGACCCAGATCTGGTGAACGTACTCATTGACGGCGGTGTTCCAGTCGTAGTCGCCTTCTTCCAGGTGATTTTGCTCTTGGATGTCGTAATCACCCGCCTTGATGTCAGCTGCCATCGCGCGGCCCAGGATTCCTTGCTTGTCAAAGCTCCAGCGGTTCAAGTGGAGATTCCAGGATTCCGTATAGACATGGAAACACTCNTCCCAGAGTGCGTTCATTTCATCGGGTCTCCACAGCGAACTGGCCANNGCNCNNAGNTTGAATCCTNGGCCATTCCAATCGGGGANAAAGGGCCAAATATCNGTTTTCATCGAGATTACGTAGCGACCGGTCTGTTGATCCAGCGTTTCTTCGATTGGACGGAGCGTCTGGTCGGCACCAATTGCAAACGCAAAATTCTGCCCCATCGTCTTGAGTAGCTTGGGCTGGTCGACCGTACCATTACCATCGGTGTCCAGGAGACTACTGAAAAGTCGTACTGCCTGCAGTACGACTTCTTTGCCAGTACGGTCCGGGCGATCGGTAACCTGGGGACGCTGGTCGGTGCCCATGATATAGAAGTTTCCGATCCGGTAGACGTGAGGAAAGAGGCGCGGGATCCGAGCTTCAAAGGCAGGATCCCCTGCGAGGGCCTGGGGACTGACCTCCGCTGCATGTTCCATTTCCACTGGAGACGCCCTCATATAAGTCTCGTCTGTCGTGGGCGGGGGGAAGGCGTCTTTCGGTTGTTCATTCTTGCCACCGTCACACCCGGCTACTCCCAGTATCATCAACAAACCTAGTAAACATCTCATGTACAGCTTCCTCAGCGGACCTGTTCAGATGGCATCAGTATAGAGACTGACGAGAAGCGGCGGATGTGACGCGGAGACCATGGCTACAGACTCCTTGGATCGCTGCCTTCGTGACTTGGCTTGCTGTGCTTGTAGTTGATGGTTTATGGCGATTGAATCACGCCGGTGCTATGTGTCCGGCAGCGCTGACCGGGTGGCAATCACGGGCGGTCGATCAAGGTGCCAAACAATCGCTGGGAACGAGCTCCCTATCCGAACTTCTTCCGGAAACGGGCTGTTTCCTGGTGGTTTAAATCAGGAATGTCGACCGGCGCTTCCCAATCCGTGGGAACTTCGTCGAGTCGGGTGGGGCTTCCCTTTTGTTTCAGGATCGACCAGAAACCGGCCATATACGTTTTATGTTTCTGTTCGATCTGTTCGAGTGACTGCGAAGGCGCGTTTCCACGCGCCAGTGATTCGAATTCCCAGAGGGTCGGTGCCCAGAGGTGTGTTTTGTTGTAGGGATAGCCAGTGCCGTGTTCGATCTGAAAGCCTTTGCCAGCAGGTTGTCCGGCAGTATGGATCCGGATGCCTCCCAACCCGAACGGGCCAAGGTGAAGGGTGCCCATGAATGTGGTCCCATCCGGCGCCTGGTGTTCATAGGTGACGACAGCCGGAGAACTGTGCCAGTTTTTGGCCTGGTGCGCGACAGAGACGACTCGGTTTCCAGCTTCGGCGATGGCTCGGCAGACGATGTAAACGCCGTGGATTCCGTGGGTGGCATAATCATCCGAAGCATTCGTTGCGTTGTAGCAGGTGATCTTCTTGTCTTTCGCCCACGTCTTTGCCTGCACCATCGCGTGGGTGTGTTCGAAGGACGAGGGCACGAGAAGAGGGGCTTTGTGTTTGCGTGCCAGCTCCAGGATCCTGGTTCCTTTGGCAAGCGAGTTCGCGAATGGCCGATTGATCAGATTGGGCAGGCCTGCTTCGAGGTACGGTTCGTGAAGAATGTGGTTCCAGGGGTTGTTGTAGTAACCACCGGAGATAATCACGTCTACTTTGCCGAGCATGCCATCGAAGTTCTTTACTGCTGTTGCGTTGTAGCTCTTGGCGAAACCTTCCGCGACTTGGGGGTTGATATCCCAGCAGTGCGTGATTCGCATGCCGGTGAACGGCTGGAGTAACGGGGCCCAGATTCCCATGTGTGAATAGACCTGCAAGTTCATCACGCCGACACGGAGTTTGTCGGATTTCTCATTGTTGGCCAGGGCTGCTGGCGTTCCGAGGGCACCGAGTCCAAGGATTCCCATTGCTGTGGAACCGGCAAGAAAACTGCGGCGACTGGAATCCTGTGGTGGGTTCATAGGGCGGTTCCCGCTCTCGGTGTTGATCGTCTGCGGTTGGTTGGTCACAGCTCAGTATCCAACTTTCAGACCTGTCCAAGAAGCCCTGTGATTGTCAACGGCACGATTGGTCTGTCGGTTGGTTTCGCAGGGAAAGTATCGCTTGCCCCGGTGATTGACTTGTTCCCCAGCCGGCGCGTACGCCGACCGATCTGGCCGTTGCTGCAGCGAGGCACCGTCGACGTCGGCACGCGCAGACCCGCGTCCAAGTTCTCTGTCAGCCAGCCCTTGGGCGCATGGGTTGCCGTGCGGTATGCGCCTATCCCTGCACGCTGCCGGCGGCTCGCAGGTGGCGAGCTGAGATCGGGAACGAGCGTTTGCAACGTATCCGGACGCTGACTGCTACATACCGGCGAAGCGCACCCGTGTCGAAGTCCTGCACCAAATTCCAAGGCGCATCGCTCGTATTGCGTGTAAAACTGGATACGATACTTCGTGACGATCATCGACTAGCCCATTGAGGACTACACCCATGTTCAGAATCACGCTTGGTCTGTTGGCGTTGTGTGCTGCGTCGACCGCGCCGCACGCTGCCGAGAAGGACGCCGCGGCTGAAGAAACGGTGCGCCGCGCGATCCAAGCGGCTGGCGGTCAACGGGCATTAGCACGGATGAAGGGCCCCACCATGTGGATGGACCGCGGGACGTTCTACGGTATGGGCGAGGCGGTCTCCTTCGTGGGCCAATACGCGACGAAGTGGCCCCATTGGTATCGCCAGGAGATCGAGGGCGCGTACACGATGACGGTCAACGGTGAACAAGCGTGGCGCAGTGACGCCAACGGTGTACAGAAACTTGCCGGCGAACCGCTGAAAGAACGACTAGGCCAGGTCCACGTGGCCTGGTCGCAGCGGCTGTTCCCTTTGCTGGAAAAACCCTGGCGGCTCAGCAGCCTCGCTGGAGTTGAAGTTGCCGGTCACGCGACGTTTGGCATTCAAGCGAGCCATCCGGACTGCCGTGACTTGCGATTCTATTTCGACAAACAGAGCTATCTGCTGCTGAAACTGGAAACGAAAGTTGTTTTGCCAGAGCATGGACCTGACCCGGTTACGAGCGAGTCTTATTTTTCCGGGCACAAGTCGTTCGGCGGGGGCAAAGTGCCGTCCAAACTGAGGTTGTTTTACGACAAGAAGCTCATCGTGGAGTCGGAAACCGTTGACTACAAGCTCGGAGCGACACTGGATCCTCAACATTTTGTCGTGCCGGAGTAGTTATTCTTGCACCTATCAGGGAGAGCATTACATGAACGTGATTCGAGTTTTGCTGTTCGCGCTGTGGTTGGTTGGGTGCGCCGGGATGCCAGGTGAGGCTGCAGATCCCGCGGTCGCGACACCAAGATTTTCGAAAGTACCGATGTGGACGAGTGGAACGCGGAACTCAGGAGGAGACGGCAACGCCCGGTTGCTCGATATGGATCGGGACGGCGATCTGGATCTGGTTACCAGCCTTCCCAATCCCCGTCGCTGGGTAATTTTTCCCAATGAGGATGGCCAGTTCGCGTCGAAACCGTCATGGCAATCGGCGACGACAACCGATTGCGATCATATTTCTGTGCTCGATTTTAACGGCGACGGGTGGATGGACCTGGCCGGCACACATGAATCGCACTGCACGCTCTACATCAACAACACGGGCAAGACGCAATCCGTGTTTTCCGTCAGGCCAACTTGGGAGACGAGTGTGGTCACCGACGCCAATCAGATTGATTTTGGCGATTACGACGGGGATGGTGACCTCGACATGTTGATGGCTTCCGGTTTGCCGTTCTATGGTCTGGCTTTGTTCGAGAACGAGCAAGGCGCACTCGCCAGCAGGCCCACACGGCGAATTGGTATGCGCGAATACAGTGAGACAGCGATCTTTGCGGACGTGGATGCGGATGGCGACCAGGACATCATTGCCGCGTACAGCAAACTGGGCACGGTGTTCGTTTACCGGAATGACCGGGGCAAATTTGATCAAGGGCAGTTGGTTTACCGCAACGATCGAGTCCGGTGGTGCCAAAGGCTCTATTGCGTTGATATTGATGGTGATGGCCGCCGAGAGATTTTCTGCGCGAAAGGACCTTGGGGCCCCCCTGGTGCGAGTGTGGCGCTGGCTTACCCGGGGACAGGCGATACGGCTTTGATGAGAGTCGTTTGGAAGACCGGCGAACAAACCGGTTACCACGGCTTTGACTTTCGGGATGTCGACGGTGACGGTGACTTGGATCTGGCTGCAGCAGATTGGGGTGGCCGGCGCGTCGCCTTGTATCTGCAGCACGACGGCCAGTTGTCAACGGATCCCGCCTGGTCTGCCAGGACGAGCGGACCGGCGCATGAAGTCGTTTTTGGCGATGTCGACGGTGACGGTGACTTGGATCTGGCGGTGGGCGGTGTCGACCAGGCTCAGATCTTCGAGAATCTTTCCACGAAGTGATGCGTGCGCAGGTGGGGTTTTGAGCGGATATGCCTGTCGATGCGGCAGTTTGTTTAATGGGACGGCCGCGTCGACCACCCGCTTCATTTCGCGGCCCCATTCACCAGCTGCGCATCGAATCGGTCTGTACGATCAATTGAATCAGATCCACGAGTAATTCCAGCTGACCGATTAACTCTTCCGCAGCAGGGCTGCAGAGATGTCCCGAGGCTGCTGGGCATCGACCTTTGTTTGACTGATCTGATACGCTGATGCGGCGGACTGGATTTGCGTTCTGTCCGGTGGCCTCGAGGCGACGTGCTATAATCGACCGCTTCTCCCTGATTCCCTTCCCAGCCAACCATCTTATGCCTGCCAATCACAGAAACCGGATTGACCGTCGCTCCGCCGTTCAGCTCGCTGCCGGCGGCGCGCTCGGACTCAGCCTTCCCGCGTTGTTGCGTGCCAAAGAGAGCTCGTCCGAGAAACCGCCCGCAGCCAAGAGCGTGATCCACCTTTATTTGACGGGTGGCTTTGCGGCACAAGAGTCGTGGGATCCGAAGCCTGAGGCTCCCACTGACTACCGCGGCTCGTTCAACGTGATCAAGACAAAGACGGGCCATCATTTCAGCGAGAACTTTACCAGGATGGCCGGGGTTGCTGACAAAATGTCGGTGATTCGGTCGATGCATTGCAAGATCCCGGATCATGGGCAGGCCGCGTACCACTTGTTTACCGGTTATGTGCCAACGACCGTTATCGACTATCCGCAGATGGGAGCGGTGGTGTCGCAACAGTTTGGTCCGCGCCAGAATTTGCCACCGTATGTCGCGATTCCTGATAAAGTCTCGTCGACCGGTGGCACGGGTTACCTGAGCAGCAAGTATGGGGCTTTCGAGTTGCACGCTGACCCGGGTGGACGCGGGGAGTTCAAAGTCAAAGACTTTGCACTGCCCGCGGGCGTGACCCGGAAACAGTTAGATCGCCGCCGGCGGGCTCGGACGATTCTCGAAAACCGTTTGCGACAGCAAGGTGTTGATGAAACCCAGCTTGGCACCATGGATGAATTTTACCAGCGGGCCTACACACTATTGAGTTCTCCGGAAGCCCGGGCGGCGTTCTCACTTGACGGTGAATCACAGGCTACTCGTGATCTCTATGGGAGCGGCTATGTACTTAGTTACCGCCGCCAGCCTGCGGCGATTGGAGCACGGCTGATGATGGCGCGACGGCTCGTCGCGGCGGGTGTCAGGCTGGTAACTGTCCGGTACGACGGCTGGGACAATCACGTGAACATCCGGGGCGCGTTTACCGACAAAGCCCCCGCACTCGATCATTCCATCGCTGGCTTGCTGACCGATTTAGATGATCGGGGCATGCTTGATGAGACACTTGTCATGATTACCAGTGAGTTCGGCCGGACTCCCAGAATCAACACCAGTAACGGGCGAGACCATTGGGCCCGCAGCTATTCGATGATCCTGGCCGGTGGTGGTATCACCCGGGGCCAGGTCTATGGGGCTTCGGATGCGACGGCTTCGGAGCCGGCGAAAAACCCTGTCTCGCTCGAAGACTTTCTGTACACCGTTTACCACCAGCTTGGCATTGATGCCAACAACGAATTGCTCGCCTTCGGCATCCGTCCGATTGAGATCATTAAGGGTGGCAAACTGGTGAAGGGCTTGCTTGCCTGAAGGCTTTGTTTCGAAATGGAAGGTCGCATGTGGAATCGGGAATATCGGGACTTAATCGCCGGATTGCGACAGTCGCTGCGTGAAATGCGGTGGGCCATCGGGATGCTGATCGTGTCGGCGGCGTTTGTGTCCACGCCGTCGGTGCACGCCGGGCAGAATCGCAACATCGAAGTGCTCCGTCCACGCAGTGGCCAACGTGGTACCACAGTTGAAGTGATCCTCGAAGGTCGAGACATCAGCCGCCCGCAGGAAGTGCTCTTTTATCGACCAGGTATCCGGGCGATTGACTTTGAGGAGCTGCCTCCGCGCAAGCAGGTGATTAGTTTGCATCACGGCGGTTTTGTGCGTGACCGCGTGAAGTGCAAATTCGTGGTCGCGGCCGATTGCCCACTGGGCGAGCACCCGCTCCGTTTGCGCACTACGGATACACTGTCGACGGTTGCGACATTCTGGGTCGGACCGTTTCCGATTGTCCCGGAATTGGAACGAGGTGGTTTCGACGTGACGTACAGCGGTGGTGAAACAGTCGTCACACCCAATGAAAAGGCGATCGAGCAGCCGAATGGAACCCTGGCGACGGCCCAGCGCATTCCGCTCAATTCTACCATTGCCGGTGAAATCAAAGTCACTCGGGAACTGGATGACGATTACTACTGCGTTGATCTGGAAGCCGGACAGCGATTGTCGGTCGAGGTCGATTCGGTGCGGCTGTGTGACAAGGCCTATGCTGAATCTGAGTATGACTTGATGCTGCGGATTCTCGACGAGCACGGCAACGAAATGTTGCATGAAGATGACAGCGATCTTCATATCCAGGATCCCATCGCGTCGATGCTTGCCCCTCGCAGCGGAACGTACTTCATTCACATTCGTCAGCAACTCTACAAAGGCGGGCGCTGGATTTATTACCGGGCACACGTGGGAACCTACCCACGGCCTTTGGTTGCGTATCCGCTCGGGGGGCAAGTTGGGGCGCGGGCAGAATTGCAGTTGCTCGGTGACGCGACTGGGCCCATGACCCAACGACTCACGCTGCCGGCCAAGGTGGGCGACTTTGAGTTTTTTCCCGACCAGGATGGTGAGCAGCCTCCCTCGTACTTGCCGTTACGAGTGTCTCCCTATGCGAATGTCCTGGAGGCGCAGGCTGGAAGTCTTCTGGATTTGCCAGTCGCCCTGAATGGAGTCATTTCGCAGCGTGGTGAAGAAGACATTTTCCGATTCAAGGCAAACCATGGCGAGCGGTATCGTATTCGTGTCTTTGCACGCGGCCTGGGAAGTCCGCTGGATAGTGCAATTTGGATACGGCACGTTGCTGGATCCGCGAACGAACTCGAAGCCGACGACGCATCCTGGGCGGCCCGCGGCAAACCCGTGATTCCCAACGGATTGCAGCGCGCCGAACTGCTCGATCCAAGTGCGATCTTCTCGCCCCAAAAAGACGGCGAGTATTTGATCGGCATCACTGATATGCGCGGTCTCGGTGGCGAGCGATTCGTCTACCGTATCGAGATCGAACCCGCTGGCGATGTGATCCACAATCATACGGTAAGTTGGGCAAATGACCGTTTTGAGATCAATCGTACGGCTGGCTTCATCGTTCCCCAGGGCAACCAGTGGACGACAAATGTCTATATCGCTGCGGAACCATGCAATTCCTACAACGGTCCTCTCCGCCTGATTCCGCGAGGCTTGCCAGACGGGATAACGATGTTGGCGCCTATTTATCAACCAGGGATGAATGGTGTTCCCGTACAATTTGTCGCTGCTTCCGATACGCAGCCACAAGCCTGCCTCTTCGCGATTGATCTGGAGCGTGTGGAGGGCAAGGGTCGCATCGAGTCGTCTTCGCAGGTCTACATCCCGTTTATCAATCATTCCGGTGGCCGCACCTGGCACCACGCCCATTTGCAGAGTTTTGCGATCGGTGTGATCGATCAATCGCCATTCACAATCGTACTGGAGCAGCCACAGATACCGATTGCGCAGTCAGGTGAATTGAAACTTGGTGTCAAAGTACATCGACAGAACGGTTTCAGCGGGCCGGTCGAAATACAACCCGACTGGTATCCCAACGGGGTCGCGGGTGGTGGTTCGATTACCATTGCAGCAGGCCAGAGCGAAGCCGCCTATTCACTAAGTGCTTCGGCTGCGGCGACACCGGGCACTTGGAAGATGACCATGAATGGGACGACGACCGAGGGCGATAATTACAGCGGCGTTGGCCGCGTGCGCGTGTCATCGAACTTTATTGACCTTGCCGTGGGAGCTCCGTATGTGAAGCTGGCGATGAAGCAAAGTGCGGTGCGACGCCAGCAAATGGCTGAGATCCATTGCCGCGTAACACGGCTGCAGCCCTTCACGAATCCCGCCAAGGCGGTCCTGATTGGCCTTCCCAAAGGTGTGGAGCTTGTCGGCGATTACCAGCTGAATCCCGACGAGGAGACGATTGTGTTCAAGATCAAGGCGGACAAGGTTGCTTTGCTGGGCAGATATACGGAGATTCGTTGCGAATTTACGTTCCGGGTAGAAGGTCAGTTGATTCGGCAACGAACGGGTAACGGAACACTCCGAGTTGATCCGGCGCTATCGAACTGCGAGTAATCATGCGGCAACTTTTCTCATTGTTATTGGCAGCGACTGCGGCGATTGCTGTAGCCGACGAGCCCGTTGTCAGTTTTCGGCGCGATGTGATGCCGGTCTTGTTCCGCGCTGGCTGTAATCAAGGTACCTGTCACGGGTCGTCGCGTGGCAAAGATGGGTTTTCGCTTTCGTTGTTTGGTTACGACTGGAAAGGTGACTATTTCCGGCTGACGCAAGAGATCATAGGCCGTCGTGTGAATGTGGCGGTGCCGGAGGAAAGCTTGCTGTTGCTGAAAGCGACCGGTGCCGTCCCGCACACAGGCGGTAAGCGATTCGACAAAAAGACCGCTTACTATCAGACGCTTCGCAGGTGGATCGAGCAGGGTGCGCTGAGTGATGCGGGTGATGTCCCCGAGCCAATTGCGATCACGCTGTCACCGCCAAAGATTCTCTTCGACGGTGACGCACAGCCGGTGCAGACCAGAGTCATGGCACAGTATTCTGACGGCTCGTCGCATGATGTGACTTCGCTGGCGCTGTATTACTCAAATAATCCGAGCACCGCTGCGATTGATCAGCACGGTCGGGTGACATCGGCAAATCGGGGCGATACGTACGTCTTCGCCAGGTTCAACCGCTTTACGATCGGATCGGAAGTGATCGTGTTACCGAGTGATGCCGATTACAAATGGTCAGATCCGCCGGCACACAACTACATTGACGAGCTGGTTTTTGATCGGTTGCAGAAGCTGCAGTTATTGCCCTCCGCATTGTCCGATGATGAGACGTTCTTACGCCGCGTTTACCTCGACCTGACTGGAGTTCCACCAGGCGTCGCGGATTACACGCGGTTTATCGAAGACAACCGCGTGGACAAGCGTGTCCGGTTGATCGATGCATTGCTCGAGTCGGAGGACTTCACAGACATGACCACCGGCTTGTGGGCCGAGTCGGTCCGTTTGATGGGGGGAGGGTATACCCCGGTAGCGACAGACTTGAAAGCTGCCGAGGCGTATTACCAGTGGATCAAAAACCAAGTCAAGCAGAATCGACCACTCGATGAATTTGTCTACGACCAGGTCACGGCCAGCGGGAGTAACCTGAATGACGGGCCGACGAATCTGTACACGATGCTGGTGCATGATGTTCGTTTCCGCCCCAAGAACTTTGCCGCGGACTTTTCACAGTTGTTCCTCGGTGTGCAGATTCAATGTGCTGAATGTCACAATCATCCGTTCGACCGCTGGACGATGGATGACTATTACGGTTTCGTCAGTTTTTTTACTGGGATTACCCGCAAGCCGGGCGCAGAACCACGGGAGTTCTACGTTTTCAATAAACGCCAGGCTTCCCCGGCAAATCACAAGGTCGATGGGCGGCCCATGGCGGCAACCGTCCTCGGTGGCGCAGCTCCGGTAGACGCCCAGCTCGATTCGCGTATCGCCTTGGCCAAATGGCTTACCTCACCTGAAAACAAGCTCTTTGCCAGGAATAGTTCGAATCGTATCTGGGCCCGATTCTTTCACCGCGGTCTGGTTGAGCCGGTCGATGATATGCGCATCTCCAATCCGCCAACCAATGGCCCGCTGTTGGATGAGCTTGCGCGACGCCTCGTCAAGTACCAGTTTGACCAGCGCCAGTTGATTCGAGACATCTGCAACTCGCGGACGTATCAGCTTTCCTCGCAGCCAAATGCAACCAATCAGCTTGATGACCGGCAGTTCTCGCGAGCCCGGTTGCGCCGACTGCGGTCGGACGTGTTGCTCGATTCGATCATCAAAGTTACGGGGTGGGATCGGCCGTTTCGCAATTTTCCCAAAGGTACCAAGGCAATCGAGTTTTATCCGCGCACACCGGGTGACACAGCGCAGCCCTTATGGTTTGACGACTTTCTCAAGACGTTTGGCCGGTCGAGTCGCAATAGCATTTGCGCTTGCGAAACGAAACCCGAGCCAACCTTGTCGCAGACATTGCACATGCTCGTCGGCGATAACACCAATAGCGCAATCCGAGCCGGGCTCGTGCCGCAGTTACTCAAACAAGGGAAGAGTCCGCCTGGGATCATCGAGGAGCTCTTCATCAGGTGCGTGAGTCGCAAACCGACCAGCGACGAACTCGCCGCGATGCTTGATCTGGTAGGCGATGAGGTCGAGGGTCGAGCGGCTTACGAGGATATCTTGTGGAGTCTGCTGAACTCGACTGAGTTCAGCTTCAACCGTTAACTCTGCAGAGGAGGTGAGCCGGTTTCCGCTCATCTGACGTCGACGATTACAGACTATGAACACGTTATTACACAGAACGTATTTCCTCTTGCTGGGCTTCAGTCTTACCTGGATATTTCCCTGTCACGGCCGAGCCGACGAGATCGTCAGTTACAATGACGACATCAAACCGATTCTCCGCCGGCACTGCTTCAAATGTCATGGTAACGACGAGCAGAATGCGGATTTGAATCTGCAGAATTATGCGACGCTGTTGAAGGGTGGCAGCGCAGGACCGGTTGTCAAACCGGGCAGGCCGAGTGGAAGTGTGTTATTCCAGGCGATCACGGCAGAAGATGAAGGCGCACGCATGCCGCCCCAAAGTCCTCCGCTGGCCGCGGAGAAGATCGAGCTGATCCGCAAGTGGATCCAATCAGGTGTGCGCGAGACAAACAGCAGCAGATCGCTCGCCGCGCGTCGCACGGTTACTTTCAACCCCGCAGCCAATGCTGAGGTGAAGCCCGCAGGCGCCCCGCCGATGCCTGGTCACCTGCCTGAGATCAAAGTGCCGGCAACGGCGCGGAGACTGCCGGTGCTGGCGATGGCGGCGAATCCCTGGTCACCATTGTTGGCCGTGGCAGGTTACGGACATATTCGTTTGTTCGACATCTCCAGCCAGAAACCAATCGGGGCGCTCGCGTTTCCAGAGGGTATCCCACAGGTTGTACAATTCAGCCGTAATGGTGGCGTATTGTTGGCAGCCGGCGGCAAACCAGTGCAGTCGGGTAGTGTGGTCCTGTTTGACGTCCGGACCGGCAAACGACTGGCGCAGCTGGGAGACGAGCTGGACGCGGTCATGGCGGCTGATATGAGTCCAGACCAGCGTCTCGTTGGGTTAGGCGGAGCGGGTCGTGTTGTTAAAGTTTACTCGACCGAAGATGGCGCGCTGCGATTCAAGGCTGGGCGGCATACGGATTGGATTACGGCAATTGCGTTCAGTCCCGATGGGAAGCAGTTGGCAACGGCGGATCGCGCTGGTGGAGTTCACTTGTGGGACGCACGGACCGGCGGCATTGTGCTGTCACTTGCGAATCACACTGCAGCGGTTCGAGCACTCGCCTGGCGCAGTGACAGCAAGGTACTGGCGACAGGCGGCGAAGACGGCAAGCTTATCTGGTGGAATACCACAGATGGCTTCATTGTGACTGTGCATGCGCGTCCGCATGCTCCTGTACGTGTCCCGGGTACTTTTGGGAAATTGCCCAGCGGGGTGCTGGCGATTTCGTTTGCCAGGGATGGCCGGTTATTGTCGGCCGGTCGTGACAAGTTTGCGCGTTTATGGAAGGCGGACGGCGGTCAGGAAAAAACGTATTCGTACGCGCCGGTAATGCCCACCGCCGTGGCGATCAGCCATGACGGGCAGACGGTGATGGTTGGTGATGCCAGGGGCACAGTGCACTTCTCTGAGTAAACAGTGCACTTCTCTGAGTAAACAGTGCACTTCTCTGAGTAAACAGTGCA
>PBOG01000035.1 GCA_002724245.1 Planctomycetaceae bacterium
GACCGTGACGCCGACGACCGTGACGCCGACGACCGTGACGCCGACGACCGTGACGCCGACAACCGTGACGCCGACAACCGTGACGCCGACAACCGTGACGCCCGTAATGGCGGCGAGGTGCGACTACGGTTTTCTTTTGATCGTGCTCCTTGGGAAAGCGTGCTTGAATGGCTTACCGAAGAGGCGGGATTGTCCATGCACGTGGATGAAATCCCGGCCGGTTCGCTAACCTACTCAGACGACCGAGCCTTTACGCCGGACGAGGCCATCGATCGGATCAATCGCTTTCTAATTCGCACCGGCTATACATTGATTCGTAGCGCGAATTTAGTTTCGGTGATTAGTCTCGACGATGAGCGACGTGCGCAACTACTGGATGTGCTAGCGGAATACGTGACTCTGGAAGAGTTGGATCAACGAGGCGAGTTTGAGGTCGTGAAGTGCCTATTTCCGCTTGTTAAGCTGGATCCGGCTGAAGTGGCAACGGAAATTTCGGGTATGACCGTTCTTTCTACTCCCATCGCGATGCCGAAATCCAAGCAGCTCTTGATTACCGAAACTGCGGGTAAGTTGCGTAGGATTCGTGACATTATCCAGTCGGTGGAAAATCCGGCCGAAGGCAGCGAGCCAGTTCGTCGTTTTGAACTCAAGCACGCGACTTCTGAAGAAGTTCTAGCAGCAGCACGTCCGCTGGTTGGACTTGGCGAAGACACGAATGTCGGAGAGGACATCAATATTTCAACGGATGCGATCGGAAGGCAGATTTTTGTTACCGGTTCGGCCAGCAAGCTCGACATTATGAAACGCGTCATCGACATGCTTGACGTGGAGCCCAATAAGGCCGACGTAACAGCGGAACGTGAGACTCCTGAGTTGCGCACACACGTGATTCGTTCGGGTGATCTGAACACCGTTTACGATGTGCTGCAGACGATCCTGGCGGGTCAGGATATCCGACTAGCCCCCGATGCAAGCACCAACAAAGTTATTGCTTTGGCAACTCCCAGTATTCACGCACAGATCAAGAACACCATTGCGGTACTGGAGGGTGAAGCGGTTTCCTTTGAAGTGATCGATTTGAAGTCGGTTGACCCTCAATATGTGATCCTGCTGCTGAATCAGATGTTTGGGATTACGGCAACGACTGAGGGGACGTCCAGCGAGTCGCAAACTGCGAATCCAGACGCACCAAAAATCGATGCCGATCCGATTAGCGGACGCCTGTACGTGAGAGCCCGTCCATCTCAGATTGAAGAGATCAGGGCCATTGTTACGAGACTGCGTGCTACCAGCGATGTCAGTCAAAGCCGAGTTCGTATGTTGCCCTACCAGGGGACACAGGCTTTGCAAGCTCTGAATATTGCCAAGCAATTCTGGCCTGGTGAGAACGAAGTCTTGATGATCGCGCCCGCTGATGCCAACGTGCCTCGGGTTCGTCAGGTGGAGATTAACCCGTCGAACGCTCCGCTGGAGCTCGATTTGCGCAGGGGACGGGGTAATGACGGTGCGACGGAAGCTGCCCCGGTTAAGCCTAATGCGCCCGCGGACTCCAGTGAAACGGATCGTCCTGACAAGGAGCTTCCTGACGCAGGTGCAGCAGCAGCGGGAAAGTCAGACAAAACAGCAGCTGTCACGGCGCCCCAAAGCCAGCCGACATTCAAATTGGCAAGTCAAATCAAAGTGGCGCAACAACAAGACGAACGTCAGAGTGTGTCGGATGATGAGCGAACGCGTTTAAGAGAGAAGCCGGCACCTATTCGAGTGCAATTGACGCCGCAAGGCATCTTGATTCAGTCTGATGACCCGGCAGCCCTCGACCGGTTTGAGGAACATTTGAAGACGATCGCCGGCCCGGCAAATGCTGCCGTCGCCAGTCAGCAGCTCGCGGTTTTCTATCTGAAATTTGCACGTGCAGAAAGTGCGAACCGGCTGTTGGGAGAAATGTTGGGAGGCACCACCTCAAGCTTGTCTGCAGCTGGTGGTTCGCTGGTAGGAAGCGTGACCTCAAATTTGATGGGAGGGTTGCTTGGTGGTTTTCTGGGGAGCTCAGGAGGTGGCAGCACGAGTACAGATGCCAGTGTTGTAACGGTTGGTACGGCTACGATTATTCCGGACGTGCGATTAAATCGCTTGATCGTACAGGGTACGTCCAGTGACATTCTCAAGATCGAGCAGCATTTACGAATCATCGATCAAGAAAACAGCATGACCGAGGTGCAGACGCAAGGGAAACCTCGGATGATTCAGTTGGTGTATACGACGGCTGCGGAAGCGGCGACAGTGGTCAAGGAAGCATATGCGAGTCGGATTCAGGGAGGGCAACGCCAGCAAGGCCGCGGTGGTGAAGATCCTCGACAGGCAATGATGCGTGCAATTATGGGAGGACGCGGCGGCCGCGGTGGTCAGCGGGGCGGTCAGCAGGCCGCCGAAGAGCCCAAAATGACGATTGCTGTGGATGAACGCAGCAACTCACTCATTGTTACGGCACCTGAGCAGTTGTTTCGAGAAGTTGAAGAATTGGTTCAGCTGATCGATCAGAAAGGGGCGCAGCCGACCGAAGCATTTCAGGTCAAGACGCTCATGTATTCCAAACCGGACTACGTCAAGAGTGCTTTGTCGGCCATTTTGGGCGACCAGGTACAGACTGCGGGTACCAGCTCGCAGCGTTCCAGGAGTGGCGGAAGCCAGAGTGCAACCCCCGAACAGGTGCGCAGCCGGCAGGCCATGGAGGCGTTTATACGTTCACGGCGCGGTGGTGGAAGTAGTCGTGGCGGCTTCGGTGGCAGCTCTCGCGGTCGCGGTGGTTTCGGTGGAAGCAGTCGTGGCGGCTTCGGTGGCAGCTCTCGTGGTCGCGGCGGTTTCGGTGGAAGTTCCCGCGGTGGCAGTTCGCGCGGTGGCAGTTCCCGCGGTAGAGGACGCTAGTGCGTCAATAACCGCCACCGATTACCTGCAAGCGTTCTGACCGATATTTCCCGAATGCTTCGCGCATTATGCACGCCGTCGAATCAATTTCTCGCGAGCTGAAATCGTTAGATCGGTGCATTTTTGCATCGTTTTCGGTGGACGCGGCGTCTCATTTTCGTACTAGTACCAGTTGCATCCGTGTTTTTTCACAGATGTGGTGTCATTAGCCGTGGGGTGCTAGGATACTGCTTTGGTGCTGTTTGCCTGCCGGGAATTGTTGGTGGGAGGCCGTAATGGCGGCCAGGGAGCTGTGCGGCATCCCGTTTGAGGGAAATCGTGCAAGGCAATTGTGAGTATCACATCGTTTACGAATGAGACTCTGTTTCGCACTTACATTGGGAGTTGATGTCATGATGTCCCTTCGTCGTTTGAGTTGCTGCCTGGTTGGCTTCATGGTGATTTCTCTGGCCGTAAGTAACTTGCACGCCCAACGCGGTGGCGGCCGATTTGGCGGTGGTTTTGGCGGTTTTGGTGGTGGTTTTGGCGGTTTCGGTGGGGGTGGTTCGCTTGAGTTGTTGGCACGGGAAGACGTGCAAAAGGAACTAGAGCTGCTTGATGATCAAATCGCTGAGATTGAAGAAGCCCGCGAAGATCAGCGTGACGCGGTGCGTGAAGCTTTTTCGGGTTTTGGCCGTGGCGGAAACCGGGGCGGTGGCGATCGTGGCGCTCGTGGCAATCGAGACCGACAGGGTGGTGGAGACAGAGGACAGAGACAAGGTGGAGAGGACCGGTTTGCGCGTTTTCGCGAAATGCGTGAGAAGATGGAAAAGCAAGTCAAAGAAAGTATTGACAAGATTTTGTTGCCTCACCAATCAAAACGTTTGACCCAGTTGGTCCTGCAGCGCAGTTTACGTGGCGGTGCGGCTCAGGCTGCGGCTGCATTGAGTTCTGGTGATCTGGCAGAGGATCTGAACGTCAGCGAATCGCAGGGTGAGAAGCTGCAGGAGAAAGCACGCAGCATCGAAGAGAAATTGCGTAAAGAGATTGCCAAACTACGGCAGAAGGCTCAGGAAGAGCTGGTAAGCTCGCTTACGCCTGCCCAGCAGCGTGAATTCAAGGAAATGGTTGGCAAACCGTTCACGTTTGCAGAACCGGAGCGTGGCCGTGGCCGTGGCCGTGGTCGAGATCGTGGTCGTGGTGGCGATCGTGGTCGTGGTCGTGGTGGCGATCGGTCGGAGCGGCCACGGCGCCCGAATGACGCCTGATACCAGGGTGGGGCTTCGGGCAGGTTGTTTTCAGGGCCAGTTTTGATGATTCTGCGGCCTGTTTAATGCCACGCTTGGCCGGGGTGCCTCTTAACACCCTCAGATATGGATATGTAATGCCATCACGACCTGGTCGTGATGGCATTACACGCTTTTCGGCCACTGGGAAAAGTGCCGGCTGTTATTTTTTGCTGGCCTGCCGGCTGCTTGGATAACGTTTGTGGCATGATTGTGTGGACACTCGCGAGGGTAGCGTCAATGCCCTTATTTTCGCTCTCATTGGACCACGCCTACGTGATTCGTGCTTGCAGCAGGTAAACGCCAAGAATGCCGGTCTAAGCACCATTTATGCAACTACAATAGAGGGGTTAGGGTGCCGTTGTCCTTTGGGTGGACTTGCACCCTGGTGGACTCACCGCGGCTATCACGTCTTTGTGTATTGGCATAAGTTGTCTTGTGCGTGCTGCTTTGGCGTGGTACGCGAGCCATTCTCCTTCAGTTTGTTTAAGTTGCTTATTGATATGCAAGCCGGTGAAATTCTCCTCCGTCGTGGGCTGTTGAACGATGAGCAATTAGCGCGCTCACGTGATGCGAATGGCGATAGCTCTGGATTACTTGAAAGAGCCGTTGAACTTGGGTTTGTTCAAGAGGGGGACGCGCTCCGCGCGCTTGGCGAGGAAATGGGCCTGGAGTATGTCGACCTGCGCGAAGTAGACGCGGATCTCTCGCTCCTGGATGGTTTTCCCACCAAGTTGATACATCGGCAGGTCTTGTTTCCAATTAGCCGTGAAAACGGTCAGCTAGTTGTGGCAACGAGTGATCCTTTTGATCTGTACCCGATCGATGAAGTAAGTGCGGCCACCGGCGCATCCGTGATGCCTGTGTTGGCTGACCGTGACGAAATTAACAAGTTAATCAAACGCCATCTCGGTGTCGGTAGCGAGACAGTTGACGGTTTGATTGAGTTAAAGCGAGAAGAAGAGGTTGAACTATTAGAAGACCTGGAGACTGACGGGTCAGAGCTTTCGGAGATGGCCCAGGAAGCATCGGTAGTGCGGCTCGTAAACGAGATTTTGCTGGAGGCTATTGAAAGCCGCGCCAGTGATGTGCATCTGGAGTCACAGGGTGACGGTCTCGTAGTGCGTTATCGGATTGATGGCATGCTGCATCCACAAGCAGTGCCACCAGAGATTAACCGATTTCAACTCGCGATTATCAGCCGCCTGAAGATCATGGCGCGGTTGAATATTGCAGAGCGGCGTTTGCCTCAAGATGGGCGCATCAAATTGCGTATTAAAGGGCGCGAGATCGATGTGCGGTTTTCCGTGATTCCGATGATTCACGGAGAGAGCGTTGTGATGCGGATCCTTGATAAGTCCGCAATGGTATTTGAGCTCAAGGGGCTTGGTCTGGAAGAGGATACCTATACAACTTTCCATGAACTGATCCGCGAGCCTCATGGGATTATTCTGGTGACGGGACCAACGGGTTCCGGGAAAACAACCACGCTTTACAGTGCTTTGTCAGAGATCAACGATCCCTCGCACAAGATTATTACTACGGAAGACCCAGTTGAATATCAGCTCTCTGGTATCAATCAGATCCAGGTGCAAAATAAGATCGGTTTTACGTTTGGTCATTCGCTACGTAGTATCTTGCGCCACGACCCGGATATCGTCTTGGTGGGTGAGATTCGTGACTTGGAGACGGCGGAGAATGCGATTCAGGCATCGCTGACTGGGCACCTGGTCTTTAGTACTTTGCATACGAATGATGCTCCCACAGCCTACACGCGGTTGACTGATATGGGATTGGAGCCATTCCTGGTTGCCAGTACGGTTGAAGCTGTGATGGCACAGCAGCTCTTGCGGCGGCTCTGCAAGCACTGCAAGGAGGTTTTTGAGCCCACCCGCGATGAGTTTCCAGAAGATTTTCCGTGGGACGAGGTAGGTGGTCGTCCGCTGTATCGACCAGTTGGGTGTCACCATTGCCGAGGAGTTGGCTACATGGGTCGCGTCGGTATATACGAGCTGATGGTGACAACGGATGAGGTGCGTGAATTGGCGAACGAAAACGCGAGTGCCTGGCGGCTCCGCAAAAAGGCACTCGATGGAGGAATGCGATCATTGCGGGATGATGGCTGGAACAAGGTCCTTCGCGGTGATTCGACTGTGGATGAAGTGATGCGTGTTGCTAAGAGTGATGCACTGCTAAAGAGCATTACCTAAGGTAACTTGTTACTCAACAATCTTTTGCGTTATTTGAATCATGCCTGATTTTGCCTACATCGCGCGCGATGGACAGGGTGAACGCGTGACTGGCAGCTTATCTGCTGCCAGTCAACGTGAAGTGGTCAACATTCTCTCCGACAGATCGCTATTTCCTCTTGAGGTAACGGTAGAAAAAACGGCCAAGCGTTTTACATTTGGTCGTCCCGTCAAGGGGCAAGCGATGGCGCTGATCTATGCTCAGATGGCTGCCTTGCTGCGCAGTGGTGTGCCGTTGTTGCGTTCACTTGATGTTTTGCGCAATCAGGCAGCCAAGCCAATTCTGAAGGAGGTGCTTGGTGATGTGCGTGATCGTATCGAAGAGGGGGAAACGTTAGGCGATGGCATGGCGCGGCACACGACCGTATTCAGTGAAATGGCGGTAAACATGGTTCGTGCCGGTGGCGAGGGCGGGTTTTTGGAAGAGGCTCTCGAGCGGGTGGCTATTTTTTCCGAACAGCAGGAAGATCTCAAAAGCCGTACGATTGGAGCCTTGGCTTACCCAGTTTTTTTGGCCATTGTTGGCAGCCTCGTGATCACAGGGTTAATTGTCTTTATTGTGCCGCAGTTTGACTCGATGTTTGACCGTTTGCGACAGATGGGCCAGTTGCCATTTGTTACAGATTGGCTGCTCAATTTTAGTGCGGCACTCAGGAACTGGGGCCTCTATATCATTGTGGCATTGGTTGTGTTCTTGTTTGTAGTTCGCAGTCGTTTACAAACGGAATCAGGGAAACGCACTCGTGATCTGGTCAAAATTCGCTTGCCGCTGTTTGGTATTGTGTTTCGGAATTTTGCGGTCGCCAGGTTCTGCCGGGTGCTGGGAACCTTGTTGCGTAACGGTGTGCCCATCTTGACTTCATTGGACATCAGTCGGGAGGCTGCTGGCAACCGAATTTTGTCAGAGGCGATTGGAAACGCTTCCGAGAATATTACCGCGGGTGAAACGCTGGCTGGTCCACTGGCCGCGTCGGGGCACTTTCCGGACACGGTTGTAGAGATGATTACCGTGGCAGAAGAATCCAATACGTTAGATTCGGTCTTGGTTGATATTGCTGATGGACTCGAAAAACGTACCTCGCGAGCACTTGATTTGGCGGTGCGTTTGCTCGAGCCAATAATGCTATTGTTAATGGCTGGAATTGTACTGTTCGTGGTCGTCGCATTGCTGGTACCGATCATTCGGATGAGTAGTACTTTTGGATAAACAGTAACCGCGATTGCATCCCCCTCCGCGTGTAAGACATCTACAGTTCACGCGCTTAACTTACTACCTTCGAGAACATGGGAGACCCATTCAATGAGACGTCATTCACATCGGCGGCGTCGAGCATTTACATTGCTGGAAGTCATGCTGGTTTTAGCAATCCTCTTGATTCTGGCTTCGTTTGTTGGGGTATCGATTATCCGCACTCAGGGCAGCGCGAATGTTAAGGCTACGCAGACCCAATTGTCTGCGATAGAGACAATTCTCAAGCTCTACTACCTCGACATGGGCGCATATCCGACGAGTCTTTCTGACTTGCGGGTTGCACCGCAAGCATCTGGGAATGTCCAGAAATGGAACGGTCCCTATAGTGACAAGGACATTCCTCCGGATCCATGGGGTAATGCCTACTTGTACGAACCTGCCAGCGGTGGTTACCGACTGTGGTCAGCTGGCCCGGATGCGCTCCAAGACACGGATGATGACATTATCGTCGACGGGACTTCCTGATTTACGCGGCTGTCTACTGCCGTGTTTCTTGACCGCTGCAAGTAGCTAGCGAGAAGGCGTTTGACCGTGTCATACGATCACTGTGACAATTCGGCAGGCGGGCTAGCCAATGCGGGCAGATCTCCTGTGGTGGTTGGCCGTGGTAGTCGGAGTTCGGGCCGGCGCATGATTGCGTCGGGATTTACGTTGCTGGAGCTGCTGCTTGTTTTGACTTTGCTGGTTGTCATAGGCGGCATTGCCAGCCAGTCGCTGCGCGGCCCGATTGAAAGCCAGCGTCTGCGACGCTCCTCCGAGTTGCTGCGAATCGCTTTGGGCCGGGCACGTGTCAAAGCCATGCAGTCTGGACAGACACAGGTTTTTCGGTACGAGATTGCCGGACGCCGTTATCAGACACAACCCTTGGCGCTTGATTCTGAAGCCTCGGAATGGGGGCTAGATGCTTTCGACCAGTCCGATGAACTTGCGCAGATCAACGATCCAAATAATCCAGACGTGTTTTCCGCTACACGGGCGAAACAGGTGAACACTCTGGCGGAATTACGTTATCAGTTACCGGAGGGTATTGTTTTTCAACAAGGGGCAACAGAGCTTGATCTCCGTATGTCACTTGCACAAGAGGAGTTGGCAACGCTTGATCAGGCAATGCAGAATTGGTCGCAGCCGATCCTGTTTTACCCAGATGGGTCGACTTCCGAAGCGCGTCTCTTCTTGTCGAATCAGGCTGGCCAGAGGTTTGTCGCGATTCGTCTGAGGAGTTTGACGGGGATTCCTGTAGTGAGCGGTGTGCTCTCACCAGAGGAGTTGCCTCAATGAAACGTCCTTTCGCGAAACGCACGAGTCGCGACGGTATTACTTTGCTGGAGGTGATCCTGGCGATTGCGATTTTGGGTTCATCGATGGCAATGATCGCCGAACTTGTTCGTGTGGGCGGTGTGAGTGCGGCTCGGGCACGTGATTATACGAACGCGCAATTAATCTGCGAATCAAAACTCAACGAATTAATTGCTGGCGCCATTCCAATTGCAGCGACGACCCAACAGCAAGTTGAGGACATAGGCTTGCTGGATCTGTGGTATTACTCCGTTGTCGTAACGGCACTGGACACGGAAGGTTTAGTTGCCGTTCAGGTGCTGGTTGAGAAAGGGGTCGAGCAGGGGCAGCGTCCCGTTACTTTTTCACTGTTGCGTTGGATGGTAGATCCTGCCTTGGAGCAAGAGGCCGTCGAATTGCAACTCGAAGAGGAGGCGCTGGAAGCACAGAACGCGGCCGCCGCAGGAACTTGAGACAGATAGTGTGAAACACAGGAACGACATAGTGAAGAACAAGCATACAGCGCAACGACGCAAGCAGTGTCATACCCCTGGCATGACACTGCTTGAATTAATGCTTGCACTGAGTCTCAGCGCGCTGATTTTTGTGGCGATTGGGATGGCAATGGATCTTAATGTCCGTGCGATGGATGTGCGACAAGGAAACGTCGAAGAAGCGCAGCTGGCGCGCGCGATTCTCAAACGAATTTCTGATGACCTGCGTGGGGCTGTGCGACCATCTAACGTGGACACTGAAGAAGCCGAGCAAACAGCTGGCGGTGTGTTAGGGAGTGAGGAATCTAGTGAGTCGCCGTCGTCGGAGATCGGCGATAGTACCGACATTGCAAGTTCTGATACCAGCACTGGTGATGCCGTCACCGAGGACGGTGCGACTGAGGTGGTAACCGAGGATGCTTCGACATTGGTGCCACCTCCTCAACTCGGAGTCTACGGGACGCAGTATCAACTCCAAGTTGATGTCAGCCGTTTACCACGGCCCGACGAATACAACCCGGTCATGAGCAGTACTCAGGATTTTCAGGTGTTCGATATCCCGAGTGACATCAAGTCGGTGGCGTATTATCTGCAATCGCCGCAAATTCTAGACGATGTGGACGCCGACACGATCCGATTTTCGCGACAAGAAGATCAACTGGCAGGTGGCCTGGTGCGCCGCGAATTGGATCGATCAATGGCTCGATATGCCGCTGAGATGGGCGATACAACGATCCTTGGGATGACTGGTGAGGTGCTTGCTCCTGAGGTGACGAGCCTGGAATTCCAGTACTTTGACGGATTGACGTGGCTTACTGCGTGGGACAGCGCTTCGATGCAAGGCTTGCCACAGGCGGTTCGCGTGATCCTTACGATTCGGCCAGCCCGAGGTCCAGCGAGAGCGGACTCCTTTGGCCTTACCAACGCGGCTACAGCAATTGCAGAAGGTGATTTGGTGTATTCGTTGGTAGTTCGTCTGCCGCTGGCGGAACCGCCGGAAACGATGGGTGATTCGGCGATGGAGGCGATGGGGCTATGAACGTCACTTTGGTTCCTCGTCGGGCGCGCCGCGGGGCGGTATTGATCGTGGTGTTAGTGGTTGTTGCCATGTTGTCGCTGGCGGGTTACACCTTCACGCACATGATGCTAACGCACCAGCAGGCGGCACAACTGCACGGTCGGCAAATCCAAGCACGAGTTCTGGTGGATTCAGGTGTCGAATATGTTCGTACCTACTTTACCCAGGAAGAAGCGACGCGGGACGAGATGGGGGGGCATTATCTCAATCCGACAGTCTTTCAAGCGGTTCCGGTAATGGTTGATGCAGACCCTCGTGGCCGCGGGAACTTCAGCGTGGTCGCGCCGAATCTTGACGAGATGGGAAATTTGGCTGGCGTACGGTATGGACTGGAGGATCTCTCCACTCGTTTGAATATGAATATTCTGCCTATGGCGGAGGGATTACTTCCAGGTGCTGGGCAGACGTTATTGATGGCGTTGCCTGGGATGACTGAGGATACGGCTGATGCCATCCTGGATTGGATCGATGAGGATGACGAAGTTCGTGAATTCGGAGCCGAGGCGGAATCTTACGAAGGTTACTTACCTAAGAATGGGCCGCTTGATTCAGTTGAGGAATTGTTGTTGATACGAGGTGTGACGCCGCGTTTACTGTTCGGCCTTGATACCAATCGGAACGGTATAGTTGAGCAACATGAATTGGAGCAGGAGGTTAGTGGCATTACATCAACCGCGCAAGAATCTGCTGCGATTGATGTAACAGCAGAGGGGATGCAACGTGGTTGGTCAGGATTTTTGACGTTGCACAGCCAGGAGAAGAATGTCACGTCTTTGGGGCAGCAGCGAATTTTCGTCAACAACGACAATCTTCAGGAACTATTTCAGCAGTTGTCAGATGTCTTTAATGAAGAATGGGCTGTGTTCATCGTCGCTTATCGTCAGGCAGGCGCCTTCGATGGGGGTGATTCTGGTGAGTCCGCGTCCGGACATACAATTGACTTTGAACAGGAACCCCAGGAGAAACTTTCCCAGGTACTCGACCTGATCGACAAGAAAGTGCAGATACGTTTTGCGGATGAAGACGACTCGGTGGTGTTGCGTTCGCCGTTTCCGAATGACCAGGCGGCAATGAACATTTACCTTCCTTTGCTGATGGATGTTTTGAGTGTCAGTGAATCTCCGACGATTCCGGGCAGAATCAACATCAATCAGGCTCCTCGTTCGATTCTGTTGGGTATTCCGGGAATGACGGAGGAACTGGTTGAGGCGATTATTGAGCAACGGCCTCTCGAACTGGATTCGCAAAATGAAGACCCTAACCTCAAATTCGAGTCTTGGTTGTTGACCACCGGTCTCGTGGATCTCGAGCAAATGAAAACGCTGATGCCGTTTGTGACGGCTGGCGGAGACGTTTTTCAGGCACAAGTTGTCGGCTATTTTGAAGATGGCGGTGCGGCTTCTCGTACCGAAGCTATTTTTGATACTACCGGCAAGATTCCCCGCGTAGTATTCTGGAGAGATATTAGCCATCTCGGGCGGGGTTATCCTCTGGAGTTGTTAGGTGTTCAGCTGGATGTAACTCAGTAAGAAATCCGTGTTGCATGTTTGGATAGCGGGCTAGTGATAGAGTCATAGCGGGTTGTTGTTGGTAACAATTGTCTCGCAGATCGCGGTTTGCGTTTCACGAAGTTCAATACCAGTGGTTTCAAAAGGTCGTACCACCATGGCCAAAATACTTGCACTGGAATCGGATGCCCAAGAGTTCCGTTTGCTCGTTGGCACTCCGCGCGGAAGAGATGTTGTGATCGAAGAGGCGCTGTCGATTGCCATCTCTGAGGATTCCGACGCGAATGCGGCGGCTTTAGCATCTGCCTTGAAGAGCTGTAAAATCGATCGCGCAGATGTACATGTTGCGATTGGGCGATCGCAAGTAGAGTTGCGTCTGCTTTCGTTGCCGCTTGCGCCGCCGGAAGAATTGCCAGAAATGGTTCGTTTTCAGGCGATGCGGCAGTTCGCGAATATTGGCGAAACGTGGCCGCTTGATTTTGTCAGCTTGTCGGAAACGAGTGACGACAGCCAGATGAATGTGTTGGCTGCGGCGATTTCACCGGAACAGGTTGACCAGATACGTGCGAATTGCAGTACCGCCCACCTATCTCCTCAGCGGATGGTCTTGCGGCCTTTTGCGGCCGCTTCGCTGTTGCGGCATCAGGGCAGAGCCAGCCAGGGTGACTGCCAGTTGCTGATTAGTATGACGTCAACGGAAGCCGAATTGACGGTTCTCAGCGATGGTCAAGCAGCGTTCTTGAGAGCTGTCCGTTTGCCACTCGACGATGCGGGCAATCTTTTGTCTAAGGCATTGATCGGCGAGGTCCGCCGGACGATTGGCGCGGCACAAAACCAGTTGAACGGCCGGACTGTTGACAAAATATGTTTATGCCAAGGAGCTGCCGAGGCGAGTACTCTGCGCGACAGTCTCGCCACGGAGTTGTCGCTGGATGTAGAACTCTTGGATCCGTTCGATGGGATGCGGTTATCGAAAAAGTTGCAGTCGGAACCGCCTGTTTATCCTGGTCGATTTGCAGGTTTGTTGGGTGTACTGGCGGATGAAGCCAAAGAGACACATGCAGGAATTGACTTCCTTCATCCGCGACAAAAGCCGCCACCACCTAGCAAACTGCGGAGAAATTTGTGGATTGCCACAGGTAGCGGGGCCCTGGCAGCGGCGGTGTTGATTTCTGCGACGGTGCAGATTTGGACGAAGAACACAGAGATTGCTGACTTGAAAGCCACCATTGCCGCCAATCAAAAGAACCTGGAAGTGGCACAGCGTGACATAGAAAACGAGGCTGCGATCAACGAGTTTTTGCAGGGGGATATTACCTGGCTTGATGAACTGCTTTGGCTGTCGCAGACATTTCCTGGCGCCGAGGACGCCTTAATCAAGACACTCTCGTTCAATGCGAGCAGCAAGCAGGGCGGGCGTATGGATCTAGACGCTTTCGCGCGAACAGGAGATACGATCGGTCGGGCTGAGGCGGTGTTGCGTGACGATCGTCACGAGGTGCAGACCGACGGCAGTCAAGAGGATTCAAGCAAGAAGGGGTACTACCATTCGTTCCGAGAACGAATTCTTGTCCGGAAGGATGAATCCCAGCCCAGTCGTCTGGTTCAGCAGGAAGATCCCGTCCCACAGGAAGATGAAAGGGAGGCCGAGCCGGCTGATTCGAGTGACGAATCCGCTTCGCCAGAGGTGGCTCCAGAAGAATCTGAACCGAATAATGAGCCCGCTGAACGCGCGACTTCGACAGACGCCACAACGCGTGCCGTTTCCGCCCGCCAGGATCTTGAGGGGGAGGTAAACTCAAAATGACACAACGTGAAAAACTACTAGCTGGAGCTGTCGGTGTATTGGTTCTCCTGGTCTTTGGATCGCTGGCGTTCAATCAATTTCAGGATGCGGTTGATGCCAAGGATGCTGAAATCCGTAATCTGACTTCCAGGGTTGAAACAGAAAAATTTACGATTGACATCAAAGGCTTGAGAGCTCGTAAGCAGTACAACGATTACCTTGATCGTTCACTTCCCGGAATTCCCGCAGTGGCCAGTTCTCGGTATAGCGATTGGTTGAGGCAAGTCGTGGAAGAAGTCGGCTTGGAGAACAGCAAAGTCGATTACGTTGCGGCGCGAAACCGCGGCGAACTCTACAGCCAGCTGCAATTCGATATTGTCGGCAAAGGCAATCTCGAGCAAGTTACAGAGTTTCTTTTTGCCTTTTACCAACAGAAGCATCTACATCGCATTGATCGTCTCATTCTGCAGCCGACGGGAAAGACGTTGGAATTGCTCAATATCAGTATGCGTATTGAAGCGGTTTCCATGACAGCCCAGAAAGACAAGATAGAGCTCCAGCCAATGGAAGAGGAATGGCGGTCATTATCGTCAGATCGATTAAGGTTGGAAAAACTCGCGGACTACAGCAAGTCCATAGCAGGGCGCAACCTGTTTGCGCCGGGGAATCAAGTTCCTCGATTTGTCACGGATGAAGATGCACAAGAGATGACCTTGGGCCGTCGTGGGTCAGTCAGAATTCGTGCAGATGCTGGGGACCGAGGTCAGGACCTTACTTTTCGGTTGATTAGTACAAACTATCCTGATGCTGACGAGATTCCCAAGGAGAGCGAAAGCGGCCGATTCAGTTTTACCCCTGAGGAGACTGGTGACTTCAAAATGGTTGTTGAGGTTCAGGACAGCGGGCCGGGGCCCAACAACAAGGCAACAAAAGAGTTTGCTTTTACTGTGAAAGAGCCGGAGCCGGAGCCGGAGCGCGAAGATCCGCCTCCGGATTTTGATGTAGCGCGTAGCATGTACATTACGGCAGTGATTGAACGAAACGGTGAGCCACAGCTTTGGTTGCATTTGCGGACCACTAACGAGACGATTCAATTGCGCACTGGCGATGAATTCAGTGTGGCTGATGCGACTGGACGAGTGCGGGAAATTTCCTACGAGACCGGGCGTGTCCAATTTGAACTCGGGGGCCAGGTGTGGCAGGCACGCCGTGGCGGAAATTTGGCTGATGTGGAACCCGTTGGCGAGGCTGATGAGGCTGCCAACTGAGGCCGGAACGCTACCATTTCGGGTTGCATTTGTTGCACCCCGATAGTGGAGCGTACCCGGATCTAGCACTCTCAACAGTTGCTAGCACCGTGCATATACGGGTTTTTCAGGCAACGGGCGCCCTAGAGTTTGCGTTACCTGTTGCTGCTGGACTCGCTGAGACCGTGTTCTTTTTGCGTGTCTACTCTGCCTGCCTCCGTAAGCGACTCTCGAGCGGCGTGGTACGGCACTACGCAATCTCAGGACAGTAAATTTGCTAACTCAGCCTTGATTGTGGGCCCGGGTTGTGACGATTAAACACATCAAGTGGATACGTACACTCGTACCGGTTTTAGGTTCTTGTTGTATTGAGTGATGCCGCTGGTGCCCTGTGCAACCGGCGCAACGTTTCTAGATTGCCGCACTTCTGATCGCGGTTAATGCTTGGGGGAGAGGCAGAATGAACGGGTGTCCACATTCTTGTTTAACGCAATGGACGTGTCGATCCATTGTTGCTGCCATGACTTCTGTTTTGTTGCTGCTGCACAGCGGCCCTGTGGTTTCTCAGGAAGCAAGCCCGCTGGTGTTTCGTGAATATGTGTTGCAGCATGCGAAAGCGGATCACGTTGCTGGACGTTTGCGTTCGGAGTTGATGGAGAATCAACCGGGTGCAGGTATATTTGTCAACCGGCAACGCAATCAAGTCGTGCTCCGTGGTACGGCGCAAATGCACCGTCTTGCGGAACAGATGATCAAGACACTCGATCGACCGTTGCCTGCGAGCAATGCCCAGGTAGCGCCAGTTGCCACGGCTAATCGCAGTGAGGTTCGCGGCTATTCAATCCCGGTTGACCAGCTCGATGTGGTCGCCAAACAGCTGCAGCAGGTATTTCCGGCAGCTCGCATTGTCGCAGATGCTCGCACGCTGCAGGTGATTGTTGTGGCGGCGCCGGCGGTACAGAAGCAGGTGACACAGTTCCTGCAATCCGCACATGCCCGACCGATACCTGCCGCTGAGACGGACACGGGAAATTCCAATGCGCCGAAAGGTAGTGTTGCTCGGAGCAGGACGTTCTTGCCTCATTCGACGGATGAGAAATCTCTCAACCACATTTCCTGGCGCGAGCTTGAGTCATTCTTGCGTGAATCTTTTGGTGATCGATTGTCGGTCAATCCAGACAGAACAGGCCTGGTGGCCACTGTGACTGCGGCTGGTCCCAACGGATCACAGCCCGTAATGCAAATTGACCGACGTGCCAACCGCGTGACTTTTACCGGACATCCGGATGCGACCGCTGCCTGGAAACAAGTCGCAGCCGCGTTGGATAATCCCCCAGGAAACCGCAGCCAGGCGATGCGTGTTGTTCCTGTTCAGCGCGCACGCCCCTCCAGCGTTCAACGGGCGGTTGACTTGATTCATGCCGCCGCTGGACGTGGTAAGGCGGCGCCGACAGTCGCTGCCTATCAAGTGCAGGCGGAAGGAAAGCAGCGTCTTGGCAGTGAACTGGTTTCGATGCTGTACCAACCGCAACAGCGAGATCAAAGCCAGGACCCTCAGCCTCGCCGTGGAGAACTGCAGGCTGAACCCGGAGCTGCTGTTGCTGTACAGCAGCCCAACGCGCCGGCCCAAGCGCCTCGTCCGCAACCGGCTACCCCTCAGGGTCCCCAGGCCGGCGATGTGCTCGATCCTGAAGCAGATACAGGCGGGCTATTCGGTCCCGTACAAATTGAATTTGTGGAAGGGCTGAACACGTTCATCATTCGTGGTCATGAGCGGGATGTTGCGCGAGTCATGCAGATCATCGAGAAAATCGAAGCGCAAGCGAAAGAGACGCAGCCGGAAACCGAAATCTACATGCTTGAACATGCGAATAATCAGGCGATTGCGCAGCTGATTCTCTCTTTCTATGAAACGGTCTACGGAAACCGAATTAGTCCCGTCAGTATTGTTCCGCTCGGGAAGCCTAACGCTTTGCTGCTGATAGGTGTTCAGGAGAGTATCGACGAAATCAAGAAATTGATTGTGAAGTTAGACAAGCCGGCCGACCCGAATGCCCAAATCAAGGTTTTTCGTTTACTGCATGCTGCCGCGACAGATATCCAGGCAGTACTCCAAAGTTACTATACTCCGACCGGACAGCCAGGGCAGGCAGGTGGCCAAGCTGGGGGACAGACAACGGACTTGTCCTCCCGGGTACTAGTCGTGGCGGACTTTCGCAGTAATTCGCTGATCGTCCAGGCTAGCCCACGTGACATGGCGGAAATCGGAAAACTGATTGACGAACTGGATGTGGACACTACGCCTGCCAGTGATGAAGTGCGTGTTTTTTATCTAAAAAATACCCTGGCTGCCGAAATGCAGCAGGTACTGCAAGCAGCCATCACGGGACAGACATCTGGCCAGGCTGGTGCCGGTGGCGGCCCACAAGTTGGTGTGCAAGGTCAGGCTACACAGCAAGGTGGTACGCAAGGGCAGGGGACGACACCTTCCAAGACACTTGCGATCCAGCAGAAGCTGGAAATCATGGGCGCGACGCAGCCGGAGATTATCGAGTCGGGAATATTGACGGGTATCGTGATTACTGCGAATCCGACAGCGAATACTATTGTCGTGCGGGCCCCCAAAAATAGTATGGCACTTGTTGCGGAGCTAATTCGTCAGCTGGACCAGTTGCCCGACGCGGAAGCCCAGATCAAGGTGTTCCCCCTGGAAAATGGCGACGCGATTCAAATTACCCAAGTCTTACAACAGCTGTTTGGCTTGCCGGTTACTGCCGGGCAGGGTTTTGCTGGCCAATCGGTCCAGGCGGCTTCGCTGGCCAACTTGCGGACTGGTGCGGCAGGTGGCGAGTCGTCTCTGATTCCATTGCAGTTCAGTTTTGATCCACGGACCAACTCGGTGATCGCGACAGGATCGCCCGCCGACTTGAAAGTCGTGGAAACACTCATCTTGCGACTGGATCAGGGTGACGTTGAAACCCGTGTTACCAAGGTAATACGTTTGAAGAACGCACCTGCAAATGACGTAGCTACGGCGATCCAGAACTTTCTGCAATCGCAGCGAGATATCAGTAATCTGCAGTTTCAGACCGGTGGTATCGGAGCATTTGCAGATCAGCTGGACCGGGAAGTGATTGTCGTTCCTGAACTGATCACGAACAGCTTGATCATCAGTGCGACCCCCAAGTACTACGAAAATATCGTTGAGATAATTAACGACTTGGATTTTCGTCCTCCGATGGTCATGATTCAGGTGTTGATCGCTGAAATTCAGCTCAATGATAATTTTGAGTTTGGCGTTGAATTTGGTCTGCAAGACTCACTGTTGTTTGACCGAGGAATTGCCGCGGTCGGCGGCGCGAGCGAACCTGGCTTCAACTTCAACAACACCACTGTGAACCTTCCCAATCTGAATGCCGATGGTCGGGAGGTGTTGGCTGGACAGGCGCTGTCTAGTTTTGGTGTCGGGCGGTTAAGTTCAACAGCGAATTATGGCGGGCTGGTGCTCTCTGCTGCGAATGAATCAATCAGTGTCTTGCTGAGAGCGTTGCAGGGTGAAGGGCGCGTGCAAGTGCTGAGTCGTCCGACGATCATGACGATGGATACTGAACCGGCGTTTGTACAAATCGGTCAAACCACCTCCCGAATCACCGGCAGTCAAAATCTGGGTAATGGCGGGGGCGTATCCAACTCGGTCGTCGACACAGAAGTCGGCTTGCTGCTGACGGTCCAGCCTCGAGTCAACCAGGACGGGTTGATTTCGATGACCGTTGACACAGAGAATTCAGCGTTGGGTGAAGCGGAAGATGGTGTGCCGGTAGCTGTGGACAACAACGGTAACCCGGTGAAGTCTCCAAATATCAATATCACAACAGCTTCGACGACGCTTTCTGCACGCAGCGGTCAAACAGTTGTGTTTGCGGGGCTGATCCAGAAGACAAAAGCGCGATTTGTTAGCAAGGTTCCCTACCTGGGGGACATCCCATTGTTGGGCAATCTGTTCCGATTTAATCGCGAAGAGGACAAGCGGTCTGAATTAATGATCATCATGACTCCTTATCTGGTCAACGGCGACGAAGATCTGGAGTGGCTCAACACCATCGAGACGGATCGCATGAGTTGGGCAATTTCAGATGTGATCGACAGCTTTGGTGACCAGGGATTCAGTGCCGGGCGTGGACTGTGGGGCGAAGGTGCTGATTCTCCAGTGATCTATCCTCACGACGATCCCACGGGGCTTCAGTCAAGCCCTGGAAATACGAGACGACCGAGTGCGCCACCGGCTGGGTTGATCGACCCTGGTCCAGCGGCTGAGGATGGCGCTGATGATAATGGGATGGGTGCCTCTCCGGATCGTTGGACTGACCCGATGCCAATGCAACCTGTACGTGTCGAAGACGCGACTGCACCTTACGTGCAACCAGTGGACCCCACCGCACCAGTTTCTGTCTACGGCCCGATTCCGCCCCATTACTACGGAACGGGTGGTCAACCACGGCGACAAGAATCGGGACAAGTACCCCCCGCAGCGACCGGCTATCGACCTGGGCCACCACTGCGCTGATATAGATCTCTTCACTGGCTCATTAATACGAGTCAAATCCTAGCTGTTGCTCGACTCGGAACCTCTTCGGAGTTGCCGCAGGTAAACCAGAGGTGTGACTGCTCTGCCGTAAGGAAATGAAATATGAGAAAGTCACTATGCAGTTTGGCGTTGTTCCTGTGCTCATGGAACATTGGTTGCAGCACCTGGAAACCAGCGACACTGGCCAAACCATGGACGGAGTGGAAGGAAAGTTGGACCGAGGAGAGTGTCAAGGTTCCTCAGCAAATGGTAGTCGTCTGGTCGGATGCGGTCTATAAGCAGGTGGGTAAGCCAGCAGTTCGAGGATTTGGTGGCCGCGTTTATTTCTACGACAGTCAACAGCAAGTTGTGTCGGTGGACGGCAAGCTGACGATATTTGGATTTGATGATTCACACCGCCAGTTTTCTGGGATTCAACCCGATCGTCGCTTTATTTTCAAACCGGAGCAATTGAAGCAGCACCAGAGTGAAACCACGCTGGGGGCTTCTTACAGCATTTGGATTCCCTGGGATCAGGTAGGTGGTGATCAGAAGAAGATCACGTTGATTCCCATTTTTCATTCTTCGGACGGTCAGTTGGTTCGCGGTGAGCAGACACTTAATGTGCTGCCAGGTCCACGAGCGAAGAAACAGCCTGCGAACAACTTGCAACGCGGGAACAAGGTGTTGGCGGCAAGTCACCAGGCTGCTGACCAAAGTTTCGTATCTCAACGGGAAGCACCGGTGAGACGTCGGCCAACCACCACTATTTTTGTGCCGGAAAAGACTTCCCAGAAGATGCAGGCGATGTCTCAGGCATACGCGGATGCCCAGCAAACGCTTGGCTCACAACAATCAGATAAGGCAGTCAATCCGTCATCTCTGACCGCTCAAGGAACGGTTGGGCAGCCTCAAGTGTCGACCCAATCAAACGTTAATTGGGACGGCCCGAAGTGGAATCCTCCGGGGCAACGATCAGCTGGTTACGAACGTTTGAAATCCCGGGTTCTAAGAGAGCGAGCCGAGCGATTAGATCGCGGTCGCGTTCACGGGCAACCGTCCCACGAAGAACCGCGGTTTCTTTCTCCATCGTCACCTTCACCGGCGTCAAAATCTTCAGCCGCGGGATACTCGTCAAGCGTTTCTCGAAGCGGGCGCTGACCACGTTGGCTGGACGAGGTGACACTTCAAAGCCAATTGTCATCTTGGCACGCAATGTTTGACGCGTGGTTTGGCCTCCTTGCGCACCGAATTGGTTGCCACCGAATTGGTTGCCACCGAATTGGCCCCCCAGCCCGCCGCCAAATCCGCCCCCCAGCCCGCCGCCGAATCCACCACGTCCTCCACCGAGTCCACCACCAAGCCCACCGAGTCCACCACCAAGCCCACCGAGTCCACCACCAAGCCCACCGAGTCCACCACCAAGACCGCCGAGTCCACCACCAATTCCGCCGAGTCCACCGCCGAACCCACCACCAAGTCCACCTCTGCCACCAAGCCCAGTGCCCAGATTACTGGCGAAACCTGCGTTGATGCTGCTCGGCTGTTGGCCCTCGAGGCTGCGTGGAGACCATCCGAGGCTGCGCCCTACAAAAGGGTCACGGGTGATAGCTGCGGTACTGCTGAGCTCACCGGTTTGAGTCAGCCCCGCACCGCGACCAGCGCCAGCTGTTGCGGGAGTGCCGAGACCTCCAGTACCCGAACCACCACCGAAGCCTTGTGCCTGTAGATCTCGCTGGACAGCGAGGAGGCTTGTTCCGACGAGCAGTACGCAGAGGATGGGCCTATTCATGACAAGAACCTCTTGCAAAAAGTCGGTTAATCTTGGGTGTAGCCCAGGACCTGTGTTTCGGGTTGTGTGTGTAACTGGCTCAATTTAGTCATTGGCAGCGGATGACACGAGCACGCGATGACCCTGACAGGTAAGCTTGTCAGACAGAGAAACGAAAGTTTCCTCGTAACTCGGTCTGATCCGTTTCGTCAGGAAGATGCACAGGTACTAATGTTTGTTCATCGTCAGGCGTCAGTCAAAGCGTTCGCTCGGTTTGGTAATCGTACTTTTGTGCCATCTGTCAGTATTATATGCATTTCGGGAAGGTTTCGGAGTATGTCGATGAAACCCGCAACGGAGAAACCGGGTAATATCTAACGTTTGGCCTGGATAGACCTGTCGAAAACCCGTAAGAAATCCGTTCATGGTGGCAAAATCAAGGGGACATAGGAAGAGTTTCATGCAACACCCGAATCTTGCTCAGCGATTGAGCTTGTTGATCGTCACTGCTTTTCTGCATGTCGCGCCAGTACGGGCAGAGCGGCCCGCGGCTCCGCAGCTGTTGCCGGAGTCGACGGTTGCCTACTTGCGCGTCCGTGACAGCCGTGAGTTTGTCCGGTTGTTTCAAGACAGTAATTTCGGACGGATGCTCAACGATGAGAAGATTCAGGGTGTAATGAGTGGGTTGTATGGAACGGAACTTTCATTAGATGGCAACATGACATCGCCTGCAGGGGTGGTTGCCTACATTGAGGACCAGATCGGATCGTCACTTGATGAAATTCTCACCTTGATTGAAGGAGAAGTGTGCCTGGCCCTGGTCGCCGAAGAGCAGCAGACACCGATACTGGTGGGGCTTGCGGATCTAGGCAGCCAGGAAACGGCTGAGAGATTGATCGCCGCCGCTGCTGATCAGATGGTTGCTGAGGGGTGGAATCGAAAGTCAAGCGATGAAGATGAAGACGGGCTCACTGTATTTCGTCGTCGTGATCAAGACGAAGATCAGACACTGGTCTATGTAATCAAGGACGGGACCTTCTTATTCAGCTCTCAGGTGGCGCAAGCCAGGCAGATATTAGCGATCTGGAACGGGACTGCCGAGGGCGTCAAGACGATGGCTGACAATCGGCGGTTTACCTCGATCATGAAGCTCTGTTCTGGAGCCAAGGACGAGCGGCCGCAAGTGAGTTGGTTCTTTGACCCAGTCACGTTGGCGAATCGCATCGTCGGTGGCACTTTTCAGGGTCAGATTGTGTTGGGGGTACTCGAGCAGATTGGCGTTAATGGTTTGAAGGGGGTGGGCGGTAGCGTGATCCTGGGTGCAGAAGAGTTCGACACAATCACCCACGCCCAGGTTTTGCTGGGAAATCCGCGTACGGGCGTGATCAAAGTGCTGGCCTTGGGTGAGAGCGATGCTGCCCCCGAGCTGTGGGTGCCCAACGACGTGGCCAATTACTCCACAATCACCTTGGCGCCGGGGAAATCCTACGATGCGATTCGGCAGCTTTGGGATACCATCAGCGGGGATGGTATCTTCGACCAGAATGTGCAGCAGTACCTGTCAGATGAATTGGGCTTCGATTTTGAGAAAGATCTGATCAAGCAACTCGATGGCCGGATGACGTTGTTTACATCAGTAGAGCAGCCCGTAAAGGTGAATAGCCAGGCGACGATGGTTGGCGTCAAGCTCAAAGATGCCAAGGAATTCCAGAAGACACTCGATCAAATCCTGGCACTATTTCCGCAGGCAATTGAACCGGCGACCGGTGGTGCGGGAGCGAAGATCTTCAAACTGGTCGTCGATCGCGATGAACGACCAACACAGGAATTCATGCGTCGATCAGATCCGGCAGGAGCTGTCGTAGGAGATTACCTGTTGCTTTCTGATAGTACCAAGTTACTGCGCAAAGCCATTGCCACAAAGAATGGTAATGGAAAACGGCTGGCTGATGAGCTGGACTACAAACTCGTTACCAATATGGCGCGGCGTCAAAAAGGTGGCAGCCGGCCGGCGATGATTTCTTTCCAGCGTCCAGAGGTTTCCATGCAGCTGCTGTATGATTTGGTGACGGGGGACGCAGCAAAGCAGGGGCTGCGCAGCGCAGGTGAGGAGAACCCGTTTTTCCAGTCCGTCGCAGATGCACTGGACGGGAATCCGTTGCCTGCGTTTGAAGTGATTTCCCAGTATCTTGCTCCGGCAGGCGGCATGGTAACGGACGATGAAAACGGGATTCACTACATCGGATTTTCGATACGGCGGGAGAGTAACGATTGAGAGTCTGGGGCAGCCTAGCTGATCTTTCTCTGGGGTTTTGTTGCAGGGTTTCTACCCTGTCCATCTGATGGGCATTGTCGTGCTAAAGTCCGCGACCGCCCTGATTGGCAGATCATCAGGTTCATTCGCAGGCTGAGACGCCGATCACGTCTACTGAGACTTCACCCGGATTATGGACCTGGTATGACGTTCCGCCAGGGACAAACAGGCCGTCGAACGCTGTGAGTTCGTACTGTTGATCCTGGACCGTCACGACCGCGTTTCCGCTCGAGACGGCAATGCAACGATCGGTTGCCAGGGCAGGGCAGGGCAGGGTGGCGGACGGCGGGATCACGGTGTTGCCTCCTTGAATTCCTGCTGCCCCCGTTTGTTCACAGAAGAAATCCCAGTAATCGATTTCAGGCCGCACTGGGCGACGCGTCGCTGTTGCAGCACGCACCAGGTGTTCAGCAACATTGGCTTCGGTTTCCAAGCGAGTTTCGATGGTAAAGTTATCTTCTAGAAATTCGCGGTCGGGGCTACCTGTGGGGAAAGACGTATGCAAGGTAGCTGTGCTGTCCGATTCGTTTCTCACTGAGTGGGGGGTGTCCATGGGAACGTAGATGGCGTCCAGACGCTGTAGCTCGTAACGACGCCCTTCGACGTACGCGGACGCAGCACCTTCCAGAACAGAAATGCCCTCACCCGTGGGGTGGGTGTGGTAGGGGATTTCTGTTCCAGGTGCCATGGTTGCAGAGCAAACCGTCAATCTTTGGGCACCAGTTGAACCGCTGCAAAAAAAACGAATCTCGACACCCGGCGCGAGCTGGACGTCCGCAATTGCATCGCCTCGAACAAGTTTCTCATCGCGGTTCATACAGCAGTTCCTAATATGGAGGCAGCAAACAGTTCTGGCATCGAATCGTACCGGGATTGGGAACGCAATTCCATGGCTCTCACCGCAATGGGTAAAGACCACAGACATCCCTGTTGTGACCTTCAATTGCGTTGTGAAGTATCGGACGCGAGGTGGAGGGCTGTGGTTACCATTACAGAAGTTTGTGGTGTTGGGGGGACCCGGTGGACTGCTGCGACACGTATTCTTGTTCGGCACGTGTGGTCAGTACACGTGTGGCCAGTAAAGGTGTGGCCAGTAAAGGTACGTGAATTGCGCTGTGTCAGCAAAACCGATGGGCCGACGGACAAATTTCGCCGCTTCTGACTATACTGAAAGCTATGGCCAAATACTTGATTACCGGTGCAGCCGGATTCATAGGGTACCACGTATCTCGTCGACTTCTGGAGCAGGGTGAGACTCTGGTTGGGCTGGACAACCTGTGCAGTTACTACGACGTACAGCTAAAACGTGACCGCCTGTCGCAATTGCTGGACTACCCGAATTTTACTTTCAGTGAAACGGACTTGTCCGACCGCGATTCCATGGCACGAGTATTTTCAAGTGCTCAGTTTGATGTCGTAGTGCATTTGGCGGCGCAAGCCGGCGTCCGTTATTCTCTGGAGAATCCACACTCTTACATCGACAGCAATCTTGTTGGCTTTATCAATATTCTAGAGGGTTGCCGGCAATCGCAGGTTGGGCACCTCGTCTACGCCTCTTCGAGTTCGGTTTATGGCGCGAATTCGACGATGCCGTTTACGGTCCATGACAATGTTGATCATCCTCTGAGCCTTTACGCAGCCACGAAGAAGGCCAATGAGTTGATGGCGCATAGCTACAGCCATCTTTACCAATTGCCGACCACGGGCCTTCGTTTTTTTACGGTTTATGGTCCCTGGGGCCGTCCGGACATGGCGCTGTTTTTATTTACAGAAAAGATTCTCTCTGGAAAGCCAATCGATGTATTTAATCACGGAAAACTACGCCGTGACTTTACGTATATCGATGACATCGTTGAGGGCATTGTACGTCTGACTGCGCATCGTCCGCAGCCAAACCTGGAGTGGGACAGTGCTGCTCCTGACCCGGGAAGCAGCCTCGCACCTTTTCGGGTCTACAACATTGGCAATAACCAACCAGTGGAACTTATGCATTTCATCGAGGTATTGGAGCGTTGCTTGGGCAAGAAGGCGGAAAAAAATTTCCTTTCCATGCAACCAGGTGATGTCTTGGCGACCTGCGCCAATGTGGACGACTTGATCGCGGATGTAGGTTTTCAGCCCAGGACGTCAATTGATCAGGGGATCGAGCACTTTGTGGGCTGGTATCGCGAATACTATGGCACCTCGCTGTGAGCAGCTCGACACGTTGCAGTCCACCTGGCGTTGTGTGCTGGTCATGGCTGCCGGCTCAATCAGCTCCCTTTACGCTTTGCTACCTGTGATCTGTGTAACTGGGGTAGCAAACGGGTTGGCAGGTTTGCTACCTCCGTGCGCTGTTCATGAGACGCGGTACGGCAATCCCTGACGTTTTTCATACCTCTTGTTGGGTGAAGCCGCGGGGCAGCGGCTTGCGACAGCGCAATTGAACTGTAAAAGTACTTTTTGGAAACAATCGGAATAATTGACCCAGGCTACGTAATTGACCCATGCACCAAAAATGACCCATCCTTCTTGAATTGAGGGGATCTGTTGATATGTTAGGTAAGAGAGGACTATTACACCAAATAGCCTGTCCAAATTCGATCAAAACTCTGTTGGTAGGGGAAGCACCGTGACAGATCAACGTAGGACCTGGTTTTCTTTGTTTGCTGCCGCTCTGGTTTGCTTGTTTGCGGCCAGCGCCGACGCCGGATGGTATCGAACAAAGGTGACCGTTGTCACGAAAGGTGGCTCCCATGGCAGTCATGGAGCGAGCACGGGTAGTTGGGGGAGTTCTGGAAGTCATGGCTGGGGCAGTTGGGGAAGTCATGGTGGCTTGCTGCACCGGTTACATCATCGCTTGCATCACAGCCACGTATTCGGTTCCCACGGTAGTCATGGATCGAGCGGTGGGTCACACGGAAAGGTCTATTACGGCAGTTGTGGCTCGCATGGCGGTGGAACCCATGTTATTCCTCAGCACGAAAGCACCGCTCCAGACCCTCCTGCACCGACGGATGACGATCCCGCGGAAGCGAAGTCTTCTGATGACGATGGTAGTGCCACATTGATCGTAGATCTTCCGCAAGACGCTCGACTGACAATTAACGGTTCTGCTACGACCAGTACTGGTGCCAAGCGGACGTTTGTCTCACGAAATCTAGAGAGCGGCCTGAATTACACCTATCACCTTCAGGCGGAAGTAACCCGTGATGGTGTTGTGATCAAGGACAGTAAATCAATCACGCTAATGAAAGGAGAGCAAACGCGTCTTTCCTTTGCATTTTCGGAACCGCAAGTCGAGACCGTGTTGACGGTTCACGTTCCAGAAGATGCGCGGGTTTTTCTTGCCGGCCGTGAAAGCAGGTCAATGGGTGCCGCGAGGACGTTCCGGACACGCGATCTCGCTGCGGGGCAGGCTTGGGAAGACTACCATGTGCGCGTAACTTTGGAGAAAAACGGTAAGTTACTGCAAGAAGATCGTCGTGTAACGCTGCGTTCTGGCGATAAGATGGTCCTGAATTTTTCGGATCTCTCCAATCCAGCGACAGCGCGCGTTGCAGCAACACGCTAGAAACAGCAACGCACTGATTCCTATGCAATGCCCTCGCGTCGGAGAATTCCGTAGCGAGGGTTTTTGTTTTCCTCCGATCAACGAAGAGGAATCTATCTTCCAGAGTGAGGTATTGCGTCGATAATAGGAAAATAGAAAGGTTCCATTATGAGCGACGTACATGCCAATGGTTGGTCACCGAACCGCTGTCGATTGGCCAGCCTGTTTCTGGTGTTGCATTTGATCGCAGTGTTCATTGCACCATTCAGCTTTGAAACTGTAATGGATTCCGGAATTGGGTCGCCCTTTGTGTTACGCATTGCTGAGTGGTTTCGCCCCTACACGCAAGCGCTCTATTTGCATCATGGTTACGCATTTTTTGCGCCCGACCCTGGTCCGAGCCATCTTTTGTACTGCCGGGTGTATGCTCCGGAGAGTCAAACGCCTGAGGTGGAAAAATTGCCCGACCGTAATAGCCAGTGGCCGCGTTTGTTGTACCACCGTCATTTCATGTTGAGCGAACAATTGCATGCGAACTTTGTTCCACCTCAACCACCATCACGCGAATTGTATGATCCGGAGCTGTTTCCGCTCGTAACGCGTGTCTGGTCCATTCGGCGACGGGCTTACGACCAGCAGTGGAAGTCCTACCAACGCCATCTAAAGGCAAGGCACGGAGCCGAGCGTATTGAAATGGAACGCGTTGAGCATCGCCTCATTTTCCCCAACGAACTTCGGGACGGGAAAAAGATTACAGATCCTGATCTTTATGTTGTGTTGCCTGAAGATCGCAAGGGAGAAGGGCGACCGTGAAAGCGCTAATCCGATCGTTCTCAGAGCTGACACAGGAAGCACTGGCTGGATGGAACCGATTCTGGTTCACTCCCCAGACGCCGTACACACTGGCATTCATGCGAATTCTAGTTGGACTGATGTTGTTTTATACGCATCTGGTCTGGGCATTGGATCTCACCTCGTTCCTGGGTGCCGAGAGCTGGGTTTCTCGACCCGCTTGGGATGCAGTGAACGTGGATGCGTATGTTTGGAGTTATCTTTGGCTTGTTCAATCACCAGCGGTTCTGTGGGGGTTGCATGTCGTAGCTTTGTGCGTTTTTGCCCTGCTAACCATTGGCTATCGGGCTCGCTTGATGGCGGTCTTGGCCTGGTTTATTGCGATCAATTATTGCCACCGATTGACGGGCGCACTGTTTGGCCTGGACCAAATTAACGTGATGCTTGTGATGTATCTCATGTTAGGTGAGAACGGAGCAGCTTATTCAGTGGATTGGTTTCGACAATTGAGACGCAGTTCACGCCCAAGAGATTCCGTTGAACCCACTGCAACGGTAGGGACGAATATAGCAATCCGCCTGATTCAGATTCATTTGTGTCTGGTCTATTTCTTTGGAGGTATCGCAAAAATGCATGGCACTGCCTGGTGGGATGGCAGTGCAACGTGGATGGCGGTTGCTAACTATGAATACCAATCACTCGATATGACCTGGTTGGGGCATTACCCATTACTGACGGCATTTCTGACGCATGTAACAATGTTGTGGGAAGCCTATTATTGTTTTCTCGTATGGCCACGTGTGACACGGCCCGTGGTGCTTTTCGTAGCGGTTTGTGTGCACGTTGGAATTGCCGTTAGTTTGGGAATGGCGACGTTTGGACTTGTCATGTTGATTGCCAATATGGCTTTTGTTTCTCCACACATTACTCGCCGGTTAGTGCCCTGGTGGCACAAGTCCGGCTCGAGTAACTTGCCGATAGCAGACGTAGGCACGGCTTGATAATCGACGCAAATGGGCCGGCTGCCAGGTGTATTCACCCAGCCAATAGCTCAGAAGATCCTCTCGCTTCGTCGTGCAGGCCATGGAATGTATGGTGGCAGTCAATACCCGTGGCTCTTGACTTGAGGCTTCTGGTTAACGGGGTCTTGGAAGGTTTGGACTGAGCGACGTATACTTCCCATCTCTGTGCAGTTTCTCTTCTTCAAGGACATGTAGACGTGTATCAGGATCTGGCAGTTGTAGGTGCAACCGGAGCAGTGGGGGCACTGGTTCGGCAGTTGTTGGTGGAACGAGCCTTTCCCTACACTTCCATCAAGTTCTTGGCCTCCGAACGTTCCGCGGGGACTGAAATAGAATTTGATGGGAGAAACTACGAGGTTGAAGTTCTGCGCCCCGAGGCGTTTGAATCAGTTGATTTGGCAATTGCCAGTACTCCGGATGAAGTGTCTCGTGAATTTGTTCCCTGGGCGGTGGAAAAGGGGGCGGTCGTTGTTGATGAAAGTGGTGCATGGCGAATGCAGGATGGAGTTCCGTTGGTTGTTCCTGAAGTCAATCCCGACGCGATTCGACAGCATCAAGGGATTGTCGCCAGTCCCAATTGTTCCACAACGCAAATGGTTGTGGCGATGAAACCGCTTCACGATGCTGCGAGGATTCGACGGGTAGTCGTGAGCACTTATCAGGCTACCAGCGGAGCAGGCGTAGCAGGCCAACGAGACCTTGATGCAGGTACCAGGGCGGCTCTGGCAGAAACAGCTTATTGCTATGAATCATTTGCCCATCCCATTGCGTTTAATGTGATTCCGCAAATCGGCGGTGAGAAAATGGATGGTTATACGTCGGAAGAGATGAAGATGGTGTGGGAGACGCAGAAAATTTTTGCGGATGAGACGATCCGTGTGTGCCCGACTTGTGTGCGCGTACCCGTTTCCAATTGCCACAGTGAAAGTATTCTGGTCGAAACGGACAGAAAAGTAACTGTTGGTGAGGCACGTGCGTTATTTGAGGCGACACCGGGTATTCAGGTGGTCGATGATCTGTCAGCTGCAAAGTACCCAATGCCAATCGAGAGTTCGGGATCAGACGACGTGTTCATTGGTCGGATACGCGAAGACCTTTCGTCACCAAACGGTTTGTCATTCTGGTGCGTCAGTGACAACCTGCGCAAGGGTGCCGCGACAAATGCGGTCCAAATTGCTGAGCTTTTGTTGGCTTCAATTCAGGTTGCTGGCTAGAGTGGTTGCCGCATCCTGAAGGTGCATGCGGATGAGATGGTTCAAAAGCACGCTTGCCTATGATGGTACTGCTTATCACGGGTGGCAGTCACAAGATGGCCAGCCAACGATACAGCAGGCGTTTGAGACGGGTATCTTCAAGGTCACGAATGAGAAAGTACGCGCTACCGCGAGCGGCAGAACAGACGCCGGAGTGCATGCAGCAGGGCAAGTCGTTGGTTTTTGTGTTGCTACAGATCTGTCTGCGGCGACGTTTCGGCGCGCGCTACAGGCCAATACGCCGCATGACATCTATGTGTTGAAATTGGAGGAAGTTCGCGCGGGCTTCCATGCAATCCGGGATGCGAGATTCAAGAGATATCGCTATTTGATCCAGGACGCGAATCACCACGAAGTGCTGGCCCGGCATTGCGTCTGGCAGGTTCCCTGTCATTTGAATATCGGTGCCATGCAGCAAGGTGCATTGATTCTGCGCGGAACACACGATTTCCGATGTTTTGAGGCCAGCGGGTCGCCGCGCAAGAGTACCGTAAGAACAATCAGTCGGCTAACTGTCGAGTGGATCGACCGGGATGAATTTCCCAGGATTGTTCTACAGATCACTGCGGATGGCTTCTTGTACAATATGGTACGCAACATTGTTGGGTCACTGGTTGAGGTAGGGCGTGAAGCAGTTGCTGTAAGTTGGCTCCACGAGGTGCTGGAGAGCCGGGATCGCAAGAAAGCGGGGCCGACTGCACCACCGCATGGTCTTACCTTGATGGAGGTGGATTATGAACCAGGCGTATTACTCGATCCGACAAATCACGTGCCTTCTTGAACGTTTTGGTTGAATGAAAGTAGCGCATGTAATCACTCGAATGATCGTCGGCGGTGCGCAGGAAAATACGCTGCACACCTGCCGTGATCTTGTGAATAGCTATGGCGACGACGTGCTGTTAGTTACGGGTCCGTCAACAGGGCCAGAAGGCGATCTGTTGACGAAGGGCAGGGCGGGTTGCCAGGTGGTGTATGTGCCATCGCTTGTCAGGCCGATCAATCCGTGGAAAGACGCTTTTGCGTATCGATCGATAAAGCGGCACTTGAATGCATTTCAACCAGAAGTTGTTCACACCCATAGCGCCAAGGGAGGGGTTTTGGGGCGTCTTGCTGCCGCGTCATTGCGCGTTCCCGTAATTGTCCATACGGTACACGGAGCGCCGTTTCATCCCTACCAGTCGCCACTGGCACGATGGCTTTTTCGTTGGTGTGAGCGTTATGCGGCGGCTCGTTGTCATGCTCTGGTAACCGTAGCTGATGCGATGACCGAATTGATGGTGTCCGCTCGTGTTGCGCCCCGTGACAAGTTTCGCAAGGTCTACAGTGGTTTGGATGTTGATTTGTTCTTGCGATCCAATGAAACTCGCCAGGAAAAGAGACGAGAGTTGGGGTTTCGCGACGAACATGTGGTGATTGGGAAGATCGCGAGGCTCTACCATCTCAAAGGGCACGATGACCTTATCAAAGCGGCTGCTGCGGTCGTCAAACAATGCCCGTTGGCCCGCTTTTTGTTCGTAGGAGATGGAATACTAAGGGAGATGCTGGAGCGTAAGATCCGGACGGCAAATCTGGAGAAGTATTTTCATTTTACCGGACTTGTTTCTCCGCAGGAGATTCCGTCATTTATAGGGGCGATGGACGTACTCGTTCATACGAGTTTGCGGGAAGGGTTAGCGAGGGCAATCCCTCAGGCATTCATTGCCGGAAAACCTGTAATTAGCTATGACATTGATGGTGCTTCGGAAGTGGTGAAGACAGGCGAAACAGGATTCTTGCTGCGACCTGGAGATATCGCTGGGTTAGTGTCCTCACTGCATCAGCTAGTCGCTGACGCGGATTTGCGAAGCAGTTTCGGTATCGTGGGTCGGCAGCAATGCGCCGAGAAGTTTTGTCATCAGGCGATGACACGCCAGTTGCGTGGACTGTATCAAGAGTTGTTGGCCGGGAACTAACCGGCGTACTGTGGGCAAGCGGCTTGATGCCTCCAGCTGATAAGGCTTTCGAGAGCACCAGTTTTTGGCTACACTGAGAGTTGTGGCGACTCGACGAGATTTGTGACGAAACGGTGGCCAAATGTGTTGAACTGAACCATCTGCTGCGACAGGGCAGGGCGTAGAACGCCATTGTGTCCGGGCGTTTTTCCGTTCAATGACATTGGGATTTGTCCGTTTGTTAACTCAGAGTTGCTACAACGTAGTTCTTGGTTGTGACGAATGCCCCTTCTCGTTTTTTCAGCGATAGAGCTTAGGCCGTGGCCGCGACTCGTGATTATCTGGGTAGTTTCCGATTGATCAAAATGATTCGCGCTGGTGGAACCTGTCAGGTGTGGGAGGCATTTGACGACCGTTCCCAGAAGCGCGTTGCGCTCAAGGTCCTGCAGCCTGAAGTCCGATCTGACAAGCATGAAATCGGTTTCTTGCGACACGAACATGAAGTGGGGCATGCTCTTAGTCATGATCATGTGATTGAGGTATACGATTTTCGCATAGAACGTGAACAGCCTTTTCTGGTGATGGAATTGAGCCGGTCACGTAACCTGAAATTACTTCTGCACGATCACGGTGCAGACGGTGTCGCAGTAATTCTAAAGCCGATGCTTGAACAAGCTGCCATGGGCCTTGATTACTTTCACCAGCAAGGTTGGACACATTGCGACATCAAGCCAGATAACTTTCTGGCCAATGAGGAAGGTCGAGGTGTCAAACTGATCGACTTTGCCCTGGCGACCCGCATTCGTTCGGGGTTTGGAAGGTTGCTGCAGGGGAAAACCAAATTGCAAGGTACTCGGAGTTACATGGCTCCCGAGCAGATCCGACGACAGAAACTGAAGGCAACAGTTGATGTTTATGCGTTCGGTTGTATGGCCTACGAACTAGTGAGTGGCAAAGTGCCCTTTACCGGAAGTACCTCACAAGAGCTGCTTCAGAAGCACATATCCTCACCAGCTCCGGCCCTCATCGCAGTCAACAATAATGTGACTCAGGAATTCAGTGACATGGTCTTGCACATGTTGGAGAAAAAGCCTGAAAGGCGGATGCAGTCACTAAGTGATTTTCTTGCCAACTTACAGACGATGCGTATTTTTAAACGGAGCCCGAAGGCACCGCAAAAAAACGAAACGCAGTCCAGCAACGAGTCCGAAGCAGGGTAAGGCATATGGATTCCAAGCGTTCCCTGTCGTTTGAGCAGCCGATCCATGAGTTGCAGCAGCGGATCGATTTGCTGCAGGAAAATGAGCCCGATTCCGCTGACAGAACTGAGGAAATCCGCAACTTGAAGCGGCAGCTCGCGACTGTCACGGAGCAAGTGTTCAAGAACCTCAGTGCGTGGCAAACCGTTGAAGTCGCTCGTCATGAGAAGCGGCCGCATACTGCCGACTATCTGCGTTTGGTTTGCGACGAATTCGTCGAGTTGCATGGCGACAGGAATTTTGGTGACGACCAGGCGATTCGGTCAGGTTTTGCCAAGATCGAACAGTACAAAGTGATGATGATCGGGCACCAGAAGGGGCGGACCTACAAAGAACGTAGTGCCTGTTATTTTGGTTGTGCTCACCCGGAAGGCTATCGCAAAGCGATGGCAAAAATGCAGCTTGCCGCAAAATACCAGATTCCAGTAGTCACCTTGATTGACACTCCTGGTGCGTATCCAGGTATCGGTGCCGAAGAACGGGGCCAGGCATGGGTGATCGCCGAAAACATGTATGAGATGTCTCGCTTGCGAACGCCCATCATTTGCGTTGTGATTGGAGAAGGTGGTAGCGGTGGTGCTTTGGGGCTAGGGGTTGGCGACCGCATCGCCATGCTGGAACACTCGTATTATTCAGTAATTAGTCCTGAAGGATGTGCAGGAATTCTCTGGAAGAGTCACGAGTTCAAGGAAACAGCTGCGGAGGCACTCCGGTTTACGTCAGCGAACCTCAAGCGGCTTGGAGTCATTGATGACATCATTGAAGAGCCGTTGGGTGGCGCACACCAGGACCACCAGCAGACGTCTTTGAGTCTCAAGGAATATTTGGTGCGCGTCTTGCGGGATTTGGTGCCACGTTCGATGGATGAGATCATTGCGAGCCGTTACGAGAAGTTTCGCAGGATGGGTGTTTTTCTCGAAGATCCGGCAAGCGTAAACCCACCTGAGCAGGGTTCTGCTTAGCCAGGGAGTTTCAGGTGGTTGCATTGGTGTCTGAACGACGTTGTTCTGGACCGCTACGCAACGTCCGATAATGTTTCTTATGTTCGGTTGGGCAGCCTGTTTTCCCCGGCTACACGCTGTTTTTCCCATCCGCCCCCACTCACGGATCAAGCAGGTCTGTAGGCAGGATTGGGGTCCTGTGCATGGTGTGGAACGGTTCCGCTATCCAGGCCGGGAATACAAGCCGTTCCTGAAACACAAACCGTGTTGGCGGGAAAGCTGACGATTGACTTGGCTTTGGGAATAGGCGGCCACGGTACTGAGAACTGTCGTTCGAGCAAATCAGCAAATCAGGTGACAAAGACGCTCCTGTGTTGCCATTACGGAACACTACGTGAGGCAGTGAATATCGGCTGAGCACCCCCTTCTCCGCTGCTAAATCGAACACTCGCTAAGCGAACGACCAGAGCTAGAATGCCTGCGAAGTGTCAATCAGTAGTGTTACGGGGCCGTCGTTGACGAGAGACACCTGCATATGTGTGCGAAATTCACCTGTAGCAACTCGGATCCCGAATGACTCGACTGTTGCGACAAACGATTCGTACAGTGGTTCAGCGGCTTCTGGTTGCGCCGCGGCGACAAAGCTCGGTCTGCGGCCTTTGTGGCAACTTCCGTAAAGAGTGAATTGGCTTACTACGAGCATTTCTCCGTTGATTTCCTGTAACGAACGGTTCATTTTGCCATGTTCGTCTTCGAAGATTCGCAGTCCACAGCACTTGTTAGCAAGCTGCTGGACTTCATGACTACCGTCTTCGTGGCCAATTCCTAGCAGAACCACCAGGCCCTTTTCAATCTCGCCAACTACCCTGCCCTGCACGAGCACACTTGCTTGCCGGACACGTTGAATACAGGCTCGCATAGTATGAAAAGTCCATCACCTGGTGCGATCAATACCCCAAGATAAACGCGTAGTCAGATCTTCTGATTAGGCCTTGGGCTGGATACTCGCCTGGCGTATGTCTTGCACTTTGGCCAGTATGAGACGGATGACTTCGTAGTTTGCTCGGATGCTCCGTACTTGAACTCCAAAGCATCCAATGATGATCCCGGTGCCCATGAGCGAGCAAACGTAGTGTGGCCAGACCCAGTTGTTGGATTCGTTTTGCAAATATCCTGCGGGATCCGCTGCGGCGCCAAATGCTGCGATGGCGATGGCAGAGAGTATACCCGCAAAAGACCAGGGAAAGGCTCGTTTTTTGAGTGCATTGCTCGATGTGAGAAGTGCAGGGTCCAGGCCATAGGTTTCTACGACTTCTCGGCACCAACGATTGGTGCCAATGAAATAGGTGACGCAGACCGAGTTTACGAGCATGGTGATCAGGACAGATCCGATACCTATCCAGAAATGCCAGGTCATGCGCCGTTGCTTGGCAAGAAAAACGGCCCTCAGATCGTCTCGTCGTTTCTCTAATGTGGGCGTTGAGGGCGAGTCGGTTCTTGACGTTGCGGACTCAAGTTTCTGGAAGATCTCCGCATATTCTTTGGCAGTATCGCCGTAGCCAAATATCGTATGCCCGAGCAGCAGATTGGCAATGACGAGGCACGATGCAAAGAGAGCGAGTGTGAAGAATATCCGGGTCATCGTTTTCGAAAGAGATAGAGGGGATTCTTGTTTGCCGCGCTTAGTTTAAGGTCGCGTAACATGCGAGACCAGACGGGATATAGTCTGAATGAGGCTGTTCTTGCGTATCGCTCTAACTGCCAACCCGAGGGAGCGGTTTGCGGTGACGCAATTGCGTTGAAGCAGTAGTTCGTATCGCTACGGTCGCGAATGGTCGTGGAAGTCACGTGAAGGCCTGGATAGACAGTCTGGTTAGCAAACAGCGTTAACCCAGGCAAGGACGAGCTCGTTCCATCGACATTCAGGAGGCAGGTGTTATTGGTTAACCGAGGTCTATGTGCAGTCCCGATGACTTTATGGTTCACTTGCAGGAGGAAAACGAACGCATTGTTCGTGGTTTGTCTGACGAGTGGATCTGCGAGCCGCTGCAAAATCTGGAGAGCAAGAGTCGTAAATCAGATCGCAGCAGCTACTTGCCACGCCGCCACTGTAGCGTCTGCCCTGCTAAAACGAACCGGTACTAGTAGCGAGGACTTGTTCTCCGCTCGGACACCGGCAAAGGTTTCTTTGCAGAATCCCGAGGGACGCCGAAACGCATCAAGAAAGTTTCGGTGAGATCTTCAACATCTTGATTTCCAGGTTGGTAATCAAACCAGGCTCGATCCACTTCGGACATTTTGCGAATGTCGAAAAAGTCGATGGATACGATAGCCCGTGAGGTTCCTTTGTCTTCTCGGAAAAAGACAATCTGATAGGGAAATAGGGGAACGGGTTTACTTCGTCCTAACAGCAGGCGAACTCGATCTGGTTGAATGACATTATCTGTTTCCTTTCGATTTTGCGAGGTTGTTTGCTGCGCTGCATTAGATGCCGACAGTACAGGAGGCTTCCGTTGTCCGGTAATTTGCCACACATCGACCCGGTCAATTTTTCGCGTTTGCGCTAACCCAAATCGGAATTGCTGCTCGAGCGAGACCAGTAATGAAGGTATACCTCCTCGCGCCATCCAGTCTGCTAGTTCCACGTCCAAAGCGGCAGTTCCAGCTGGCATCAACCGGTTTTGTGTAAGGGCTTCGTCGACACGTCTAAGGTCGATGCGTGCCAGGACAGTACGGTCCATAAATCCACGTCGAATCCAGAGAAATCGTTGATTCCGGACCTGCTGAAGACTGGCGACGCCGTTCGCCATTTGGACTCTTAGGTCCATACGGATTAGCGGTGACAACGGCGTGCCACTTTGTCGATAGGTGCCTGTTCCCACCAGTTGTTGACCAGCCAGGTCGATGGTTTGGCGAATTCTGGTTTCAAAAGATGGCAATTGTAGAAGTTGTTTCGCTGCCTTGAGGACTAGCGTTTTACCAGGTGTCTGTTCTGCAAGTGCTTGATAACAAAAGGTTTGCACGCATAGTGCAAGCGCGATAAGGCGGCCGGGCTGTCCTGGTAGAGTGTGCGGTTTGGACTTCATGGCGCGGTTAAACCGGATTTGCCAAAGATATTCGTTGTAACAGGCCGAAATATTATCCCACGGGGAGAATTCCCCATGCTGCGCGGGGTAACTCATTGACGTTTTGCCAACACGGCGAGGCGGAATTTTAGGTTGGCCCGAATAGCAAGTCCATGGCAAAGAGTGAAGTCACGGCCCAGGTCCGTTGGCCATGGGTAGGGCAACAGATCGTTGTTGGGAACAACAGAACTTTACTGGCCTGCGGGCAACGTGTGCACCACGTAGGGGGATATCATGAAACGTTTGAGTGCTTTTTCAAATCTACTTGTCGGACTCGCGATTGCTGCGGGCGGCTGTGCCATGCCTACGACGTATAATCTGCCGCCGACCGAACGTCTGCTGCACCCGGGCCCAGGAGTCGATGGTCCAGGTCCGGGGGTTCAATCACCGGCAGCTCCAGTGATGCCGGCTGCAATGCCGGTTCAACAGCCGACCGTCCAGCTGTTGTTCTCGGATGCTAACCAGATGGCGGGTATGCAGATTAACTGGGATGTAGCACGTATTGGTGGATTCGATTCCGAAGCACTCATTGTTCCGGGAAGATCGAACTTCCCTGCGAATGGTTTGTATCGGTTAAAACTCACGAATGTGCCGGATCGAGCTGGTGTTGAGCTCTATCCCACGATTGAAATTGCTCCCATTAATGCTCGCACAGAAGCATTTTTGACACACAATGCGATTTCAATCCAACTCACGAACGAAGATTTTGACCAGGTAGAAAGTCACAACTACGTGACAAAGGTGATCTATCTGCCGGATCCGGAATTTCAAGAGCTGGCTCAGGCAGGTGTAGAGACCCTTGTGAGTACACGCTTGGATCCTGGTGTGGATCCAATCGTCGAAGCGGACCGTCGCGGTTCCGTGATGGCTGTGATTCGCATGGGTGATAAGGATGTGGAGATGGCGGGTGCGGGTTCGGATGGTGGCAGTACCATGGTGAGCCACACCGCGATGGGCGGACCGATGGCGATGGGCGCTGCACGCCCCTATGTTTCTGGCGTTACCATGCCTCAATGGGGCATGCCATCATCGGGAACTCCAATCGGATTGCCCGGTCCCCCACATATCCCGTTTGGTGGTCCTGCCAGTTTGAGACGGCATACTATTACGAACCACACAAAAGAATTTTATCCCACGGCTCCTGACAACATTGGCGTTCATGTTCGCCAGACACCTGGATATAGCTATCCGCGGCCGGCGAATCGAGTGCGAATTACGGAACAGAACTTCCATCCGTCGACACTTAACCGGCAGCCGGCGTGGAACATGCACCAGGTGGTTCAATAGACCAACCCCGGACCATGCGACGGCCCGGTTCGCTGTTAATAGCGACCGGGCTGTCGTCAGTTCGTTGCGACGATTACGTGTCACATGTACGGCCCGTTCGAGTTGCAGGGCCCTGGCCTGTAGAAATTGGCGAACCAACGTAGCTCTTTCTACTGATTGGGAATCTGATGACACCGTTTGTTCTGCATGCAAGCCATATCATGAGAATCGCATCCGCGTGGATTGTTGTTGCCGCACTTTCATATACGGCAATGTTGAGCGGTCCGGTTTACGGGCAGGGCCGTAAGCTGCACTATTTCCACGACGGAGGCTGGCCACCCGGGGCACTGGGGCGAGATCAACTGCAAAGACTGAGTGCTTTGCGTGGTTACTTTCAGCCTGTTGAATGCAGTGTGCCCGATGGCGCGACTTTTTCAATTGCATCTAATGGTGTTTTTACAGAGCCAGTATCAGACAAAATGCGCGTCGGCCTGTTGATTGGTGCGGTGTATCGTTTGAAGATTACGAACATTCGTTTCTACGAAGGCCGCGAGTTATTTCCGACAATTGAACTGATCCAGCGACTGTACCCGCCGGAGGGCCAGGCCGAGCGTTTTCCCGTTCCGATTCAATTTACCCAGGAAGAAATCGAACTGGCACTTGCTGGTAATTATCTGACACGGGTGATTTATCTGGAAGATCCGGCGAATCCGTTGCCCTATCAGCAAGCCAAGGGCCAGCAGCATGTTTACGAAGTCCGCCCGCATGAAGATCCGTTAAGGGTCGCCGATCAGTTGGGGCGGCCGATGGCGATCGTGAGGATGGGTTCCAGGCTGCCCTTATCGACGACTCCTGGTGGGCGGTTCATGTTCGGCAAGTCGCCGGTTCGTGTGCTGCGTAGCCAGGCTCCGAGCAACGAAAATCGTGCTTCTACCTCGCCCAGAGTTGAAGATTCTATTGTTCGTGAAACGAAGAGATTTCCGAGGCTGGAGACGCGGCCTTTGCAGGTCGTTTCTCCGCCAGTCACACATCAATCCGATGAATCTCGCATATCCACCTCTCGAGGACGGATAAACCGATGAAAATCCGTGAGCGTTGCAACTCGTCCCATGCTGCAAATCGAGACGGATTTCGTCTTCCGGTTATTGCGCTTGCGACTTTGATCTTGTGTTCATGTCGTGCCTGGCATCCTGAACCTGAGAGTTATTCATTAACAGACCAGCCAGCTCAGCATGTTCTTGCTGGCGAGTCGACTGGTCAAATCGAAGGCGACTCGGATTCGGAGAAAGTTCAATACGCAATTTCGAGTTCTGAGGGCGATGGGGCAACTGTCGCTCCGGTCGGGTACGACTCCCCTGCCCTGCTTGACACAGAAAACAAACCCTCGGCGATTGCGGAAAGACGTACGCCATCAAACCTGCAGAAAAATACGCCGAGCGACGAGTTTTTGTTTGATGGTGGTGACCGCGAGCGAAAGGTCCGAGTTGGTTCGGATTGGACGGTCTTTGGGCTCGACCAGGAAGATACGGTAGTCCATTTTGACACGATTCAGGGCGAGACAATCGTCGAGGCCAGTAATCGAGAGGCTATTTATGCGCCTCGGTTCGCGGCTGTGCGCAAGGTTCATGGTGTCGTGTCAGCGAAAGCGCATCAACGAATGGCGGGCTATGAAGTCCCTACTCGTCTTGAACGCCATACGGAAACGGAATTTGCTGCAAAGCTCGCTCAACCGCTTCAACTACGGCGGAATGTCGGGACGAGGAATCCCAATTCGTTCCGGGATCACACGACCAGTCGTACAACGATGGACTCGCGTAATCTTGCAACAACGAAAGATCAGTTGAAGCCTTTTGAGGACTTCAATGTGATCCACACGGGAGAGCACTTAAATAGTGAAAAGGCTAGATTGGCAACCGGTATGGCTGCCGCTCGGGCGTGGATGAATTCTCAGGCACTTGAGGTAATTGCAGAAGACCTGACGCCGATTGCCGTTACCAACAATCGGTCATTGGGGATGGCCTACCGGTATGAGTTGCCACACGGTAAGGCCAAAATGCGTCTCATCAAATTGGCATCTAGACAAAATGCTCACCCGGGAGATATTGTTGACTTTACTTTGCGCTTTGACAACTTGGGTGACGCGGTTGTCGGGAACGTCACGATCATTGATAGTTTGACGACACGCCTGGAATACGTTGAGGGTAGCCAGGAATGCACTCTCAATGCCGAATTCTTGACAGCCACCAATGAAGGCCAGTCTCTTGTGCTGCGGTGGGAAGTAGTCGAGCCGGTTGAGGTTGGCAAGGGTGGCGTTATCCGCTTCAAGTGCCGCGTTCGATAACGTTCTTTCGCTCGTCCATGAGGCGAAATAGCCTTCGCTCGTCATAGAGCTGAACGGGTGGAATGTAGCCATGTCTATGGGTGCAAATAACGTCTGATCCGAGAGGGTTTTCAGCTCTCTGGTTCTCGACTTGCTCTGTCTGCTGAGGCCAGGCAACGCGAAACAGGAAAGATGTCACGCTGGTGGCTTCGGTATGGCGTTTAGGTACAGCTGTCATTGTTTGTCGGACGACTTGGCGTGAAGTAAAATCGAACCACCAGGTCGCTACCTGCGTATCTGTCTTTGGATGTGAAGCTACCGTTGGTCTGATACTCTCTGTAGATCTGTTCAAATGTGGGCATGCCGTTGGTTGGTCGTCGTTCTCAACAACTCCGATGGTTTGGAGGGCTGGCGTGTGCTTTCGCAGGCGTCGCGATAACGGTAGTTGTTTTGCGCAGTGAACGCTTGACCGGTGTGTGGCCACGTTTTTCACCAGGTAGTTCGGAGAGCACGCTGCTACCGGAATTGGAGAAATCGAGCACCGAAGATGGTAGTTTAGTTACACAGCGTGCCGGTGAACTAAATTCGCGTGTTATTGGTACCGACCGCTTGAAGCTGTGGCTCGATGCGGTCCCACCTGCGGTCAAGAAAGCCAGTCTGCCGTCGTCGGGCCAAAGTAATATTCATCGTGATGATTACTTGGGTTCAGCTGCCTGCCGTGAATGCCACCGTAAAAACTTTGACACATGGTCTCAGCATCCGCATCGATGGATGAATGCGCTTGTCAGTCCAGTTACGGTAAAAGGTGATTTTTCTGGGCATTCCAGTATCGATTACCTGAAAGGTCACGCGGATTTCTATCGGGAAGAGGGGCATTTTCGAATGCGCCTCGTTCGCGATGATGTTGTAATTGTGTATGAAGTCGAACAGACGATCGGTTCTCGTTTCTTTCAATATTATGTTGGCAAGATTCTGACGGGTCCGGTGCCAGAGGATCACCCCTTTCGTCATCGTAATCATGTCTTGCCGTTTGGTTATTGGTTGGAACGCGGTGAGTGGGTTCCGACAGTTCATATTGGACCGGAACGGCCCGACGGTGAACGAATCGATCCGTTTTCTCTTCCCGAGGCTCGTGATTTAGAGCCCGGCGGTGCTCAGGAGGATCCACGAGTACTTGCTTCTTATGCGTTTTATGCGACCGCCTGCAATGTGTGTCACACGACGTTTGCTTTAGGGGATAGTTTTACCCGCAAGTCCAATAAGGTTTCGTCGCATCTGCCCCGCGTGTTGAATTGGGACCTGTCGGCTTATTTGCGGCAACAACACCCGGAACTTTGGCCTGCAGGCGTACATGCTACGGACGCCACTGCAGGCCAGATCCAGCTGCTTTTGCAGCAAGTGCAGGAATTCGAAGCTCCGGAGCATGCCGTCACCTTAGGGGTGAGTTGTGAAGCTTGTCACTTGGGCGCAAGAGATCATGCCCAGAGTTCACAGCCAGAACGTGATAAACCGTCTTTTTTTCCCAGCAGTCCCTTTCTATGGGTTGATGCTACCGACGGAAGCGTGGCGTCTGGACGGACCCCTGCCAATGTGAATTGGGCGTGTAGTCGTTGCCACACAGGGAGTCGGCCTGAATTGGCCGCAGGAATGTCGACCTGGAATTCAGTTGAATTTTCGGACGCAATGAAGGGAAGTTGCTATTCCGAGTTGACTTGTATCCATTGCCACAGCCCGCATGAGGGAATCGGCCTTTCCTGGCAGGATTCGCCAACTGCGGATGACCAGAAATGTCTGCAGTGTCACAACGAGTTGTCAGCCTCGGCAGATCGAGAATCGCATACACATCACCCAGCTGGTTCAACGGGATCACGTTGTATGAACTGTCATATGCCGAGATTGAATGAAGGGCTGCAAAACACGGTCAGGACGCATATGATCTTCTCTCCGACTAACGCAAAGATGCTCGAGGCAAATCATCCGAATGCATGCAATCTATGCCATACGAACCGACCGATTGATTGGACATTGCAGTACTTGAAGGATTGGTATGGAGCTGAGTTTTCACAAGAGAACATCGGACGAGCCTATTCTCATCGTGAGCAGGCTGTGGCGATTGGCTGGATGGACAGTAAAGATCCAGCAGTGCGTTTGATCGCCGCCGATAGTTTGATTCGTGCGGGAAGGAAAGATGCGATATCACATTTGCTCGATGCACTTAATGATCCCTATCTTTTGAACAGGCAGTTTGCCAGCTTTGGTCTTGAAACGATGCTTGACTGTCGCCTGGTGGATTTTGGTTATCGGTTCTATATGACTCCAGACGAACGACGTGAACCTATTCAGCGTCTGCGAAGTTCATTCATAAAGATGCCTGATCGATGACCGATTCCAGTAAGAATCCTGCTTTGCGTGGAGCCGGTGCGATTGCCTGTATTGTCGCCGCAGGCATCGTTTGGTCACTCATGTATGCGCAGCGAATCCTGTGGTCGACAAATGTGGTGACTCCTGTTCTTTTTGACCATGGGCTAAGCGCTGTTGAGCTGCACGCACCAAAGGGGTGGACCAATGAGTGGTGTGGTAGCTGTCATCAGAAAGAATTCGAGCAATGGCACAACAGCAAACACGCCGCAGCGGGTTCAAATACGAATTTTGAGGCGCAATTTCTTGAAGCGGCAGGCGGGAGAGCACAATGGTGTCTCAATTGCCATGCCCCTGCAAATTACGGCGCATCGAATCATGCATCGATGGAGCCAAAGGAGATAGATAACCTGTTTGTTGCCAGGCCAGCCTGGCTGACCTCAGGTGTTGACTGTTTAAGCTGCCATGTTCGCGATGGTCAGGTGCTCGGAACGAATGTTACAACACCTGGTCAAGCGGCACATCCTATGCGTGAGGCGCCTGAATTGAGCACCGCTGAATTTTGCGGTGGTTGTCATCAATTTGCACACAAACCGCGGCAGTTTCCGGACAGTTTTCGAGGGCGCCTGCAGCAGGCAAGTTTGATTGAGTTGGTTGAGCAGAACCGCGTGTCAGGTGACGCACTACGTTGCCACGACTGTCATTTGCCTGCAGGTAGCCACACGATGTCAGGTGGATACGATCGCGAACTTGTTCGCGATGCGTTGGGTTTGACATTGGCAGCATCCTGGCAACCTGAACTCAACGCGATTCAATTGGTGGTTGCGGTTTCTGTTCAAGGTGTTGGGCATCGAGTGCCGGGCGGCGAGCATTTTTTCAGATATTTGTCGATTCGTACGACGTTGCATGATGCATCAGGGAATGTCGTGACGCCACGCAAACAATCTTCTGGAGCAGTCGACGTAACACCTGCGGCACGTCCGCTTGTCGTTGGTGAGCTTCCCCACGTGGAAGAGATTCGCAAGCGCCTAGGGGATTTTGAACGCGGCACGGAGTCAGGAGTTTCACCAACTCCGGATACGCGTTTGAATCCCAATGAGACTCGCGAGTTCGTGTATCTGGTGCCACTCGTGCAGGCTGATATCGGGAAATCACTGAAAGCAAGCACGACTCTTTGGTATCACGTCCTGGATCCAGAAGAAGCAAAGCGATTTCATTTGTCCACAGAGGGACTTTCTTGGAAATTGCATCGTGTGATGAGCGAAGTTGTTACTGATACGAAAGCTGTACAGAAAACGAATGTAAACCGCTGAATCGCCAGTTCAAAGTCGAGAGCATACTCTGGTGGCGGGACAACGGTCTCACTTGAATCTAGTGTTTTGGCGACCAATACCATGCACCCGTCGCTTAACCAACCTGACACATTTCGCGGTCTTTTGCGTGCGGCTGTGCAAAAGCAAATTTGGTTACCCCCCCTGCTCTGCTGCCTCCTGGCAGCTCTCTGGTTTTGGCCGATGACCATTGCTGGGCGACGTCCCACCGGCGGCGAAATTTCGAGCGATGTTCGTCCAATTATGAATTTTTACGGCGAAGCGTTACAGAGCGGCAGGCTGCCACTCTGGAATGAACTGGACGGGTTGGGAAGTCCCGTGCACGCGATGGGGCAGATCGGCAATCTCTACCCGTTGCGATTACTTTTCTACCGATTCACGCGGGCCGATAGTGCCTACGTGACAAATATGGTTTTGCATTACGCATTGGCGGCCTGGTTTGCATATCTCTGTGCACGCGGTTTTCGATTAAGTTATCCGGCTTCTACCCTCGCTGCTGTGGCGTTTATGGGGCAGGGTTTTTTTGTCGTGAACCTGCAACGTCCATGGTCTTATACGGCTGGGTGCTGGCTTCCTTTAGCGGTCTTGGCCTGCTGGCGTTGGTTCGGGGCCGGTTCTTGGGGTTGGTGGTTTGTAATTAGTGTCGTATTGGCGATGCAAGTGTTGGCGGGACACTTTCAAATAGCATTTCAGACGGTGTGCATTGTTTGGTTACTCGGAGTGTTAGTCCTGTGTTGTCGGTCTGATCGCGGTCGGCAGCAGTGGTTTCGCGGTGCGATGTTGTTGCCAGCGACAGGTTTAGCAGTGTTGCTAGCCGGCGCACAATTGCTTCCCACTGCCGAGTTGTTGCGCGTAGCGGATTTCCGAGGGCGCGGTGAGGATTTTCTGGGTAGTTTTGCGATGCATCCACTGCAGTTGCTGCAGTATCTTGGGCCAACCCTGTTTCAGCATCCGCTGTGGGAGCCGTCGATTTGGACAGCATTCAGATCATCCCCAACCCAGTGTCTGCAGTACGTGGGGCTAATTCCACTCGGGCTTGCACTGTGGACCGCTTATCATTTGCACCAAGACCAGCGAGTCAGAGTCATGCTTGGTTTATTGGTTACTACCACGCTACTTGGGTTGGGATCGCATTTGCCAGGCTGGACCTGGTTGGCCCAAGTTCCTGGGCTAAACTGGTTTTCGTCAAGTGCGCGGTGGGGAATTGCGAGTGGTTTGTTTCTGGCCATACTCGCAGGTGTTGGAATTGACCATCTGGACCTTGAGAAGTTTCCCAGGTGGTGTCGCCGTTACGCAGTTACCGTGATGTTAATGCTGTCAGTTGGCATCGGGTTTGCTCTCTATTTACTGATTGGCACGAAAGAATTCCCACTCGAAGGGAGGCTCGCGTTTCGTCTACTGGAACAGGGAGTTGACTTGTCGAGGCCTGATTCTTTCTTTGCTTTCAGACGGCTTGTGCAAATACTCCGCGCTGAATTGACATTGCCAGCTTTGAATATCGGTTTGCTGCTAATTGTGAGTCTGCGTGCCGATTCTCTGAAGTCGCGAAAATGGTTGGTGGCAACTCTACTTGTTTGGACGACGTGTGACTTGTTGATTGGCAATGGGTTGTCCAGCCGTGTCAGGTTTGAAGAAGCTCAGGTAGCGGAACCGCGTGGTCCAGTGATGGAACACCTGAGACGGTTAGTTGGAAGCGGACGCCACAACGAGCGAGTAGCTGGTGCTACAGGCCGGCGGCCCATGGCAATGGGAATAAGTGGTTTGGGCAACATTACGCTTCCAGACATGCAAGCTTATTGGCATCCAGTTCGCCGTGATGTGGCGGATTTCTGGCCGGAAGCGATTAGCACGATTCCTCCAGTTGCCCGATTTGGCGATATGGGTACGAAATTGGCGCGAGAATCCTGGTTGATAACGGAAGACGACATCGAGTTTCTGCGCCTAGCTGGTATTCGCTGGTTAACCGTGCCACACTTCACCGCCGGAAGCCAAGAAGAGCTAGGGCGAGTTGCTACACAACAATTATTTCCGGACCAGGAAATTGGTCCATTGCAACTTGCCGTTGCTAGGAACCCTTCTACAGGCAAAAAACTACCGGGTCGCTACCGTGATCCAAATCTGTCTGCGGATGTGTTTGGAGCGGAAATCTTACGAATGCTCGACGACTACCCGGATCTTTGCTCATGGTCCATTTGGGAGGTTCCGGAAAGCGTTGTGAGTTCGCGTTGTTGGTTATTTCCAGTAAATCTAGACCGTCCGGATGTGGGTACAGACCCTCGGCTGATGCGAATTCCTCCACCCGCCCGCCAAAAAATGCTTGAGTCCGCCGTCCCCTTGGCGGTTGCTTCTGACTCAGGTGAGAGTCTGACCATCGACGGAGTCGCGTCCACTCCATCACTGTTGATCGTCAGTGATCTTTATTACCCTGGCTGGTCCGCAGTCCTGGAGCAGAACGGAAAGATGGAAACTGTGGCAGTGGAGAAGGCATTTGGGGCGTGTCGGGCCATTGCTATTCCGNCATCGGGACCTTTCAGGATTTTATTGCGTTTTGAGCCGCCTTCTTTTCGAGCCGGTTTGNTGGTGTCTGTTTTGGGAGTGNCGATCTGGTTTACGTGCGTAGGGATTGTACTGGTTTCGCAATGGAAATGTCCTGCNAGAGAATGAGTGACCGCTATGCTGATTTGTTGGTGAGAAACACGGATGGTACCATCAGATGGTTGGCGGACTGACGACTTGTCTGAGAGCAGGAGTGTCGTATTGTGGTCAATCATGGCAAGTTAGGTTCTGTTGCGGAGTGATCTGTGGGTATGCCGCATGCTTCTTTGTGGATTGTTTGCTTCTTGTTTGGTCGTGTCTTCCAGTCCGCCCGCTGGAAGTGGATCGTCGGTCTTTGCCTCTTGGCCCTGGCGATTTGTGGTTGCGGCAGCGAACAGACGGAGCATGTTGATGTAATACCTGAGACGACCGGTGACGCGAGTTTAGTCTATGAACGTTCTACCGCACCGGTAAATCCTGAAGCGCTCCAGTGGTCGTTAGACAAAGAAGATCAGGAATACCTTTGGGATCTAGAACACCATTCCAATCTGCTGGTGCAATTTGGTCTTCGTAGTGTGGGCACTGCAGTAGTGGAGCAAAGCGTTCCGGCTCTGGTGGAGCGATTCTCGTCAGAGTTTGCAGGTGAAATCTTTTCGGATGCCCGGAACATTACGATCAATGACGCGCTCATTTCGAGTGTGCGGCGCAGTGCAGACCATTTGGAGACTCGCCCGATCGAGAAAACCGAGCTCGCTGAGTTTCTGGTTTCACTCGTTCAGCCGTTAGGCGATTCTGCCAGATTTCGATTTGACATTAAACGTATTTTTCCACAGGATCGACAACGCCTTGAGGAGCTATGGACAGCTCTCGTAATGCTGCGAGTTTGGAATGATCGCGCTGCCTCAGCGCCGCAAGAAGTAACGCTTTTGTTTCGCCTGGTTTTCGAACGTCCGTCGAAAGAACGATTCGCATCGGGCGGCTGGATCCATGGTCTAAAACTACTGCAGGTTGCGCAATCGCGCTCGCAGCGCCCACTGTTTCGTGAAGTTGCAGCCGATCTTGGGATTGATGGCAGCAGATTTTACGACAACTGGAACGAGACTCTGAAAAAAGAAAACCCGGGAGGGATTTACGCATGTGATTTTAATCGGGACAACTGCGTAGATTTGCTGATTACGGATGGTCGAAATCCACCGGCGGAACCTGATGTGTTGTGCCTTTACCAGGGACTCGTCGGAGGTGGGTTTCGAGATGTAACACAAGCGATGGGACTTGATGCGGCACGTTATCGAGAAGTACGCGGAATCCATGCGGTGTTTGTGGATTTGGACAACGATGGATGGGAGGATCTCGTTTTTTCGCGAGGGGACATCTGGAGAAACGAGGAAGGCAAGCGATTTGTCCATAAGAAGATTGCCTCGAGTTACTACCAGGTGACGGGCGGTGGTGCTGTAGAGGCTCGAGAAGAATTCGGTGGCATCACGATCGCGGACTACGATCGAGATGGTTGGGTTGATTTGTACGTACACCGCAGTGGTGGTGCGCCGAAAAGCTGGATTGAAGACGTCTTTGACAGCCCCATACGCAATCTGTTGTTGCGTAATCTGGGTGATTGGAAATTTGAAAACGTGACACAACATGCTGGCACCGATGGTGGCGGACGCGTGGTGTTTTCATCTGCCTGGTTTGATGCGAACAACGACTCTTGGCCAGACCTTTATGTGATCAACGAGTTCGGTGATGGAATACTGTATGTCAATCGCCAAGACGGCACATTCAAGGAAGTCGATGTGGACCCGAATACGGATGATTTCGGTTCTATGGGAATTGCCACAGGGGATATTGATAACAACGGTCACATCGATCTGTACCTCGGCGGAATGTACTCCAAGGCAGGGAGCCGAGTGATTGGTAACTTGCCGGAGGGCATTTACCCGGACGAGGTTGTCGATAAACTCGATCGACTGATTTCGGGTAGTGAATTCTACCAAAACGATGGTGAACTCAGTTTTAACGCACAGGCAGCAAGACTCCAGATCCATGATGTGGGATGGGCATGGGGTCCAACACTCGCAGATTTCAATAACGATGGCTGGCTCGATTTGTTTGCCACTGCGGGATATATGAGTCGTGACCGCACCAAACCAGACGGGTGAAACTGCCTCTGGTTGGCTGTCGTGTCACAGCCATGCAACGCGGATTGTGATTTGGCTCAGCCGGGTAAAGTTGATGAGGAGCTGGGAGAGTTTTGGGTGGGGGCTCCGTTCAAGATTCGACAGCAGCACAACTTAAGTGCTTTTGAAAGGAATCGCCTGTTTCTGAATGTCGCTGGAGGCGATTTTCTGGATGTCAGTCACATCGGTGGTGCTGACAGCGATGGCGACGGAAGAGCATCGCTCGCAATGGATGTAAATCATGACGGAATGCTTGACCTGGTTGTGCGGCAAGCGGGCGGCGGCCCGCTGTTGATTTATGAGAACCGGTTTGTTCCACAGAATTTTTTGCGGGTTACTTTGCGAGGCCGTCAAAGTAACCGTCTGGGGATTGGGACGCGGCTTGTTGCGACGGTTGGAGAGCGGCAGATAACTCGGGAGTGCTACCCGGCAAATACGTTTATGTCCCAGGCCCCGTTAGCCGTTCATTTCGGGCTGGCGGATGCGCCGCAGGTAAAACAGCTTGTCGTGATCTGGCCATCTGGCCTCGAGCAAACTTTTACGGATCTTGCGGCAAATTGCCACATTCTGCTTACGGAGTCGAGTGATCAGATCCAGGTAGTAAAGCCAGGACAGCCGATTGCTCCCTGAAACCGTCGGACGCTGTCTACGAGGATCAGGAGGTGGAGCAGCGTGATCACCGTTTGACTCCCAGGGCAGATCTTCTCGCATCCAAGCGGGCGCGAGTCTATTCAGCGTTCCTGGATTTCCTTTTCGGGCAGCCGTGAAGTGGCCCCTTACGCGTCCTCTGCTTCTTTAACTGGTGAGGGCGTTGATTCTGTTGCTGGTTCCGCCGACTCTTGTGCTTCTCCGTCTGCCGCCGGTTCCGCAGTTTCTTCTGAGGGCTCGGCTGAGTCGCCAACATCGCCGGTCGCAATTTTTTGTTCCAGGTCCTCTACCAGATTCGGGTCAAGAAACTGGTCCAAGAGGGCGCGGACATTGCCAAATAGACGGTCAATTTTTCCCTGTGTGTTATTCAGGTCTTGACGCGAGCGGCTTTTCGTCGCGGGGAATCGGTCGATTTCAGTAGCAACGCGATTTTGATAATCCTCAATCATCGCTGCGATGTCATCGCGTGTGGCCAGTTGGCGGAGTTCCTCTACGAGAGTATTTGCCTCATCAAGTTTCTCATCCTTTATTCGCTGTTCGACCCGGGCAACAATTAATTGGCGAGCAGTAACCAGCCCGATGACGCGGGCGTGAATTTGTCGTGTATAGTCTTCGGCGAGCAAACGTGGATCGTCGTTCCGCATCTCCGCGATTTGCAGGTCCTCTAATCCAGGAACGATTGGGAGCCTTGCTAGCAGGTTGTTGCCGTTCTTGACGTAAATGATGCGAAGAGGAATTTTTCCTTTCGGGATATCGACGATGCCACGCCAGTCGCTGCGCCCAAAGTATGGCGGGAGTTGCTTGGGTTGATTTGCGGGTGGGGCATCAGCCGCTGGCAATACGGGGTCCTTGGAATAAATGTCGTAGCCAGTTAGCGATTGAGCCGTGTCATTCGTAGAAGTCAACTGAAGTTGTGTGCGGGCATGGACTGGGCGAATGCCCAGGCCATATCGCTGCGTTCTTGAGGTGCTGCGGCCGCGGAGCGGGCTGCGGATCCCTGTGTGGACATTACAGTTCAACACGGTTCCAGTATTGGTTGCGACGTGCAGGAACGTCCATGGTATTGCCTGCAATAGAATCGGCTGGCCTTCACGATTATTGCGTCGATACATGGGGCGCAGTACGTCTCCTCGGCTGATTGCAATCGGAGAGGATTCACCTTCTTGAATTAGCCCTCCTGCGCGCACGCGACAGAACGCGGTTTTTCCTTCTATCCGTTCAATACGAGCCAGTGGTGCGAAAGCGTCTGCCAATGCGGCAAACGCTTCGTGCGCAACTTGCAACGGTTGCGTGATGAGCCGATCGATTCTGGGGCCCCAGAACCGCGTGCGGCAGTCCAGCTCTCGCGCTTGGATGTGAAACCTGTTACTGGTGTCGCGGATCGATACCAATATGACTTTGTCACCAGACAGCGTCTCTTCGGTTTTGTCATCCTTGTTCCACTTGATCCAGTGTTCGGCAATTTGGTCCTGCGTAATCTGATCCATGTGGTAAAGCGCGTCTGCATGCAGCTGCGCTGGTGCTTTGGAGACAAAAAGTTTCAAGGTTGGTCCTGCCCAGACCCGTGCACGTTCTTGGAGTGTCCGCGCTACCTGCTCGGTGCGCCTCGCAGTCAGCCGTGAAGTTTCCTCGACGGCCAGCAATACGCGAATGCGGTAGGGAGAATAGTCCCAAATCTCTTGACTCACTAAGCTCCGCGTTTCTAATCCAGTCAACAGTAACAAGAGTGCCAGACAGCAAAAGGAGTATCGCCGGTGTGTAGAATGAGCGGTCGCGCCGGCGCGGGCTGGCCCGTTCCCAGGCAGATCCTGGTGACCTGTGAGATCTCTGTTTTTCACAATTTGATACACAGGAAAGCCCATGCAACCTCTAGGGAATTCGTGGGGTGATTTGCCAGTTTTCTACGTTCTGATACAGGACGACCGGCGCACTACCAACATTTAATAACCCCTTACGATGAGCAAATGAGTTTACGGTTTGCCACAAAGGGATCACAGGTAATTCATAATGCGTTAGTTGGTGTAGATCGACCAGGTTAGGCCTTACAGTTGTCCAGGTTTGTGATGCGTCCAGTCGACGTAGTGCTTGATCAAGGTATTGGCTTGAGTCTCCCAGGATGCCGCCATCAGGGCGAAGTAGCCGGCGGGCGTCATTAATGGGCTCCCACATTGCAATTTCAGTGTACGTCAGATCACACTTGCCGTCGGGATCGCGTGTTCTTCCGACCGGCAACTCTTTCAACTGACAGGGGATTGAAAGCAGTTTTAGCTGGTCTTGAATTGCAGTGCAGATTGCCTTGATCATGGGGTCGCGTGGGTGACCCAGGACAAGAGGTTTCATGTCGCTGAGCTTCGCCCCCTCTTTCTCGCCACGTTTTTCCGCAATTTGCTGGAGCTCATACTCTGCCATAAAGAACAATAGCATAGACAGGCGAGGGTCGTAATTCCGAGGTTCCAGGTCATGGTCATAGGCGTAATTGAGGGGATCGTTTTCGCCTACGCCTGGAGCAAAGGGACCACTGATGATCTCACAACCGGGAATTTGCTCTCCCTTCAATACCAGTTGCGAGAAGATGCGTTTTCGATTGATGGCTTGCAGTAGACCGCCACGAAAACTCCGTCTCGCCAGAAACTCGTGGTCGTAATTGGGAACGAGGAGGTGCAAAGTGGGATGGGCATACTGTTTTATTTCCAGAGAAGGATCCCCTTGCAGCGTCCGCGCGTCCGCTGGGCTAATCTGGTCCAGCACATCAATGAGACCATTTTGAAGTGCTGCGAGCGCTTTGTCGCGGTCGTCATAATAAATTTCGAGAATCTCGGCAGGTTGGCGGCCAGACCCCAATTCATAATTCTTGTTTGCCAGAAATCGCATTTCCTGCGGGGTTGATTCTGCGACTCGATAGGGACCGTCGGCAATCGGCTGTTGCTCCATGTTTTCGGGAAAGATGGGAACTTGCAGCATCGATTCGGGCAAAACATGTGGGCGTCGTAAATCGATGCGCAGACGGAACACATCCAGAACGGACGCTTTCTCGAGGAGACTTCCCCAATGCGATACGTATTCTGAGTGGGTCGGATCCGCCATGTTCCGCAAACGCTGGGAGAGGGCATAAGCCGTTAATTTTGATCCATCGGCCAGGCGGATTTCTGTATCGAGCTGTAACGTCAGGCTGCGTCGATCTTCCCCCTGTTCCGATGAGCCAAATGCGCTTTCGTAGCGGCCGCCTTTAGCACCTGCCCCTTCAAATTCAAGTAACATTCGTTTTGTGAGTCGGCCAGTTCGCCGGGAAGCCCAATGGTCAATGCGGGATGAATCGAATACGGCGGCTAGTTGGTGCGTTCCCACGGTAACAAGAGGGTACAACTCGGAAATCTTCTGTGCCAGCTCGCGTCCTCCGGCGACATTGGGCCAGATAACGAGCATCTCATTACAAACCTGAAATGCTTCCCGGAATCGTTCTTCTTTGACGAGCGCTTGTGCTTCATCTCGTTTAATTGCAGCAAGACCATCCAGCTCATCACGCACTTGCCGCAAACCGGGAAGCTTGTCTTCTCCATAGGTCTGCATAAGGCGTAGCATCAACGTCTTTGCAGATGTGAGATCGTCTTTAGTGCGGTAGATCTCGACCAGATCCGTCGCAATTGAATTCAAACCTTGTAATGCCGCCGCAGACTCTGAATCAAGCTTGTAGAGTTCTTCAATCGTAGACAATGCCTGGTGGTATTTCTTTTGATCCCGTAGCACCTTGGCGTTAAAGGCCAGATAACGTTTTTGCTCTTCAAGTAGTCCCGAGAGATTTGGGTATCGGCGCTGCAAGAAATAAAATAGCTGGAATGCTTCATCAAAATTCCCAGCTTGTTCCCAGCTCGCGGTTGCTTGCTCCAGGACACGACGTTCGAAGAGGGCAACCGATTCAATTTCTGACCAACTGATGTCGTACTCATCGTCGTCAAGCACACGCCGGATGCGGATTTCCCCCTTCCGCTGCTCTGCGGGAGGTACAACTCGGTCGGGTAGCTCCAGAGGATAGACTTCAATGACCTCGCCGCTTGTCTTCAGGGTAATTTGATCGAATGGCTCGCGATCGATGAGCCTCCCCGTCTGACCACTGGTGGTCCTGGGCCAAAGGCATGCAAGTAGTAGCAAACTAAAGAAGAGGGGCGTAGATTTACGCCGCGCGGAGACATTGCACCGATTGTGCATGATGTCGGGGTGTCGAGATAGTCGCGACAAATCCACTGGTTGAGTCCTCTGCCTCAGCAAGCCACGGGTTCAATCGAATTCGCAGGATGTTGTCATACGGAATAACGCCAGGGTCTTGGATCAGATGGCCCAAGTTCACGTTTCAAGGCATGTCTTTCAAATAGAGCGAACCACTACTCGCGGAAAGCAATAGTTGCCCATCACATATTTGCGCCGATGCGAGTGATTCAGCGACGCGTATCTGTCCGACTTCTTCACCTGAATCCCCACGCACTCGCCAGACAACTCCACGAACGGATGTCAACAGAAAGTCTGATCCGTCGGCCAGTACCGGTCCGACTAACGGCCCGTGATTCAACGGAGATTCCCAAAGCAGGTTTCCATCGCTCTGCAGGCAGACCAGGTTTTTTGTTTCCCCGTCGGTTACCAGCAATACGGACTTGCCAATGGTTGTCGGTCCCCAAGTGACGCGTCCTTTCAGTTGCACAGGTTCGACATTTGGCGTTGGTTTCAAATTGTTGACATCAAGATGGAGCACGACATCGTCCGAGTCGCCTCTCATTACCAGAAAGAGATGGTCGTCCACTGCGGCAAGCTGGTGATGTAAAGGCGAACCACTTCTCAAAATGTCCAGCTCGTCAGCGAGTTCATCCAGTTCAGCAGTTCTCGCCTTGGTCAGAAACTTTTCCTTTCCCGTCTTCAGCAGGATTCGGAACAACTGATTTCTATTGTTGCCGATAATAAACTGTCTGCCGTTCTTGACGAGTACGGGTTTAGTCCATGTGATCGTTTCACCGGGACCGAGGCTCGGCTGAAAACCATAGGCATGAATTGTACCGTTCAGAACGTTGAGCAGGCTGATCGCGCCGGAGTCCCGAGGGACTAATAGTGCGTCAGCAAATATTGCCGCTTGTACATTTTCATGCGGGTTCTGTGCGTCCCGAAAAGAAATGAGTTGTGGCGGGACTGTTGCCTTGGAGAGATCGTAGACCGCCGCGTGGCCCTGGATGGTATCGATCAACGCAACCCGCTGCTCAGATAGATTGAGTGCCTGGCTGAACACATAGGGAACTTTCGCGTCAACTCGCTGGATTGGTTCCACCACCGCGCCACTCTCAAATTGCTGCTTTGCAATCGAAAACAAGTCTCCGGAGGAACTGATTACAGCCAGGCCAGAGTCTTGGAAAGACTGGGACGTTTGTGCCGCGGCCTGGCCTAATTTGGTTGTCCAAATAACTTTCTGACCATCGTTGATATCAGCTGCAGTAACGGTTGCCCCACCATCCTGTCGTTGCCGTTGGCTGACAATAGCTGCTCCGACACGGTGCAGATTTCCTTGAAAGGTGCTGTTTTGATTCACAGCCCACTCTAACAGTAGTTCGCTGGTCGTCTCCCTGAGTTCGTACTTGGCAAGTCGGTCATCGGCGACAAACAGGCTTGTTTCATAAATCAGGGGAATCGAGTGCACACGTTTATTGTTCGAAGTCGGAATCCCAGTCACGACTGGCTGGACGGGTGGGTCAGCGCTGGGCTCAACTTCAAACAGGTGGATGCCGCGGATATCGCTGACAAACAAAATTCGCCGGCGGTCAACGATAGGTGGAGCAACAATGTTCCCCTTGATGCGAATAGGATCCATGGCCTGTTTGGGCTCTTTGCCATCCGGGGTTGATCGCAGAACGTGGATTCTGCATTCGTCTTTGCGGTAGTTGTCCACAATGAACAGCATACCGACGGCCAATGTTGGCGCTATAGAGACGGCGCCCTTTTGGTGCCCTAGATAGTAAACTTCATTACATTCCAGAGTGTTTGAATCGACGATATAGATCGTGGAATGCTCTCCTGCCTGAAACAAGACAGGACGTGTTGCGTCAAAAGCTGGCCCCACACGTAAAGTTTGTGGCAATTTCGCATGACGATCAATTTGTCCGGTCTCCAGGTTCAACTCCATTAACTTTCCGGATTCCGTAGCGATGGCGACGCGTTTGTTCCTGAAAATGGGGTAGAAGGGTTCATCTATCTGGATGCGCCAGACAAGCGCGCCATCCTGGGACCGTACCCGCACTATCGCATTGCTGCGGCTATCAACAAATACCGTGTCAGCGCCTGGTTCGGTGGAGATGCCAGTGGGCAGGAAACTGTGGTCCTGTCCCACTTTGCGTTGCCAGAGGACACGCCCAGTCTTGGCTTGCAGCCCGTAGACGGTTCCGTTGGCTTGGACAGGTAGGATATCGTCATCGCGGACTCCGGGAATTTCGTCGCCCTCATTACTCGCCAGGATGACGGAGTTGTCCTGGATATCTTCCGTTGTTGGTTCGAGTGGGTCTTCGACAACCTCTACTAAATCACTTTCCCGTTCCGCGATATCCGCGGTCGTTTTTCGAATGCGTTCGTCGCTTTCAAGGGAGGGGTATTTGTCTAATAATTCAGCGCGATACTGGAAGGCTTTAAGGGTGTCGCTTTTGGACAGAGCGTCACTGATTAGCGTTTGCGTTTCCTCAAGCGTCTTGTCGCGCTCGATGTCGCGTCTGACTTCGGCAAAGTCTTCTAGAATCTTGCGTAAATTCGCGCCCACCTTGCCCTTGTCACTGGTCGTTACGTATTCCGGGTTGTCGACTAACTTCATCGATCGATCGCCGAGTTCCAGCAGGCGGCGTTTCTCGTCAATGTCAGCTGCGGCTTTGGCAGCCGTGGCAAATTTCTGTGCCATATCCTGGGTGAGTAGCGTAGCTAATTCACTGCGGTAATTACCAAAAGCTTCTTCTTCTTTGACTGCAAGCAGGAGTTTTTCCGCGGCATCGAGTCCTTCACTAGGGACTGCTTTTCCCTGCGCGGCGACACGGATTTGTGCAAAGTTCATGTGCACCCTGGCTTTGCTGACATCGACATGGCTCGAATAGTCTTCCAGGTAAGCCGTGTACTTCTCGATCGCATTACTGTACGAACCCAGATCGTAGTCTGCCTCTGCTTCGCCGAATAACTCGTCACCGCTACCGGTATTGAGTACCCACATCAAAGTGACCAGTGTCATCGTCAGTAACAGCAGGCCACCGAGACCACCGATGAACAGCTTGGATCCCCATTTATTTTGTTTGGGTGCCGCCGGCGTTTCCGTTGTCGGTGCGTAACCCGTTGGTGCAGCGGTGACCTCGGATTCAAGTCCAAGAGGATCCGCCAAGGGGTCATTGGCAATTCCGCCAACCCCCAGTGGGTCATTTGAAATTGGCGCGGTCTGTGGAGTTAACTCTGGCTCGTTGCCAGGCAGCGGGGTCAACTCAGAGTCGTTGTCCAGAGGGGTTAGTCCGCCGGCTAGTTGCGAATCTGTTTCTTCTTCATCGACGGCCTCCATGGCAACGATTTCTTCTTCGTCATCTACGAGCAGGAGTTCGTCGGTCGATGGATTGTGGCTTTCAACCACTGTTTCTTTTGCGCGGGCCTTTTCTTCCTTTTCCTGCTCGGCCGCGGTGCTCACTTCTGCAACCAGCTTCTTGGCCTGGTACTTGGTGAGATGCCCCTTTATTACCAACCTGTTAGCGATCATCTCCGGGGTGACTCTGTTACCTCGTTCAGCCAACTGCTGACGCAGATTCTTGATGATTTTTTCGTCAAGTAACCCCCGTTCTTCGAGATGGTCCAAGAACCGCTTGCCGAGCATACTCAGCTCCCTTGCCAATTATTTCTCAACACGCCCACTGTGCGTGTTCGTGTTAATTCGATCTGTAATCAACGCTAATCAGTTTGAGTTGTTTGTTGTGTTCTGGCTCAAACGAGGGCAATTCTCAACATTGCGGACGCGCCCTCGCTGCCATTTATTCATCTTCCGTAATTGTCATCAATTGGACCTGCTGGAACCCTGTTTCAGCGCCGGCGTCCAACGCGATAACGACGCGTTCATGTGTGCAATCCTCATGTGCTTTGACAATCAGTTTGCTGGGAGGTTCAGTGCCATCGCCTGTCCCTTCACGCGCAACCCTCAGCTGCACGAGAAGTTCGTGTCGACTCGGCGCCTCCGCTTCATCATCACTGGTGATGACATGAAACGAGTCAAATTCATCCACTTCTACCGTGACAGCATCTTCGTCCTGTTCTTCTTCGACCGTATTGGTGCTCGCCTGATCTTCTTTCGGTTTTGGTACTTCGAGTGCTTTCTGCATGCTAAACGCTGCTGTCACCATGAAGAAAATGAGTAACAGGAATGTCACATCCACCATCGGTGTCATGTCCATTTCTGACTCGTCGTGGCCAGATGAACCAAATTGAACCGCGTCGTCAATCGCTTCTTCCTGGGGTGCTGCAGCCGACTTGGGAGCTCGACGCGTCTTGGCCGTGTGTCCATCCCCAGCTGAATCAGTCGACACATTTGCTGCCGATTGATCGGCAGCTCGGTGCGGCGCGGTATCGAGCGCATCTTCCACTTCGGTTGCGGCAGGAATGTCTACGAACTGGTCACAATCCGGGCACCGGATGCGATGTCCCAGGAGACGACTGTTGACGCTGCGCACGCTGGCACAGGATGGGCATTGGAACTGAACGTTCACGGGAATCCTAATGAGTCTCCATTACGGCGAGATGCAGCTGGATTGCATCACTAGCGCTTTTTCCTGCTGCTTTTGTGACACGCGAAACTTCACCGTGGCTGACTTCTTTCTCAGCCTTAATAATGATGCTGAACTTCTTGTTCCCGGGACGGAGTTCTTCCTCGACGTACTTCGCAATTTCCTCTTCTTGCGCTTCCAGGCCGTTGGAAAGAGGGAATTCACGCCCAGCACCAGTGCTGATGAGTGCCCGGCGGTCCTCGCCTTTGCGAAGGATGATCATGACCGACTGATTATTGACAACATTCATCCCATTTTTGGCGGGCGGCAAATCGACTGCGGCGTCTTGATCCATTTTCGAAGACACCAGGAAAAAGATCAGCAGTAGAAAGGTGATATCGATCATTGGAGTGATGTCCAGGTCACCTTCTTCCCGTTTCCTGTTGGCTACAGAAATCGGCAGTTCTTCCGCTTCCTGTACCGCAGTTTGGGCTGTGGCCATGCGTTATTTCCCCCGAGCTTTTTTCGCTAAACCCTGTCGGTATGCATCCAGAAAACGGGTGAGACCTGACGAGACCAGATCCTCCATTTTACGTATCCGGATATTGACGCTGGACATCATCACAATCAGGGGAATTGCAATCGCCAGCCCGCAGGCTGTTGTACGAAGAGCTACATTGATGTCACCTGCCAGTTGGGTTGGATCGACATTCTTGTTGGTGGAGAGTGTCAGGAATGCGCCCATCATACCGACCACCGTTCCCAGCAAGCCCAGCATCGGAGCGCTTTTGACGACAGTGTTGACCCAACTCAAACGATATTCCAAATCGGCCAGGACATCGCGCTGGAACCGATCAAGAACCAATTGACGTACTCGCTGATAACCGACTTTGCGATTGACTAGGGCCAACTTCGCGAGTTGCGGCATCGCCTGTTGTTTGTCCATGCACAATTCGACAGCAGCATCAAACTGGCCTTGTAACAGCGGGTCTTCGACGGCGTCCAGGAATTCGTCTTGTTCTCCCTCTGTCTTGTATTGCTTCTGTGCGACGCGTCTCCAGACCTGCACGATGCAATAGATGCCCCACAAGGCAATCACGCCCAACCCGGTGTAGATTGCGTAACCAAGTACTTTAAAAACGGTGTCCATAATTGCTCTCAGTCAGTGTTCTAAATGCAGCAGACGGCGGAGCGGTACGCGAGCTCTGCGTTAGTTTGGGTGCTTGAAATTAGGTGGGAAGATCGCGACGGATCTGGTTAACGACCTTGAATAGAAACCCGGATCCGGAAGATTGCACCTTGAAAATAGTCTTGCGGAGATAACGAGGATTCTTGATGCCAAATTTTTCTACGGCGTTCCGCATTTCGAGTTGGAA
>PBOG01000036.1 GCA_002724245.1 Planctomycetaceae bacterium
TGAGAATCCCCATCAGCTCCCGGAACTTGAGCATATTGGCTTCGTTGTCACTGGTCAGGGTCTGCGAATCATTCTCGTAATTGCTGACAATCAGGGTCTCCAGTTCCTCATCATTCATGATCGACACCACCTTCTCGGCGATGCGGTTCATATTCCGGTACGACCCCTGTAGTTTGAAAGGCGGCTCGGTACGGTACTCGTCGGCCTGGGCAGCACTGCGAATGTATTCCCGGTTTACCTTAAGAATCACATCGCGCACCGTGGCCAGCTTTTTCATCGTGGCCACCAGTTCATTCAACTCTTCAACCGAGTAGTTCCCTTCCATTTCGATTCCCTCACGGGAATCCTGACTGGCCATCTTGATGATCGCGTACACATCCTGCTGGCTGCGACTAGCCAATTTACTGAGCACGGGATTAGACGTCAGGCAGTTTTCCAGATAACTCATCTCAAAGGCGTCGGCCGTGTCACCAATAATTTCACCCAGGTTGTAGACGTCCGCACGGTTGGAGAGCATGTCTGGAATCTGGAACTTCTCACCGCTTTCGGTGTACGGGTTCCCGGCCATCACCACGACCACTTTCCGGCCCCGCAGGTCGTACGTTCGGGTTTGTCCCTTATAAACACCCTCAATCTTCCGCTGCGCGTCACAGAGCGAAATAAACTTCTGCAGCAGTTCTGGATTACAGTGCTGAATGTCATCGAGGTAAATCATCACGTTGTCGCCCATCTCCAACGCGAGATTCAGTTTCTCGACTTCTTCACGGGCACCGGCGTTTGGCGCCTCCGTGGGATCCAGCGATGTGACATGATGTCCAATCGCCGGACCGTTGATTTTCATGAAGATAATTCCCAGCCGATTAGAGATGTACTCCATCAGCGTGGTCTTACCGTATCCAGGAGGCGATACGAGTAGTAGCAAGCCCATCAAGTCGGTCCGCTTGCCCTCACCCACCACGCCGATCTGCTTGGCCAGGTTGTCACCAATCAGGGGCAGGTAGACTTCATCGATCAACTTGTTACGGACGAACGAGGTCAGCACGCGCGGCCGGAATTCTTCCAGTCGCATATCGTCACGGGCCTCGTCGACCAGCTCCTTCTTGCGTTCGATATAACGCCGGTACCGGGGTACCACCTGGTGCTGGTAGTCGTTCAGTTTCTGCATGAAGCGGTTGAAATTCAGGCGATAACCGCCCTTTTGGATCACACTGTGGCCGCCAACCAGCCCCTCCAGGTCCTGCTGTACGCGGGCATCTACCACCGTCGTATGGTCCAGCTTCCCGGCCCGCAGATAGAGGGCGACTTCATCGATATAGTCCACGTCAGTGGCGGCCGCCTGACCATTCAGACCCTGCACAAAGCCTTTCACCCAGTTCCGCGCCAGTACAAATCCGGCTACCGGATCTTTGCGGACCGAATCCAGCGAATCGACCACTTTCTGTTCGTGGCCAGTACTGCGCAAATGCGACTCAAAACTGTCGTACAGGTCAGCTGCCGTACGGCTGATCACAAATCCGCGACCATCCAGCATTTCGTAAAACAGGTACTCGGCCGCCTCTTCAACCAAGGCTGCGGGAAAAATACCAGTCTGCTCGACAAAGGTCCCAATCCAGCCCGCCAATTCTGCCACGTAGGCAGCCTGTTTGTCGGTGTCGGGAAAGACCTCGGTGATCGATCCAAACCCGGTCAGCTTGGCTTGCATCAAGTCTTTTTGCTGCTTCTCGTTAAACTGTTGCCAGAACACGGATGCCAACGCGCGGGCGCGGGTGTTGTACCGCAGCAGCCCGATCGAATTATTCATCGATAGCAGCGCGTGCACGATTTTGGCCGCGTCGTGATCGTGGACACCCTTGGAATAAGCCTCGGTGTAGCGCGGCCCCATGAACCGCCCCACCTCGGCCGCAATCTGTTCGACCGACATCTCCGAGAGCGCTGCAGGATCGGGAATCAGTTCTTCCAGATTATCGCCCACACCCGCCGTAACCGCACGGAACATACAGTAGCTAAGGTACTCAGCCCGGTACACATCCCGGTTTTCACTGATTACTTCCTGGTCCCAAACATGCCGCGAGTCGTTCAGTTCCTGGTCTTGCATCACCTCAAAAAAATTGGTCCCCGTGAGATGCAAACACATTGCCTCATCACGCAGCACGGTGGTCAAATCGAGCGGCTGCACATTCACCGAGAACCGATGCTGGCCCAGCTGAATGGCATTCTCGCCACCAACAAATAATTCCTGGCGATCCTTGAGTTGCCGCACCGCGTCTTCGCGCACCGTCTTCAACCGACTCTGGATGTCGTCCACCTTGACGGTATCATCCAGCTCCGTCAGCTCAGAGACGAGATCGCGGACCTTGTCGATCATCAGATCCGAGGCGAAATAACCATTGATGTCGTTGATCGATTCCAGGCTATCGACGCGTGTCTTGATGCCGTTAAGAATCCGTTCCGCCGCCTTCATCAGCGAGTTGGCACGCTTGTTCCGCGCCTCCACGAGCTGCAGCTTGCGGGTCTCAAACGCGTTATAGATCTCCTCCCGCTTCTCAGTGAGCTGTAGTACGAATTCATCGAACTCGGCGAAACGCCCCTCGAGTTCTTCCAGCTGAATCATCACCTTGGTGAGAAACTCGTCGCATTTCTCCGGCGTATCACAGATGTCGAGGTAATTGACGACGCTCTGGTTGAGCAACTTCATCTGCGAATTGAATTCGGCCACACCCTCGACCGACATCAGATCACGGGTTTTGTTCTTGAGGGCGGCACGGGCCGTATTGACCGTGGCAAAAATGGCCGAAATGTTATCGATGATCGTGGTGCGGTGGGTGGCGTCATCGATCTTCAAGTTGCTGACGATTTCAATCAGCATCTCCAGATCGGCAGCACTGGTGGCGATATCCTCTTCCAGTTGCTTAGCATCGGTGACCTTGGTCAATCCTTCGATCTGATCGGCCTGTCCGCTGACCCGCTCCTGGTAAGGGTTGAGCGCAGCCGGATCGAGCAAAAACTGTACACAGCGGTGCGCCAGTTTGTCGGCGTATTCGGCGACTTCGGTCTCTAGCTTTTCCACCAGAGCTTCGTCGATATACCGCAGATCGCGAAGCGAAATGATATCACCCCGAATCCGGCGCAGATCACCCAGCGATTGCACAAAGTCATTGATGTGATCGAAGCGTCGGTGATTGACGTCGGTGATGATCTCTGCGGTTTGTTTTTCCACCCGCGCCGATTGTTCCGCCGTATTGCGCTTGACGCGCACCACTTTGTCGAATTCATCGACCGCCGCGGTCGCGGCGTTCTTGATCTCCAGCAGGGGTTCGTCGATCCGGAACGTCTCTGGCTTGCTGACCCAGAAAAAGGCGTCGAGCACATCACCGGCAGCTTTCACCAGATCGAGGTAGAGATTGGCGTAGCTGTCTTCCTTCTCGATCAGACCCAGAATCTCATGGCACTCTGCCATGCCGCGGACAATATCTTTGTTCCCGATCTTGTAGAGCAATGAATCGGTATTGCTTTCCGGTACATGGTCGGGGTCGGTGTACTGTGTCTGCCAGATCTGCAGTGCGTGATGTTTTTGCGGCTCTTCCTGCGCTCGGAAACAGACCATTTCGCCGGCTTCAAAAAACGTCGCCCCGTTACAGATGACCGGCGTATCGACCTTTTGCTGAATGAGGTTGTACCGCAGGTGAACATAGGTACCGCTCTCGCGGTTGTAGAAGATATAGAGAAAGTCTTCACCGTTGGGCGAAGCCAGCCGTTTTTCGAAGACCATATCGGAGAGATTGGTCTCGAAGGTCTTGCACTCGCCGTTCTGCAAGTAATAGCCGTCAGCAAAGATCAGGCCATGGTCGTCAGGCAGCAAGACGCAGGCCTGTTCGATCGTATCCAGTCGCCGGGCCTGTTCGATCTTCTCGTTGTAGACAATGTAGCGGGCCTGCGATTCCTGGTAGGGTCGAATCCGCAGCAGCACCAGGTTACCGACAATCGCATAACGGATTTCCGCATCGTCGAGTGTCTGGTCCGGCTCTTCCACCGGTTCACTGTAGAGGCCTTCACCACTGTCAGTATTGTCTTCGATCTTGATCGTGAGGTCACCGCCCACCGTCTCGACAAAGACNCGGTCNTCGATCGAAATGTGCGGATACTTGCCCTCNTGATGCATATCGCGGGTGGCCCGTGTCCAGCTGAATTCGTGCTGNGACGGGTAGNTNAACTCGTGCTCGCTNCGGGCATCCACATAAACCAGNNCATCNCCGCGGACNACCCACTTGAAAACCTTGATATCGCTGATGTTCTGACCGACNCGAAACACAAAGTAAACNTGCGGACCNGANACAAAGAACTTGGCNAACTTGGCGTCTTTGTAATAGCGAAANAGNTCGGNGAANTCTTTCTGGAAGCGNTCNTCCTCGAACCAGTCCAGCGGTTGCTCATGGAACGCCCGCTCCTCCGGGTCAAACGAGTANATNCCAAACACATCCGTCAGATGGGTTTCGCTTTTCAGTCCCAGNAANACGTTGTACCCAAAGAGAAACCTGGTACCGATNGCNACCAGGTCGCGCGGCACACAGTTGTGCGGCGTGGTAATCCGCTCGGTCCCCAACAGGGTCGTTTCGATCGACCCAAAGACCTCTTTACGGCCTTCGTTGAGTTGATCGAGCCGCGAGCGCAGTTCCTGACCGTGCCCGTTGAGACGGTTACGAATAATTTCGTAGGTACCGCCTTCGAGTTCCTGCGATGGGCCCGATTCGGCCGCTGAGTTTTCCAGTTCTGCTTGAGCCATTGCTCTACGACGCCCCGACGAAACGGCTGGAAACGACTAGTTCTTGCCGGGGTAGACAGCCCCGACACCGCAAAGAACCCCGCCGCGCAACCACGGTGTGGCTGCGCGGGGAGACCTTACTAACCGCTATTCTTGTCGTTTTTCAGTTTGAGCGCCGATAGGGCACTCTGATCTGAGATCCCGAGTGAAGTCACGCTGCCTAACAGGCGACGCAATTCACCGCGCGTTTCATTACTGTTGGTCAGATCGAGCATGCGATAGATCAGTGCCGCCACCGAGAGATCTTTCACATCGTCGGTACTGAGATCAAATTGCCCGACCAGCGATTGCAGTTTCTGCTGGAAATACTCCGGATTACCGTTGAAGAACGTATTCTTGACATCGGTCAAAGTCTGGCTGCTGTGGACCAAGTGGTCGACCGCTTTACCACTCTTGACGGAGTCGACGATCTTGTCAAAGAAGTCCGTCTCGCCACCCACGATATCAATGCGGGCCGACTTCAAGGCTTCGCCGACGAGTTCCGACTGATCGGAGGCGATTTTGGTCTGGGCGTTGATGCCAGCGATTTCGATTTCCTTGTCTTTGTTCAGCCGCAGCTTGAATTCCTCGTGCTCGCGGCCCACGCCGTCGAACAACTTCATCGCCTCGGCCTTGTCCTCGATCCCCTTCGCTTCGCTGGTGTACTTGAGCTGCATCACAGTCGCTTCGGCCGTACCCTCTTTCTCGACAGCCACCGCGTTGGCTTCTTTTCCCTTGGCTGACGCTTCGGCTTTGCGCTGGATCACCGTCGCTTCGGCCGTACCCTCTTTCTGGATTGCCGTCGCCAGGGCCTCTTTTCCCTTGGCTTCCGCCACCGCTTGCGCCTCGGTCCCGGTGGCCGCCGCCACCGCTTTCTTTTCAATGACCACGGCCTGCGCACTACCCTCTTTCTGTTGGGCATCCGCTTTGGCGGTAATCACCTGGGCTTCGGCCAGACCTTCGGCCGCCGACTCGGCTGTACGGGCTTCGGCCAACATCTTGGTGGCCTGCATTTCTTTTTCCGATGCCGCGCGGGCCGCTTCGGCTTCGATCACGGTCTTTTCTGCCAACAGCGAGGCCGATTGCTTGGATGCCTCGGCCGCCTTGACCTCGGTCACCAAGGCTTCCTGGGCTTTCTCTTCGGCACTGACTATAGCCACTTTCTTCTGCCGATCGGCACCGTAGAAGGCCTCGGTATCTTTAATCTTTTCGCGTTCTTCGACGGTACCCCGTTCGACCACCACGCGCTCGCGAATGACTTCTTGCTTTTCGCGTTCGACGACTTCCATCGCTTTGTCTTTTTCGACCTGGGCCACACCGACCAAGCGTTCACGCTCGGTGACTTCCAGCTGTCGATCGCGCTCCACACGTTCCGTTTCCACGGCGTTGGTGCGCTCTTTGTTCTTGACAGCCACAATGATCTGCCGGTTCTTGTTCTCTTCGGCCACGCCAACCGATTCAGCGGTAGAGATGCGGGCTTCCTCGGCCTTCAGACGCTCTTCTTCCTTGACCTTGAGGGCCTGCGCCTGTTCGCGGGCCGTCACCTCGGCAATTTCCCGCTCTTGCTTTTCCTTGGCAGCGACGCGCTGCTTTTCCAGTTCGTATTTGACTTCGTCCGCCTCCACATCCTGGCGCTTAAGAGTCTTTTCTTTTTCCCGCGTGAAGTTGTTTTCCTGAACCTTCTCGGCCGCAGTCAACTCGGTAATCTTTTTGATCCCCTCGGCGTCGAGGATATTGCTGGGACTGAGCATCTCCAGCGGAGTTTGTTCCAGATAATCGATAGCACAGTCATCCAATTGATAACCATTAAGATCACTGCCGATGACATCAACGATGTCTGACTTGAACTTGTCCCGCTCGGTATAGAGGTCGGCAAAATCGAATTTCTTGCCGCTCGTCTTGAGGGCTTCGGAGAATTTGGCATCAAACAGTTCGACCAGCGTTTCCCGCGTGGAGGCCCGTTGGCAGCCGATCGCCTCGGCAACTTCCTGGATTTCCTTGGTGGAGTTACTCACCCGCACGAAGAACACGACTTCAATATCGGCCCGAATGTTATCTCGACAGATCAGGCCGTTCTGGCCTTTGCGGGTAATCTCGATCCGCTTTACCGTAAGATCCATTCGATCAATTTGGTGGAGAATAGGAATAACCCAGATACCGCCTGAGGCACCAGATTTAGCTTGCATCCCGCCCCACCCCGAACGGACCAGTGCCTCTTCGGGTCCGACCTTCCGAAAGAAGCGCGACAGAGCAATACCACAGAAAACGGCTAAACCAACCGCAACTCCGATTCCAATTCCAACCAATTGTATTGTGCTGCCCATCGTCGCGCTCCTCAAAATCTATTGCTTGGCGTATCCTAAGTGGCTTCAATCACATAAACGCTTGTCAATTCATCATAGCTTACAATTTTCCCAATGTCCCTCTTTTTCATATTTTCTCCATTCGTACGCACGCTCAGCAGCAAGGGAGCCCCCTCGGTCTGGAAGCGGGCCTGGCCGAACTGTTCGTCCGCATGATGGCTGCAGATCTCACAACCCTCGCCCACCAATTCACTGCCACCTTTCCGCTGTTTGCTCTCAAACATGCCCTTGAGGGGTTCGCTGGCCAATTTGGTGAGAAAGAGCGAGCCTGCCAAGTTACGCAGCGCCAGCTTGACCGTATCCGCAGTACTGATCAGGGTGTCCTCGCCCGCATAATTAGACTGGTCGAACAGCAGCCAGGCGGCCAGC
>PBOG01000037.1 GCA_002724245.1 Planctomycetaceae bacterium
TGTTTGACAGGTCTGTACGTAACTGGCCTGTACGCCGGGCGTTTCATTCGAAGACATGATTCTAGCGACTTCAGTAGGTTGGCGTTCTCAATTCGTCCGCCACCTGCCTGCGACGGCGGCGGTTCACGTTCATTGGCAAACAGAATGCCACAGCTAGGATCACTCCTCCCCCATCAATTTCAACCGCTTTTTTCTCTGCCGCCTGACACGCGGTCGCCTGACAGACTTTATATTAGTGTCTTCCCGATTGACACGACCAAAGGGGTGATGCACATGAAACGCCTGCTGAGTTTTCTGCTGCTGGTGGGAATGACCGGCGGTCTGGCACCGGCTTCCGTAGCGGCCGACCCCATCGCCATCGGTTCCAACCGCGAGCTGTTTCTCGATAACCACGTCATCGAGAAAATCAGCGGCGACGCGCAGCTGGCCCTCCAACAACCAGTGCCGCAAAAAGTGGCCCTGGTCACCGGCGCACCGTGGGAGGGAAACACGTGTGCCTACTACACCGTGTTCACGGACACCAACGCGGCCGGCGAGGCGATCGTGCGTCTGTATTACCGTGGCTCACACTACGATCCCGAAAAACGCGCTCAGACACACCGCCAGGTGACGTGTTACGCCGAGAGCAAAGACGGGATCCACTGGACAAAACCCAACCTGGGGCTCTACGAATTCGCGGGATCAAAAGCGAACAACATAGTCTGGGACGGTGCGGGCACCGGCAGCTTTACTCCCTTCAAAGACACCAACCCTGCCTGCCCTCCTGAGGCCCGCTACAAGGCGCTCGGACAGGTCCACCGAACCGGCACCCCTTATTATGCGGCACAAAGTGAAATGACCGCCTTCTCTTACAAGTCGCCCGATGGCATCCACTGGACAATCAGTGACGGCCCGCTCCTCACCCGCGGTGATTTCGATTCGCAGAATACCGCGTTCTGGGACGCACACGCCGGTCTGTACCGCGAATTTCACCGCATTCGCTTTTATCGGAATCCCGCCGGCGAATTGATTCTGGGCGGCCTCGCCGCACGCCCCGGTTTCCGTTCCATCATGACCGGCACCTCGAAGAATTTCTTGAACTGGACCAGCTGGACTGAGCCGGTGTTACTCGAATTCGACGATGCTATTGGTCCGCAACACCTCTACACCAACGCGGTCATGTCTTATCCCCGCGCGCCGCAAATCCTGATCGGCTTTCCCACCCGTCTGCTACCTGACCAGAACAGTCGTGTCGAGCCGATCCTGATGTCCAGTCGCGACGGACGTCGGTTCAAGCGGTGGCCCGGGGCGGTTATCTCGGAAGACGCGCCGCAAGACCGCAAGGGCAATCGCAGCAATTACATGGCCTGGGGACTCATCGCCACTCCCGGCAATGACCGTGAATACTCGGTCTACGCCTCCGAGGATTACCTCCGTGGTCCCGACACACGGCTGCGGCGTTTCACCTATCGGGTCGACGGCTTCGTGGCGCTGCGCGGTGGCCCCCAGGGAGGGCAACTCACGACCCCGCCACTGCAAGTGGGTGGCGGAAAACTCGAAATCAACTACCTGGCCCGACCCGGTGGCCACGTACGGGTCGAAATCCAGGATGCCACAGGCCAGCCACTGGCCCATTTCTCGGCAGCCGACTGCGACCCATTGCAAGGTGATGAAATCGCCAGACTGGTCACCTGGAACACCGATGGCAACGGTCCATTTTCCGCCCAGCCGGTACGTGTTCGGTTCGAGGTCCAAGACGCCGATCTCTACTCATTTCGATTCGTGCCTTGAGCCCAGCGATCTCGATGTCTGTTTTGCTGTCGCCATCAGGTCGCAACGGACGCTAACACGGTTGCACAGAAGTGTTGTTGCCGCCGACACGCTAAGCTGAGGCGCCCCGCATCCCGTTCTTGTCCTTGACGATGTTCTTCAAAACGGCATCCGACGACACCAGTTTACCCGCCAGAACGTCTTCATCCCGGAAACGAGCGAAGAGGATCTCCGCATGCGTTGTCCGACCGCGGTCGTAGTGCACATAGATGGTCCCGTCGGGAGCCTGGGCAATGTCCGGATAAGATACTCCCGTCCCACCTCGACGTTCGTCCAATAACAGCCCGCCTTTCCAGGTCTCTCCGTCATCGCTGGAAAGAAACGCGGTCAAGTCCCAGCGACCGGTCCGATTGACAAAATCCTTGCCGTGTTTGATCAACAGGATCTGGCCAGACTGCAGTCGTCGCGCCACACACTTCGCATTGGCATGCGGGAATGCCGTTGACTGAGGCCCCCACGCGCGGCCCCCATTCTCGGAGAAACTCTGTGCGATTTCCTTGTGGCAGCGCGACAGCATCCACAATCGACAGTCGGTCAGCTCGATCACGGAATGTTCGTTGAAGCAACTATCGTTGAAGATGTGTCCTCCGCAGTAGCGCCAATGAACCCCCTCGTCATCCGATAAAAACACGTTCGCACCCCGCACAGCGTCGAGTTCGTGGTAGCAGTACTGGAAGGGCTTGCCAATGTGCCAACGTTCCCAGAGCGAAACGGGTAACAGCCACTCACCGTTCTGGCGCACGATCGGCTTGGTGATCGAAGCACCGAAGCTGACGTAAGTCGGCTCGGACCACACCGGCGTTTCGGCATCGGGCTGGTCACAGCGGATGTACCAGTTACTGCAGCTTCCGTCGAAATGCGAACACGACTGCTTGAAGAACAGCCAGAGCCGTCCCAATGGATCGCACCAGAAGCAACCGACCCGTGTACCCATGGGAAGTCCATAGGCAGCGGGATCAATGACGAACACTGGCTGCCGCCAGCTCTGGCCGTGATCGTCGCTGTAGGACGCCAGCAGATAGGCGACCGGACCGTCCTCACCACCGATCCAAGCCGTCCAGACACGGCCGCTGCGAGTTACCTCGTTACTTTGCGCCATGGCAAATGGCAAATAGGTGTCGGCGTAGGCAGGAAAGGGGTCGTGGTTGACCCGCGGGGTAATACGGATGGCATTCAAAAGCGCTTGTGATAATGGTTCCGCCGCAATCCGCAGCGGAGGCCGGATGCTACCAGCCGGCTGGGCGCCGGCAATCTCGGCACCGGCAACCTGGGCGGCAGCGGGCACCGTCAGTAGCCCGGCAGCGGTGACTGCGCCAGTTGCTTGTAGGAGTCCTCGTCGATGGATTTGCCGTTGGTCGTCGCTCATCCTGCGTTTCCTTTGTCGTTTATTCCATGGTCAGACAAGTACTTCACGCACCACGCGCGGCTCAAAAACGCCCGTTAATCGTTCTTCCAAGCCGTTGCGCGGGAAGACCAGTTGCTCGTGATCGAGTCCCAGCAGGTGAAGGATCGTGGCATGCCAATCCGGGACGCTGACACGATCCTCGACCGCGGCCAGACCCAGGTCATCGGTGCTGCCGTGGACGGTTCCACCCTTCACTCCGCCGCCCGCCATCCAGAGTGTAAACGCATTCTTGTTGTGATCACGGCCGTCGCCGCCCGCGGCCAACTGGGCAATCGGCAGACGTCCCATTTCGCCACCCCAACAAACCAGTGTCGTGTCTAACAGTCCTCGCTGTTTGAGATCCTGCAAGAGCGCGGCTACCGGCTTGTCCGTGCGACGACAACATGACTCCAGCCCCGACTTGAGATTCGAGTGATTGTCCCAAATCTGACCATTGATATAGAGCTGCACAAAGCGGACACCACGCTCGACAAGTCGACGAGCAATCAGGCAACGACGGCCATAGGAATCACTTTCCCCTTGCCCAATACCGTACATCGCCTGGGTCTGTATATCTTCCTGCCCCAGATCCAGTGCATCGGTCGCCGCCAGTTGCATCCGTGCGGCCAAACGATAACTGGCGATCCGCGCCGCGAGGCGTGGCTGCCCGCTGCGTTGGCGCCGGTGCCGCTCATCGATTTCGTTGATGAACGCGCGCTCGGCCTGCGTGACAGTGACCGGCTCCGAAAACTCACGCTGCAAGTTNAGAATCGGGGTGCCANTAGCGCGAAAACGGGTNCCCTGGTNTTNCGGAGGCAGAAAACCAGACTGCCAGCTTTGAATCGCATTGACAGGGAGNCCTTGAGGGTCATCCAGAACAACATAGGCTGGCAAATCCTCGTTCTCGGTGCCCAAACCATACGTGACCCANGCACCCAGTGACGGCAACCCCGGTAACATGCGACCGCAGTGAATCTTGAACAAAGCCAGTTCATGGGTCAGATTCGTGGTGTGCATCGAGCGGATGAACGCGATATCGTCCACACATTGCGCCAGGTGAGGCATCGCCTCGCTGACCCACATACCGCACTGGCCATGTTGCTTGAATTCGAAAGGGCTGCGCATCAGCGCGCCAGCCGCCTCGGGAAATTCCACTTCGCCGGCGATCTTGTGAAAGTACGGCGTGCCGTGTTGCCGATCCAGCTCTGGCTTGGGATCAAACAGGTCCATCTGGCTCGGCCCACCATTCATGAACAGCTGGATCACCGCCTGCGCTCGGGGTGCGTGGTGCGTCCTTGACTCGCCTTCACCAGTCAACTGGAGCAACTCACCCTGCGGTGCCGCCGGCGTCTGCTCTGACTGCAACAACGACAACAGAGCTGAACCGTACAGTCCCCCACTGACGGTTTCCAGGAAGCTGCGTCGTGACGTGGTCTGTGCCGGAACCAGGTGACACCTTTCCATCGATACGGATTCAATCGACATGGATAAACTCGGCAGAATTCATAATGGCATGACAGAGATTGGCCAGCGCACGACGGTCCACATTCACAGCAACTTCCGCGCTCCCCGCAGGGTCATCAACCTGCTGTCGCCTCCACTGGTCGGCGAGTTGCTGCAACAAGGCAACCGCTCGCGTTGTTTCAGCTGGCGTCGGGCGGCGCCCGAAAGCCAATCGGTAAACACGTTCCACCTGCGGCCCGCGGGCGGTTCCGACCTCCTCCAATACACGGTCCGCAAAACCAGCCGCCAGACGATGAATCAGCTGGTTATTGAGCAGGTGCAGGGCTTGCGGGACCACGGTCGACTCGATCCGGTTCGTACAATTCGGATTCATCGTCGGCAAGTCAAAATTCTCCAGAATCGTCAATGGCTGTGTTCGGCGTTGCAATACGTAGATACTCCGTCGCCAACTTTCACTACCCGCACTAGCTGGCACAACCGAGTTGCCTCCCGTGCGAGGCCGGGAGGTCACTAACCCATCGGGCCGAGCCAGCACCGGATCGGCCGGCCCACCGGCTGTGCGGTCCAGCCTGCCCGCGACAAACAGCAATGCATCACGAATCGCTTCCGCCTCGAGGCGGCGAAGCGGCATGCGCGAGAGCAGTTCGTTGTCAGGGTCTACGCGCTGCGCTTGCGCGGATACGGCCGACGATTGGCGGTAGGTCCGCGACGTCATGATCAAGCGATGCAACTGTTTGATCCGCCAACCCCGGCGCACGAACTCGACAGCCAGCCATTCCAACAAATCCGGATGCGAGGGAGGCGTCCCGAACACACCAAAATCCTCTGTTGTACGAACGATTCCCTGACTGAAATGATGTTTCCAGATGCGGTTGACCATGACTCGGGCGGTGAGGGGATGGTCGGGGCGGGTCAGCCAACGCGCGAACGCCAGGCGGCGGCCGGTCTTTCCCTTTCCGGCAGTCACCGCGGGAACAAAGGGAGTCTGGCCGTCTGTCAGGACGGATGGCACACCCGGTCCGACACGCCGGCCGGGCAATTGGTGATCACCCCGCTTCAAGATATAGGTTGGGGAGGGTGTCCCACGGTCCCAGGCAGCACGAACCCCCACCTCCGGTGGCTTGGTCTCAGCCAGCTTCTTCACCCGTGCTTCTGTCGCTGCAACTTGCTGTTTGAATTTTGCGTCGAGCTTGCTGAGCTCATCGCGGCCGATGCGCAGCGATTTCTCATACCTTGCCGCCAGCGCGATTTGAGTATCTGTTCTTTGCTCGACAGGCGTTTTCAACAACGTCCGCAGATCGTCACGCAGCGCCACGGGAAGTTTTTGGATACGCGCTTCGACGTAGTCCTCGGCAGTACGCTGTGTCAGGGTTGCCAATTCCCCGTTGAGCGTATTGATCTCATGCTGGACAACATAGCGGGCACGATCGCGCGCTAGTTTTTCTGCAGGTGTCACGTGTGGCAAATAACGCGAGACAGGCTTGATCCAGTCGTGCTCATCGGTGGCACCTTTGAACACCGCAACCAGCCGATAGTAGTCGCGTTGAGGAATCGGATCGTACTTGTGGTCATGACAACGGGCGCACCCAATGGTCAGGCCCATTGTCGCGGACGACAGAACTTCGATCTGGTCGGCGATGACTTCTAGCCGGTCGGGTACAAAATTCGTGATGTCATAGTACGTTCCGTCGGGCGTCATGCGGAGAAAACCGGTGGCCACCAGCTTCTCATAGATCGGCTGCGTGATTGCACCTGCGCCCTGGTAATCCACCATCTCGTCGCCCGCCAACTGTTCGCGCAAGAACAAGTCGTAAGGCTTGTCATCATTGAACGCGGCAATCACGTAGTCGCGGTAACGATAGGCTTCAGGCCGCACGCGATCTGAATTCTGGACGCCTTCCGAGTCCGCATAGCCGACCAGATCGAGCCAGAAGCGAGCCCAGCGTTCTGCGTATCGCGGGGAAGCCAGCAAGCGGTCGATTAGCCGCTCATAGGCCTGGGGATCGGGGTCGGCAAGAAACGCCGAGACCTCAGTGGGTTCAGGTGGCAGGCCGGTCAAGTCATAACAGGCCCGCCGGATCAACGCCTGGCGGCTGGCGGCTGGCGAAAACGTGCCCTGCTGGTCTGTGAGTTTACGCAGCACGAAGGCATCCAGCGGATTTGCCGGCCGGGCAGCTGGCGGCCAGGGTGGTAGTTCTGGCGCACATGGCGTTCGAAATGACCAGAACAAACGATCCGCTGCAGCAACCAGAGGGTCCGGCTCAGAAGTCGCGACATCGGGTGTCCTGGCCGCCGCTGGCGCGCCCGCATCGATCCACCGTGCCAGCGTCTCGATTTCACGTGGCAGCGCGGGTTTCACGCTGACTGGCTTGAGGCGTTTCCGTGGCGGCATTTCCTGGGCCCGCAGGCGCTTGATTAACAGGCTGTCTTCGGCGCGCCCGGGCACAATGGCCGGTCCCGACTTCCCGCCGCGCAACAAGGCAGCTCGCGTCCGTACGTCCAGGTCGGCTTCTTGTCTGCGCAGCCCATGGCAGACCGCACAGCGCAGCAACAAAATCGGCAGAACCGTGTCATGATCGACCGTTGAAGCGGCCGATGTGGTCCCGGAACCAGCGGGCGTATCGCTCGCCAACAGCGCCGTGCTGGGAGCACAAACCAGGGCGCACGACAGCACCCCAGTGATCGTGGCGCGCCACGCCGATCGGATCGTAAGATGGCCATCAATCATTCCGTTGATGGTACCTCAAACGCGATGACGCGACCACGTTGCCAGACTTATCCAGCCCAGGTAACGGTGCCGACGGCTCCCTGGAATCGAAACCAGATCGGCTGGGTGGTTAAACCGGCCTCGTTGACTCAGTGGCCAAGACAATGACCGATTTCCAGCGGCACTTGCCTTCAGTTAAGGTTCAATAGTTTGCACCACATATTCAAAGCATTTCATTTGAAGCAGGCACGCATTCACTAATCTGAAACGGGCCCTTTATTGTGGTATGGGAAATGCGCAGATGGTTCCCATGAAGCCAAACAGTTTCAGATGAAATATCCACTTAAAGTGGAACGTCCGTGAGCTACTGCAGGGTTGGTGGTAAATGATTGACCTCATTGCAAGCACTCTCATGCATGAGCAGAACACCACCAAACAAGATCGCTGCCGATGTCTTGGGATCACTGATCAAACGCAATTCCATGGACCTTCCACAGTGATTAGCCTAGAACTATGAAGCAGAAGATCGAGCGTCTTTGAGACAACCGTTTGTGATCCCTGCGTGCCGCCCGAATCGGAAAAGAAAAAGATCAACATGAAACCCGGAAATCCCACTGGAGACGCCAATCCCGTCCCAACGGAGCCTGAGGCCGCCGCACAGACGCCTTGGCATCCGATCTGGACAATCTGGCCTCCGCTACTGTTTATCCCGTGTGTACCGGTC
>PBOG01000038.1 GCA_002724245.1 Planctomycetaceae bacterium
CGATCGCCACCCGCAAGTCGTTCCAGGTATGCTTCCTGTGCCTCCCAGTCTGGTAGGGCGTTGTAATAGATGCGATTCTTGAAGATTTCAAATTCATTTTCATGGCCATACCCTGGAGGTTCGTGGCCATAAAGAAACAAGTAGATTATACCGCCTTCTTTGACAAAGCTGGCAATCTGTCGAAGCGATTCATTGAAGCTTTTGCAGTGATGCAAAACACCCCAGGAGAAAACAAGGTCGTAGCCGTCACCGTGAGTCAAGTTCTTTCCCAGATCTTCCAGCGGACTATGCACAAAAGATTTTTCTACTGGAAAGGGTGCCGTTGCGTCACGAGTCGCGTCCAGGCACGACTGGTTGATGTCAACTGCAGTGACGTTGGCTCCCAGTTTTGCCAACCCGTACGACCAGCGTCCGCCACCGCAGCCGCAGTCTAGTACGTTTTTTCCCGGAAACCAGGCCGCCGGTAACATCAATTCTTGTTCGCAGAGAATGCGAGTCACGTTGCTCTGGAACCAGGGGTCACGTGTCATGTATTCCCCGTCCTGAAGGCTGGCCCATTGGAACCCAAAGGCCGAAGCTGTTTGCGCAGCTGCTAGATCAGGGGCACGTTCATTATCGTGGATGTACTTGTGCATGAAACGATAGAGGGCGTCTACCTCCGCCTGTGTTTTATTGACGCTGGTAAGACGGTCTGCCCAGGAACGTATGCGATTTCGAAATGCTGCGCCTGTTCGTTTGATTAGTTTTTTCATCAGACCGTGAGTTGGGTGAATAAGGTGCGTAAACGTGCTTAACCTTTTAGAGTAATTGGCGATCCGGAAGCGTAAAGAGAAATACCTCTGTACGACGGGAGAATGCGGGCTGTGATGCCTTGCCAGGGCACGATCATAGGCTAGGCTGCTCGCAAAATTGGTGCCAGAAATTATCCGGTTCCGATCGTGACGGTAGAACCGTCTGTACTGGCCCCACGCATGAAACGTGCGGTGCACAAGCGTGTGTGTGGTTTGCTGAATCAGTGTCAGCCAGCACAACAACGCCACGCCTGTCGCGCCAACCGTTCGATGTTTCGGTGCAAGATGGAGTCGCACCAGTCGTCAGCTGGCGAAACCGGGAGTGGCCCGTGTGCGACCGCGCTGCTGGTTGGTCGCCATGTCCCCTTCCGCACCTGCCACGATACCTTCCTGCCAGCGATCCAGGCCGAGTAGTTTACGCCCTAGGGGCGTCAGGGCAGCGGTTGTGCCATGGGTTCGTTCCCAGTCACGCGGGTCGCCAGGAAATGGATTGCCTTCGGGGGCGATGCGATGGAGCCAGGAATCGATCCGCCACTGGCGGGCGACCTCATTGCCTTCCTGCGCGGGCGACATGGAAATGTACTGGGCCAGGCGGGGTTGGCTGGAACGGTTGGGACTGACTCCATGCGGGAGTTGGCTGTTCCAGATTAACAGATCACCGGCGCGCGTGGCGACGGTTTTGACCTCCAGACCGGCCATGTCAGGTCGGTGTGGGTTGCGATCGGCAGGTTGCGTGGCGATCCACTCAGGCAGCCTGGCGGGCATCCCAGGTACACACTGGAATCCACCCTGCTCCGGTGTGGTGTCCGTCAGGCTGAGGACGCCTTGCATATCGAACGGCAGGGGGGTCACGGACGTGTCGATGTCCCAGTGGATGAAGCCACCAAAATCGAATTCAGCCCGGTTGGGTACATTGAGATTACAGCGGTCGATGGTCACCCATAAATGGTCTGTTCCCCATAAATCGGCAAAAGCTCCATGGATTCTGGGTAACTGGCGATTCGCCCAGAGGGCGGGATGGTTATACATTTCCACCATCCCGGATCCGTTGAGTTCCACCATGCCGTTGACACGATCGGGCGTTCGATACCAGGACTCCGGGTCCTGGGGATTCATTTCCTGGAATTCCCAGATGGCATCAATGACGGACTGGAGATTTTCTGGCGGAGCGGCCTCTGGAATAATCACGTAGCCGTGTTCCTGCCAGAATTCCAGGTCATCTGTGCTGAGGACGTGCATGGTAGTGGAGACCTTCTGCAAAGAGGCTTTCCAATGATATTGGCCAATGGCATTGGCTGCGGCGGTGAGGCCACGTTGAATTCGAAAGGACGACAATCGCCTGGTTACCGGAGTCCGGGTTACGGTAGTGGGAAGTCGTGGAACCGGCCGCGAGTACGCCGCGTCGATGATTCTAGCGAACCAATCGGGGGAAACATATCAGCGGTTGCCGCGCCTGGTAGTTCCCTGCCTGTGATTCCGTAATTGGCGGCAGTGGCTATGCTGGAAGCAGTGCGATGTGGAGTGGTACGAACAGGCCACCGTAGTATTGCCACAGAGGACCGCGTCAGTTTTTTACCACAGGAAATGCAGATGCCCACCAGCCAGCCACTGGAAATCCTGCTTGCGACCAATCGCTGGGCGACCCACAACCTGATTGAAGCGTGCCGTGATCTTCCGGTCGAGAAATTTCACCAGGAGTTTCCTCTGGGACCGGGTTCGCTGCACCACACGCTGTTGCACATCCTGGAATCGATGCAGCATTGGACGGACGTGCTGGCCGGTCGTGAAATGCAATTCGAGGACGATCCCGGACAGCCGCATCCACGGATGGTGGGGTCTTTTGGAATTGTGTATTTCGGTTCCGCCCTGCCGGACCAGCAGCGTACTCCGCAGCAGCTGCTTGAGTTGCTCAGTCGCATCGCCGACGAGCTGGAAAGTCTGGCGCTGAGTGGTCCGGTCGATGAAACTGTGACGTGGAAAACATTTGAGCAGAGCTTTGTATTTTCACGCGGCGGAGTGTTGACTCACGTGACGACGCATGGCATGCATCACCGGGCCCAGTGTCTCAACATGTTGCGTCATGTCGGTGTTGATCCACTACCGTCGTCCTCAGTACACGATTGGATGATGGCCGTTGATTGTCCGTAAGTGGCTGGGCTGTGGTGGGTGCCGGCTGGAATCCAGTCAGGCAAGGAACGACCAGTCGTGATCCTGGGGGCACTCAGTTAACGAACCTGAGGCCACAAATCCGGAGAGATATTCTTTACAGGCTGCGGACTCTTGATCGTAGTCTCCGAGTTCCAGAACGTGTTCGCGGTAGTGCAATATGTCCAGGACGGTAAGCGTTTGGAGCATCCGCAGTGTGACGAGTTGCTCAGAAATACGATCGGGATGCAGCAGGAGTTTACCCAGACGGGCTTCTCCTTCGCGGTGAACTGCGTCCCCGTAGCGGGACCAGGCGAGTAACGCACCGGCGACACCATTTTCATCCTCGAGAGTTGCCTTCCACGCCCGCCGTCGTAGACCACGATCAGCCGAACCATGTGCTTTCCAATAACGCCGAAATGCTTTGCGCAGACGAAACCGCGGCAGCAAATAGTCACGCAGCGACGCAGTTGCTTCTGTCGTCTGGTAGACGTCCGCCAGCAACGTCTGGGAGAACAGGTGGCTGCGAATGCCATAAAGATCCGCGTGAATTGCGATGCCCGCGGCGCGCAAGTGGGAGCGAGTTGAAAACGCAGTGCTGTCGGCTCCGGTGTGTGTGGCGACGCGTTCCATCAATCCGTCGTCAAGCAGTGTCTCGAATCGGCGCATGCTGTCCTGCGAGCGTAGTCGTTCGAGGTGAATGTCGCGTTCCACAGCGGGTCCCAGTCGGAGGAATTCCAGGTCTTCGTGCGCTTCGGCGCCCTGCAGACGTGTTTCGGTTTCGCGTGGTAGTGGAGTACCTAGCCAGGCGGGGTCAAGGATGCCGCGGAGCCGTGCGCATTGCTCGGCGACGGGGCCACGAATGCGGTTGATTTTGCGTACTGCGACTCGGAAGTCCGCTTGTGCCGAGTCGATGCGGAGATCACGCCGCTCGGGATAGCGGATTTCTTGGATTGCGTCGAGCAACCAGCCGAGTATGCGTCCCACCAGACGCAGGAGGGCACCCAGTATGAATAACGGGAGCAGGAAAATCCGGCCCGCCGCGATCCAGCCTTCGTAGAACGCGTAGAGATTGACGATCCGTTCGGCCCGTGGCAAACGATGGAGTGGTAGTGTTCCAAACGTGCGGCGAACGACGTGGCTGCGGTCTCGTTTCATGCGTTGCAGAACATCGTTCCCAAACCGTGTTCGGACATCGTCTTCACGTTGTGGGTCGGGGTCCAGGAAGTGCAGGGCAGTGAATTCGGTGGTTACGTAACGCGTTTCATCCTCGATATTCGTAGTGCGTTCCTTTTGCGTCTCGGCGTCGGTAGCCAGCCAGTTCGTGTAGGACTTCTTCAGCGAGTCGCTGGCATAGCCAAGGTCGCTCTGGGGCACCGCTCTGCGGTTATAATCGACCAGCAGGCAGGCCACCGAATGGGCGATCGACTGGGCAATGAAATGGAACCAAATGAAAGGCCCACGAAACAGGGACTTCTGCATTTCCAGGTCGACGGACGACAGTTTCTTCATGGTCTTGCTGGAAATGCGATGTGATGTCAGCAACAGTTGACGTAGTGCCGAATTGCCGAGCAGCTGATTGGTGGCCCTTGTGTCGCCGCTGGTAAACAGCCCGCCACCCAGCCAGTCACGGTAGATCAAAACGAACCGGTCCAGAAAAGACCAGCCAGTATTCGTTACCTGGGGCGCCTCGTGGCTGCGGAGTAAGGATTGACGCATTCTCTCGATGGTCACCTGGAGGGGGGGCGAGGTGGAGGTAGACCCTTCAGGCCAATCCGGTTGGAGTACGCGCGTGTAGAGAATGGCGGCGTCGCGTTCAAGTTTTCGCGGCCGAATCATCTCCGTAAGGTGCAGGAACTGGGCCTGCACGGATTTTTCGTAAAACTCGGTGGCTTCGCGCGCCAGATGCTGGAGCCATTTGCCAAGTACCAGGAAAAACAGGCAGATACCACCGATCACCATCACAGTAGCACCGACGACTTGCCGCAGAAAAGTGCGGGCTGATGTCAGAATAACGACGTGAAGCCCGTGTTCCGGTTCGGCCGTGCTGGAAGTTTGCGCTGCGTCCGCAGCAAGTGAGCCAGCCGGAGCCGTGGCAGCTGGCTGTATCCGAGTTCCACGGGGAATGGGGTCGGGCAATCCGATTAGTGTGAAAAGCACTTCGATGAGTACCAGGAAGCCTCCGAACAACGCCAGCCTGATCGCAGGTCTCGCCGAACCTTTGACCAGGATACTACCAGCTCGGTCTACAAACTGGGCAGGTGTCACGGTGCCGTAAAGATCGGCGAACCAGAACCACAGGTCGTGGAACTTGCGCAGGAATGACGCCGTTCTACGGGATGCCGCCGCCACGAATTCCGCCTCGGTGTTGAGTGTCGCGTCGCGTGGTATGCAATGTCGGATGAGTGGCATCCAGCGGAACGGCGCAATACTCATCGTTTGGATAATCCGTGCAAGTTGCACCATCATGGGTTCACCGAGTAACGGCTCGACGAGTGCTGGCTCAAGTGATTCCATGCGGTCGAGAAGCGCTTCGGCGGGAATGTCACGTGTGCCGATTCGCTGGCGACTGTTGCGAAAATGGATGCGCCGGATATCCGCAACACGGGCAAGCAGTTGTAGGCGAGCCTGGCTCACGGCGAGGCGGTCCGCCGGGGACGCTTCGAGCAACAGTCGTGACCAGATGTCATGGATCTGGTAGCAGAGCAGTTCCAGTTCCAGGTCAGCGTCGCGTTTTTCTTGTGCGTAACGCGCATATTCACCTTGAGTAGGGTGCAGAATTACATTGCAGTTGATCACATGTGAGTACTGGCGCACGACGCGATCGATACCCCGCGCCATCAGCCCCAGGGCGCGCGCAAACCGTAGTAATGGGCGCAGGCTCCGCGCGTATCGAATAATGCGGGGCAATTTCGCAAAACGCGCGAACCGTCCGGTTCGCACCAGGTCGGCTCTAGGCAGTGCGGTGAAGAGGAAGCCGAACGGGATCGAGGGGATAAAGTCGATCAGGAAATGTCGGCGGAACCAGCGGAGTTTGTTTTTCGCCAGTGATAGCTTGGTGAAAAACTCAACCAGGAAGCAAACGCAGGCGATGAGATCAATCGTTTCGAAAACAGACCGTGTTTGTTTCGACAACGGAAATGACCACTCGATGGTCAGTAAAGCCAACACAAGCAGGATGAGTACCAGAATGAAACGTTCAAACAAGCTGACCAGACGGATACCGAATTTTGATTCGAGCCGAGACTGTAATTGGCGTTCTTGGAGCTCGGCACGCAGACGGTTGACCCTGCTTTTGACGATGCGGCTCGATTTGGTGCGTGTGGGATCGACATGCGTAAGGTACCAATCGGCGTCATCGAGGGTGGATTCGATCTGCGTGGCAGCACGGTCCGGCGGCAAGTCGTCGATGGTGGTCAGCGTCGATACGCACTGGTCCGCTACCAGCCGCGCCCAACGCCCCAGCTGTTCTGGGGAAGCGGGGTTGTTCTTAAGCTGGTTGCGCAACAGGTCGCGTAGTTCCTCACGGGTCTCACTGACACGGTTGGTGGCGACTTCGCCGTCACCATCGCGGCCATGAATGTCGGAGAGTAGATGTCCAGATTCTGTGAGGCGGTGAAATAGTGCTTCCAGGTCGGCATCACCAGGGTCGTCGGTCGATTGCCGGATCCACTCTTGTGCTGCCTCCTCGATCGCCTCATCGGCTAACGTACGACACTCCGCCGATTGGGCAGTTAGACCATGACGATTGCAGGCTTTTTGCCAGTGCGATGTGCGGGCCAGGAAGGCGGCCAGGCTAATCGTTTCCAGCGTGCCGTCCTCACGTTGTGCGACACGCGCCAGCGCCTCCCATTCGAGTTCGCTCAGGGCGGCGCAGCGCTGACTGGAGTCGGTAGGCCCGAAACGTTCCAACGCATGAATACGATCCCGCAATTCGGTCCAGGACGGACCGGGGTTGGCGTCCTTCGATGTGTTTGGCGGGAGGCTGCCGGGATTATTCACGGTTAACGTTGCCAGAGGAGTGGCGCGAGCGCGGAGGTGGGGCGATCGGTGGGGGACTTCCGCAGCCTCTATTCTACAAACTCGCGGCAGCTTTCGCTCGGAATCCTGTTCTGGCCGCTGCAGACAACCGATTGTGCAGGCTTGGAGATCGGTTTAGAGACGGTGTGCCGATTGTGGCGTCCCGACTAGCTGAAGGATGACTGGTGTTGTTGTGGGTGGCCGTTAGCTGGTGAGTTTCAGACATTGCGAGACGTGGCATACACGAGTAGAGTGTGGAATGGAGAACTGGTGCTGTCTTCGTGAGCGCACGGTGCCGTTGTGTGCGGTGCCGGTGCGTGGCGAATCGCCATGATGTTTCCCAGTGATGTGAGGGTTCTCTGTGGAATCTGTCGCTAGCCCACAGCTTGTCGCGGTCCTGACGGCGGTGCTGTTGTTCGTCGTGATTCGTTTACGCTGGAGCGGGTCGACCGCAGCGGTCGCAGCGCTGCTGACGTCCGGCGTAGTCTACTTTGTGGCGCTGCGTTGGAACGAAATTCCTGCGCCGGTTCCGGAGGTCGAAGTGCAGCTTCCGGTGCGGGAACGGTCGCTGGTGATTCGGCGCCCGCGGCAGCGTTTAGGAGATGGGTACGTCTCTTCGTCACGATGCGCGGAGTGCCATCCGAAGAATCACGCCAGTTGGCATGCTTCTTATCACCGCTCAATGACACAGTTGGCATCGTCGAAGACCGCGCTGGCACCGTTTGATGGGGTGGAAGTTCGCGTCGGTGACCAGCATGTGGAGCTTGAAGTGGAGGGTGAGCAGCTCTGGGCAACGATGGATGATCTGGATGTGCCGCCCGCTGCCAGGCCTGTGCGAATTAAGCGGCCGATTGTTTTGTCGACCGGTTCACATCACATGCAGATCTATTGGTACGCGACAGGACAGTCTCGCATTCTGGGGCAGTTGCCGATCGTCTATTTGACGGAGGACCAACGCTGGATTCCTGCCGATGCAACGCTGCTGGCACCACCGGCTGCGGAGCCAGTGTCCAATACGGGAAAGTGGAATGAGAGTTGCGTTTATTGCCATTCAACGCATGGGCGAACTGCACCCACCGAGACTGGAGGTGTCGATACGCAGGCGGCAGAATTTGGTATTTCCTGCGAAGCGTGTCACGGGCCCGGAGAGGCACACATCGATTTTCACCGCGGCCAGAGCGTCGACGATGCGAGTGATCCAATCGTCAATCCAGCGACGCTTTCGAACCGCTTGTCATCCCAGGTGTGTGGAGCCTGTCACGGATTTACTGCGGCGCTGACGTTCGAAGAGTACCAGCACGACCTTCTGGATGGATATCGGTATCGGCCAGGGGAAGACATCGCAAAGACCCGTTTGATTGAGGGCTTGAACGAGGAGACCCGCGCGCACGTTGGGCGATCCGGTGGTAATCAGGAAATCTATTTTCGTGAGCGATTCTGGGACGATGGTATGGTGCGTCTCCTGGGACGCGAATACAACGCGATGATTGCCTCAGCCTGCTACACCGAAAAACAGGGGGGGATTTCTTGTTTCTCTTGCCACAATATGCACCAGGAGGAAGATGACACACGCCGCGTTGACCAGTGGGCCGATGATCAATTGAAGCCGGCAGCGGTCAGCGATTCTGCGTGCACCCAATGCCACCAGGCGACTACATACCAGGCGACGTCACATACGCATCACCTGGCCGAATCAAGTGGTAGCCGGTGCTACAACTGTCATATGCCCCACACTGCCTACGGTCTTCTGAAATCCGTACGCAGTCACCATATTGATCGACCAGGTGTACCCGCTGAGTTGGCTTCAGGTCGTCCGAATGCGTGTAACCTCTGTCATCTGGATCAGACGCTCCAATGGACTTCGGACTACCTGACCCGTTGGTATGGTGCGCCCGCGGTAGAACTTTCGAAGGATCAACAGACCGTTTCCGCGGCGGTTTTATGGATGTTGACCGGAGACGCCGGCCAGCGCGCGTTGGCTGCTGTCAGTATGGGACGCGATGCGCCCAGGGAAGCCAGTGGGGATGATTGGATGGCGCCTTTTCTGGCTCGGTTACTGGAGGATCCCTATGTGGCGGTGCGGTACTGTGCTGGCCGCAGTTTACGGAAGATTGACCAGTTTAGCGACGTTGAATATGACCATGTGGCGCCTGCGCAACAACGTGCCGCGGTAGCTGAACGCGTCTTGCAGGCTTGGACGGAAACGCCGCGTACTGAAACTGCGACTCGCGCTGCAACACTCGTCGACCCTGCAGGGAAGTTGCGACAAGGGGTTTTTGACCGACTTGGGGCGCAGCGAGATGACACGATCGTTAACCTGGCGGAGTAATGCCCGCCGCCTGTAGCATGGGCGGCTGAAGCAGGTGGCTAGATTGAGTTGCGCGCAACGCGGTGCACCTCGGATCGTCTATGCCTGCCGGCAGCTTGATTCCGTTTGGAAGATTCGTGTGCTGAGACTGAGTGTGACGCTGCAATAGAGCCCAGGTGAACTGTCAAGCGAGTGTGGGCTGTCATTCAGGAGCTGGAGAAAAAAACGATGTGGCGGATGATACTGGTTGCCAGTGGCGTGTGGTCGGTCCTGTCGGTGTCCATGGTCCTGGGGGCCGAAAAGCCGAATATCGTCCTCCTGTTTATCGACGATTTAGGGTGGCATGATGTCGGCTGTTACGGAAATGACTTTGTGGAAACGCCACGAATCGACCGGCTGGCTGCGGAGGGGCTCCGCTTTACCGACTTTTATGCTGCCGGCGCAGTCTGCTCTCCAACACGTTGCGCGGTACAGTCCGGACAGAACCAGGCGCGAATCGGGATCACGGCGCATATTCCAGGTCATTGGCGCCCGTTTGAACGTGTCATTACACCGATGACCACGATGGCGCTGCCACTTGAAGTGAAGACGGTGGCGGAGGCTCTTGGCGACAGCGGGTACGCGACGGGGTACGTTGGAAAGTGGCATCTCGGGAACAGCCGCAGTCACGGGCCCGGTAAGCAGGGGTACCAGTTTTCTGCTGTGATTAACGGTCCACACTTGCCGGGACGTTATCGCGTTGCAGAGCGCCCTGACTTGAAGCCCGCCGCGGGGCAGTATCGCACCGACTTCGAAGCAGATTTGGCGGTCCGGTTTATCGAACAAAACAAAACACGTCCCTTTTTCCTGATGGTTTCGCCCTATGCAGTCCACATCCCATTGGCTGCGATGTCCACCAAGGTGGAAAAGTATCGCCGCAAAGCTGGCGCTGCCGGTGACCGTCACCTACCGCACCCGGTCTATGCTGCCATGATTGAACATGTGGATGACCTGGTGGGGCGTGTCGTTGATACGATTGCTGAGACTGGGCTGACTGCGCGCACCATGATCGTCGTGACGTCGGACAATGGCGGGTTGTATCGACGTTATGACTACCAGCCACAGGTCGACCCAACGGTGACCGGGAACGGGCCACTTCGAGACGAGAAGGGGTCGCTCTACGAGGGCGGGATTCGCGTGCCACTGATCGTGAAGTATCCACCACTTGTGCCGCCTGGGAGTACCTCGGCAACCCCGGCAATCAGCTATGATTTCTTTCCCACTTTTACCGACCTTGCCGGCACACAGTTACCAGAAAACCAGGCCATCGACGGATTGAGTTTGCGGCCCGTCCTGGAGGATCCCAGTGCGGGCCTCGATCGTGAAGCGGTGCACTTTCATTACCCACACTATCATCACAGTCGGCCAGCCAGTGCAATCCGTAGTGGGAAGTGGAAATTGATTGAGTTTCTCGATGGCACGGGTATGGAGCTGTACGATCTTGCTAGAGATATGGGTGAGAAAGAGAACCTGGCCTCGCAGCACCCAGGGCGCACCACCGCGCTGCGCAAACAACTGCAGGTCTGGCGCGTCGCGGTCGGAGCCAGAATGCCTCTCGTGAATCCGCACTACGACAGTGCGCGGGCGGGTGAATGGTGGAACCGCAGGACGGCGCAGCCATTACACGCGGCGGGACAACTTAGGCGGCCGTTTCCGCGCACAGAGAAAGAGCAGTCGAAATGAACTGCTCTTTTCGCCTGGCTTCACACGTTACGCCGGTACCAGAAGGTTTGAAAAATGCCGTGCGAGGCAGCCCTGGCGTATCTATTGACGGTTGTCGGTAGACGTCTGCGATGACGTTGTTGTGATTGGAGTTGGCGGTGAGATCAGGTAGTCATGTGCGACGGAAGAAGAAGTTCTCCGCAGTACTGGTCAGGATTTTCTGTTTGTCGGTTGGGGAAAGGAATGGACAGTGGTCGCGAATGACCGCCACCGCGGCTGCGAAGGTGTGCCCGTCCCGCGATTGCAACGGTGCATCGCTTTCCCACATACAGCGCTGCGGACCAAACGCATCGACGACGCGGCGAATCAAAGGCACCATATCGAGATATGGGGGCTGCTGTGCTCCAAGTCCATAAAAGGCACCTAGCTTGACCATCACGCGTGGGTGTTGTGCCATTTTGCAGAGCGTCTGGATTTCCTTTTCAACCAGAGTTTTCTCTCGGCCGATGAGGCAAAAGTGATCGAGAATCACCGGCGTCTGAGGAAAGCGTTTGCACATGCGGTCCACTTCCGGAAGGTCGCTGGGGCCCAGCAGGAAACTGAGCGCGAGGTTGTGTTGGGCACCTGTCCTGAACATGTTCTCGAAACCGGAGTAATCCATCCAACGCGGCCCGGTATCAATTCTGGGGCGGGTAGAATGGCCACGGATGCGGAATGCGTAGATCCCCCCGCGGGCGAGTTCGACCATGCTGCGTCCTGGATCGGCCAGGGCGACGTCCGTCACTGCCGGGACGATGCCGGTCCCAGCAAAATGCTGCGGATCCCGCGCGATGGCAGCGAGGATGTAGGAGTGGTCCAGCCCGTACCAGGTCATCTGTACGAGATTAAAGCGGGTTACACCGGCCGTTGCACCCAAACGGCGGACCTCTTCGACCGTATGGCTGGGGAACCAGAGGTCGGATTTTGAGAATCCAGGAGCCAGGGGGAACTCCGACGTATTCGGCGACCACACATGGACGTGCGCGTCGACGATACTTGTCGCTTGACTGCTTGGAGTGGCAACTTTTGCGGAAGTGCTCGTGGCCATCCCGGTGGCGGCGATCCCCGCGAGGAACTTTCGTCGTGTTAACGTGGCCATCAAGCGGCTCCCGGTAAGAGTGGCGAATCTGGCGGATACGGCGCGGCGTGCTGGTGCATTCTGGAACCTGCGTTTTTGGATTGCAAACCGTTTACGAAACGTTGTACAAAGTGGCCAGCAGTGGAGGTGTTTCAGCGCTGGGCTTGGTGCGGGGAGGCGGAACGAAAATGGGTGTGGATACGGATCCGCGGTGGGGCCATGAAGCCGCGAGCCCTGCTGGGCCAGAAACGCCGTCCTCCGTGGCTGCCGAAAGTGAGGCCGGCGTTGCTCCCTCCGAGGCGGTCTGGGGCCAACGTTCGCTTTCTGTGGGGAGCGGGTGCCTGTTTCTCTTCGGTGGCTGTGTGGTCTGCAGCGGTTTGCTGCTGCTGTTCTTGCTGACGTCTGATACGGAACCAGAGGCGACCGGCGCGAACGAGGATGCCGTGGGGAAGGGTGTTGTAGAGGGTGGGGCAGTGGAGCAGCAGACGCCGGAGGGAATTGCGGCGCTTGGACAGCCGTTGTTTGCGGGTGGCCCGCCGGGTCCCGGTAAGGCCGACAGCGGGCCTCGCGAGGGAGGACTGTCCTATGGCGGACCGACTCTTAAAACGCTCGACGAAATCGCGTTGGACGAACTGGGCCGATTGGATGGAAAGGGACGCCAGAACGAAGCAGGTGAATATGTCGAAGTGGAATTGCGTGGTGGGGTCTATGACAATGATCTGAAACAGGTGGCCCGCTTGAAGTCATTGCAAATACTCCATCTGATTGACACGCAGATCAGTGGTGAGGGCTGCAAATCGCTGGTCGGTCTGAAGTCGCTACGGGAACTGGATTTGGCGGGTTCACCGATTACCGACCGTGGTCTGCAGCAGGTCATACGTTTACTGACGCTGCGTCGACTTGACTTGCGGGATACCCGCGTCACTTTCGACGGCGTGTTGAGTCTGAACAAACTGCCCGGCCTGAAGACCCTGGTGCTCAGTCCGGGCCAATTCAGCCAGCGTCGCCTTCGTGGGCGGCTGCCGGGATGCAAGATCACCTGGCAGGTACGCCCCGACGAGTAGCCCGGCGTACAGTACGGTCGCAATCTAGTTGCTTCTCTGTGGTTTCAACTGTTTTCCACGGCAGCCAGCACGTGATCGCGGATTGCCTCCACCCCGCCTCCGTGTCGAATCTGGGCAAACACGGTGGGGCCATTGCCTCGCATCCTGGCACTGTCTCGTTTCATCACTTCCAGATCAGCGCCGACCGCATCTGCCAGATCGATTTTGTTGACAACCAGCAGATCCGATTGGGTGACTCCTGGTCCACCTTTGCGGGGAATTTTATCCCCCCCGGCAACATCGATCACGTAAATCGTGTAATCGGCCAGCTCGCGGCTGAAATCGGCCGCCAGGTTGTCACCCCCCGACTCCAGTAGTAACAGACGCGGTTGAAATGTTTCCGTGAGTTCTTCCAGTTGAAGCAAGTTGGCCGAAATGTCCTCCCGAATCGCGGCGTGGGGGCAGCCGCCGGTTTCGACCGCCCGAATCCGTTCCTGGGGCAAGGCTTCGTTACGTGTCAGGAATTCGGCATCTTCCCGGGTGAAAATGTCATTCGTGACGACGGCGAGATTGGTTGAGTCGCGGAGTGCCTTACAGAGGGCCAGGACAAGCGCCGTCTTGCCGGTTCCGACAGGACCACCGACCCCCACGGTAAAAGCCCGTTGCGCGTAATCGCGTGTGGGAATCGGCAATTCACGTGTCGCGTATTCGCCAGGGTGATCCCAGGTCTCATGGTCGTGGCCGTGGTCGTGATCGTGGTGATGGTGGTCGTGGCCCGTTTCGTGCATGCCCGGCTTCCTGATTCAGATCAAAGAGGGTGGAGAACTAACTCTGAAATAGCTTGGAGTAAATACGATCGTGGGTCCCCTGAAAAATGTCAATCAGCGGTGCTGTCTGACAGATGTCCTGGGGGAGTAGATCGGCCGTCTGGTTAACGGCTGCCTCGGCGTCTGGTCCCAGGTGGTGCTGGATGGCCTGCCCCTGCAGTGGTCCGACGATATTTAGCCGTACGGCTGCCGAGATCAAGCTTCGCAGATTACCAAACAGGAAAAGTCGCACGGCCTCTTCAACGGGGAGAGCGAGTAGTCCGGTTACGGCGCCAAAGACGGGACTGAGGTGGCCTGGTTGCTTTTCCTGGCGGCGTTGGCGATGTAGTTCGGTCAGTTCCGGAACCGGAAAGACGGTCGCGGAGGTCGAGAGAAAGGCGATTCCCTGCAGGCGACTGGCGCGGTTGGCCACGTGATTAGTCAGGAACGCGTCGCACCAGCCATCGGCAGCGGCAAAGGCACCGGCCCGGTGCGCGGCCCGGACCAGTGGAAGGTGGCTCCAGGCAACTTGCTGTAACGCGTTGCGGGCAAAGTCAAGTAATGCCGTATCGTCGTCTACTTCCCCCCAGGCTAGGGCGGCCTCCAGACCCCCACTGTGGGCGAACCCGCCACAGGGGAAGGCTGAATCCGCCAATTGCCAGATCAGCCAGGTCTCGACAGATGCGTCCCGGTCAGTTGTCACGAGCGGAACCTTGGTTGGGTCTTTGGGGGGCATGGGTACTTCTGGGTGAGATTGGCCGGGCAGACCCTATATCAGTCAAGCGCATCATAACTTAACAGGGAACCTGCCTGAAATGGCCGTCATCGTAGTAGAAACAGGTAATTTCGAAGACATAAATTACCCGATGTTTTATTTGGATCGGATGCGATCACCGGGGGGGCGGACCGGAGCGTACCGACGTTGTGCCGCCTGGCATCGGCAATGCGTGCCCAGCAACGGGCTGTATTGAAGGTGGCGGTGCCCGGCGTGAAATCGTCAGATAATTTGTTCCGTGAGTGATCAAGGAGCCGGAAGTGAAGATCAATTTTATGCGAGCCATCGCGCTCAGTCTGGGAGTCATGGGGTTTGGGGGAGTGGCTGTGGCCGACGAGTTGATCTCGACGCCAGTAGAGACCGCCAGCTTTACCCTGAGTGATCTGGTGCAGAAGTCAGCTGCCCAGAAGTCTAAGGGCAAAAAGGCCAAGTCAGCGGAAAGCTGTGACACCAAGGGTCCGGGCAAGGTCAAATTCGACTGGGGCGCCAACACTTCGTTGAGCATCGGTGCTGGCTTGCGTACCAGTTACAATGCCATTGAAGGTGGCAATTCCGCGAATGGCGGGACTGCGCAGGATTTTTCCCTGAATAACGCCCGTATCTATCTTAATGGCCAGGGCCATGAGCGGATTGGGTTCGAATTCAACACCGACATCGATAACGCCCAGGGATTCAACCTGGACGGCACCGATGAAGGTGCCAGCGTGCGAATTTTGGATCTCATAGCCAAGTTCCAACTAACCGACCACATCTCGCTGTGGACAGGCCGTTTCCTGCCGCCGAGCGACCGTTCCAACCTGGACGGCCCTTTTTACCTGAATGCCTGGAATTTCCCCTGGGTTCAATTCGGCCATCCGAACATCTTCCAGGGTCGTGATGACGGTGCCGCATTGTTTGGCCAGTACGGTGATGGTGCCTTCAAGTGGCAGATTGGGGCCTTCGAAGGCGACCACGATGGCTCAGCAGTTCGCGTGGGTAATGCCGATACGGACAACCTGATGATCACCGGGCGGCTGACCTTGAATTTGCTGGATCCGGAGCCCGGATATTACAACGCCAGTACCTATTACGGGGAAAAGGAAATCCTGGCTGTAGGTGTCGCCTTCATGCATCGCCACAACGCTTTGGCAGACGCCGCTGCGGCGGGTGTGTTCCAGGACCAGACCAGTTGGAGCATCGACGCACTTTTCGAGCGTCCGCTCAACAACGGTGGCGTGATGACGGTCGAAGGGGCCTACTATAACAATGACGACCACAATGGCGTGGACGGTGACGGTAATGAGGTGCTAATCGGTACCAACCGCCCCCGAACCGGAGATGGTTATTTCATTCTGGGAAGTTACCTGTTCCCCAACGCGATGAATATCATGTCCCTCGAGGGTAAGCTACAGTTCATGACACGCTATATGGAATACACCAGCGCGTCCTGGACCAGCGGTCAGGATAACCAGACCGATTTCCAGTTGAACTACATCATGAATGGCCATAACGCCCGCATTTCCGCAGTCTGGTCGGTATATGATGACCACAGTGGCGCGGAAAACACGGATACCTTTACTCTAGGAACGCAATTGCAGTTCTAAGAGAGAGAGTATCTAAGGCGAATCTCTAAGGGCGGCCCAGCTGGGCCGCCCTTTTTTGTGCGCCCAGGCGGCCAATTTTGGTGACGCCAGGGGCCAGTTTCGGTGCGCGTCGGGCGGGCAGGGAGTGCTAGCGTGGCGGGCACCCGGTGGCGGATGTCAGGAACTTGGATTTTTTCTGACGCGAAAACCGTCTGGTTTCAGGCGAAACGGTTCGTTTCGAGGTGTGGGTCCGTGTGCGCGGTCGGTATTCGGCACACGGTTTGCTGGAACGGTTAGTGGACTTATTGACGCGCCGAGGAGGACGCGTGGTCCAAGACTACCCCCCCCAGACTGGGCAGAAAGGCGGTTCGGAAGATGAGCAGGACGTGGAATTTAGCAGCAGTGTTGGCGCTGTTCGCGATGGTGGCAGCCATCGGGTGCGGTGGAACATCGACAACCGGTTCGGAAGCAGGTGGTGATGCGCCGGCAGCGAGCGAGGGTGGCAGTGAGAGCACGGCCGCAGCTCCGGAGAGTGGGTCGAGTGATTCGTCCGGTGCCAAGGATGCACCGAGTGGCGAGACGGTCAAAGTAGGGATTCTGCATTCGCTGTCCGGTACCATGGCGATTTCAGAGACCTCGTTGCGGGACGTGGTATTGATGGCGGTGGAAGAGATCAATGCGTCCGGCGGCGTACTTGGCAAACAGGTTGAAGCGGTCGTGGTCGATCCGGCCAGCGACTGGGACTTGTTCGCGGAGAAGGCCCAGCAGCTGATCACACAGGATGAGGTCGCGGTGACGTTCGGTTGCTGGACGTCGGTCAGTCGAAAGTCCGTATTGCCAGTTTATGAAGAGCAGAACGCGCTGCTGTTCTATCCTGTCCAGTACGAAGGTGAAGAGCAGTCACTGAACGTGTTCTACACCGGTGCTTCCCCCAATCAACAGTTGATTCCCGCTGCGGAATACCTGATGAGTGAAGAGGGTGGCGAGTACAAAAAGTTTTACCTGCTCGGTACCGATTACGTCTTCCCGCGAACCGCCAACAAGGTTCTCAAGGCGTTTCTCAAGAGTAAGGGCGTGGCGGATGAGAACATCATCGAAGAATACACTCCCTTCCACCATCAGGACTATCAAACGATTGTGGGCAAGATCAAGGATTTCGCCGCCAGTGGCGACGCCTGCGTGCTCTCGACCATCAATGGCGACAGCAATGTGCCCTTCTACAAGGAATTTGCGAACCAGGGTCTGACTTCGGCGGATTGCCCGGTGATGGCGTTTTCGGTTGCGGAAGACGAATTGCGTGCGATGGACGTTCCTCCGCTAGTTGGTCACCTGGCTGCCTGGAATTACTTCCAGAGCATTGACAGCCCCGGTAACCAGACTTTCGTGGCCAATTTCAAGAAGTACTGTGAAGCTAACAATCTCCCCGGTGGTAGCGCCCGCGTGACGGACGACCCCATCGAGGCGGCCTATTTTGGCGTCTACGTCTGGAAAGCGGCTGCCGAAAAGGCGGGTAGTTTCGACGTCGATAAGGTCCGTGACGCGGTGTACGGGTTGGAGTTTGACGCTCCTGGCGGCAAGAAAAACATGCATGCCACCAACCAGCACACCCACAAGCCGGTTTACATTGGAGAGATTCTGGCGGACGGTCAGTTCAAGATCGTTTACCAGACCGAAGGACTGGTCGAACCCGATTCGTACAGCAAGTACCTGCACGAAGACGGTCAAGTACCGGCACCCACGGGTGGTCCCAAAAAATAGGGCCCCGAAGGCTTGAGGTAAAACAAGGACTGTACAGGGGGAGTCCGGGTCCCAGCCGACCCGCGGCTCCCCCTTGCTTCTTGTCAAACCTGGGACCTGTGGATTACAGTTGCATCCCACTGGAGGAGAAATGACGGGGCCGGCGGCGGGTGCTGTGGCACCGTAGTGCTCTCTCCCGGGTGGGTCGGTACTACGGCGGGCATCGTCTTGGTGCCGCGTCAAGCAGGCCCGTTCATCTTGCGGCAGGCGGAGCGCATGGAATACAGGTGGAAATCGTTGGTTTTTTTTGCCCTGGTATGGCAAGGCGCGTTCACGCTGGGCAAGGCGCAGACCGCGGACGAGGGAGCCCGCGATCTGATTACGCGGATTGCCAGCTCTGACAAGGAGACCCGGCAACGCGGTCTGGAGGCTGTGGGTGCCAACCGGGAAGGCCGGTTGCTTTCCTTTCTGGAGGCATTTCAACTCGGGCAGATCTACCGCTTCCAGGACCAGGTGGTGTGGTGCCCCGGGCTGCAAACCGTCGACGGAAAGTCGATGGCTCCGCTCTCCGACCCGCTTACCGGCGTGGAACGCCAGATGGATGGGGCCCGGCAGGTGGTTGCCAAGAGTGAGCTGGAGGCGGTGGGGCCCAGGCGGCGCGAACGGCGTCTGATCATGAATCTGGTGCGCAAGCTGCAACTGTTTGCCAGCGACGACGATGTGCGCCTGGCAGCGGCGGTCAAGATGGGGAGTGTCCGCAAGACCGAGGTACTGGCTGATCTGGAACTGGCACTGAAGCGCGAGGCTGACGCCAAGATCCAGCATGTGATGCAGGAGAGCCGGTCCCTGATCCAACTGGGGGCCCCTGCGGCTGAAGTTAGCGATGAAATTCGCCTGGAGGCGGCCCGAAATTTGGGGACCCTCTGCAGCGCGCGCGGAGGGGCGTTATTGAAAGAGCTTCTCGAGAAGGCGGCAAAGGCGGAGCCGGGGACAGCTTCTGTGCTGAGTGCGATTCAACTGGAGGTCTACCAGCAGTCGCTCGACGCGATCGAGTCGTACCAGTTGCGTGTACGTTGGCTGGGATATGTCTTCAGCGGACTGTCACTGGGTTCGGTCCTGGTGTTGATGGCGCTGGGGCTGTCGGTGATTTTCGGGCAGATGGGTGTGATCAACATGGCGCATGGCGAATTGATGATGGTGGGCGCCTACACAACCTACGGAATGCAGTGGTTATCCGGGCATTCGCTGCCGGACAATCCTGTCAACGTTTATTTTATCTTTGCCATTCCGGCCGCGTTTTTCGTGGCGGGTTGCGTGGGCTGGCTGATGGAGTTTCTGGTGGTGAGGCACCTCTATGGACGCCCGCTCGATACGTTGCTGGCGACGTGGGGCATCGGGCTGGTCTTGATCCAGTTGGCCCGGGTGATCTTTGGTGACAACGTGGGCGTGAACAGTCCCACCTGGCTGGTCGGTAATACGGAACCGATGCAGGATTTGAATCTCCCCTACAACCGCTTGTTCATTCTGGGACTGACCACGAGTTGTGTGCTCGCGGTCTACTGGGTGATGAACTACACAAGGTTAGGGTTACTGGTCCGGGCAACCGTGCAAAACCGTGAAACGGCAACCAGCCTGGGTGTGAACACCCGCAGGACCGACGGCTTCACGTTCGCCCTGGGAGCGGGGCTGGCTGGGGTCGCCGGCTGTGCACTCACCTTGATTGGTGGAGTTACACCTGACATGGGGCAGAATTATATTGTCGATTCTTTCCTGGTGGTGGTAACGGGCGGTGTGGGTGAACTCGCAGGGGCTGTCTGGGCCGGGCTTGGGCTCGGTGTGATCAACAAGTTGCTGGAGCCGACTTTCGAAGCCATCTGGGGCAAAGTATTGATTTTGGCAATCGTAATCATTTTCATTCAGTGGAAACCGGCGGGACTGTTTCCACCTCGAGGCAGACTAGCTGACGTGTAGCGTGGGCAGTGGGTTGGCAGAGAGACGCGAGGGACGATGACAGGTCAGCCGAAAGACGATGAGCTGGAGCCGGCGCCGGCTGCGCGCTCGCGCGGCCGCACTGCGGCACGCAGTAGTTCCGTGCGCCGCCTGGTGACCTGGGCGTTGCTGCTGGCAGCGGCGGTTTGCGTTCCTGGTCTCTACTGGCTGGATTGGATCAGTATCGAAACCGTTCGCATGATGGGACGGTACCTGGCCCTGGCGATGGTCGCGCTCAGTCTCGACCTACTGTGGGGCTACACAGGGATGCTCTGTCTCTGTCAGTCTTTCTTTTTCTCCCTGGGTGGCTACGCGATGGGGATGTACCTGGCGCACCACGGAGGACCAGAGGGCATCATCGACAAGGCGGGCTGGAAAATTCCGGCCTGTTTATACGTTGTCTATCCCTACGGCGTGGGTGAATTGCCTGAGGATGCGTTGACCCCCTGGTTCTGGAAGCCGTTCTATTTTCTTTCTGCGACCGTCGGGTTGGGCATGTTGATTCCCGGACTGGTGGCGCTGGTGATCGGCTTTTTCGTGTTTCGCAGCCGGGTCCGCGGTGTTTTCTTTGCGGTGCTCACTCAGGCCATCACGCTGGCCGCCTGGCTGGTGTTCTGTATGAACGACATGAAGCTCTGCGGAACGAATGGGCTGACCCGCTTTGACAAGATCGGTGGGTTTCCACTCAACGACGATGCGACGCAGTTCACGCTGTACCTGATTACGTTGGCCTGTCTGGTTGGCGTGTATTTGCTAAGCAGGATGGTGGTCCGTTCCCGACTGGGACGCGTACTGGTTGCCATCCGGGACAATGAGACACGGCTGCGGTTTGCCGGCTACAAGCCGTATGCTTTCAAGGTGTTCGTCTTCAGTTTGTCGGCGATGATCGCGGGGCTGGCCGGGATGCTCTACACGCCCCAGATGAAAATTTTTACGCCGACCAACATGGAGGTGAAGGAGTCGATTGAAGTTGTTATCTGGGTCGCGGTAGGCGGACGCGGTACGCTGGGAGGCCCGGTCGCGGGAGCCCTGCTGGTGAATCTGCTGAAGAACAAATTGACGTCGCAGTTTGCCTTGTTCGGGTTTCTGGAGGGATGGTTGCCGGATTCGGTTTACGCCTGGTTGCCGGTTTGGAAACAGGAGTACTGGCCGTTTGTGCTGGGAGGATTGTTCATTGTCGTGGTAAGGGCGCTGCCTGGAGGCTTGTCGAGTGTGTGGCGCAGATTGATCTCGCGAGAAGAGGCAGAGCGGCAATGAACCAGCAGCAGCCGGCGGTTATCTCGCCACGCGAATTGACACGTGAAAATCGCTTGAACTCCTATCTGATCTACCTCGAGGAGGTGGTGGTTGAATTCGACGGGTTTCGAGCACTCGACATTGACCTGTTCGGTCTGAAATTCAACGAGCTCCGAGTGGTGATCGGTCCCAACGGCGCCGGGAAAACGACGTTGTGTGACGTGATCAGCGGGAAGACACCGACCACCAGGGGGCATCGCTATTGGCAGGGCAACTCGGTCGACGATAAATCGGATTCGGAGATGGCGCTGCTGGGAGTGGGACGTAAATTCCAGACGCCGACCGTCTTTGACAGCTTGACCGTTTTCGAGAACATGGAAATGGCTTTGCCGGGTGCCCACAATGTCTGGCGGACACTGCGCGGTCGCATGACGGATGCGGAGGACCGACGCATCCTGGAGATCCTCGATCGCGTCAACCTGACTGAGTTACGTGAGGTCCCTTCACGCTTTCTCAGCCACGGACAACGCCAGTCCCTGGAACTCTGCATGTTGATTCTGGCGGGGCCCGATTTGTTGCTGGTCGATGAGCCCGCCGCTGGCTTGACCGATGATGAAACCGACCTGATGGCCGACCTGTTGCTTGAATTGCGGGGACAGCATGCGATTCTGGTGATTGAGCACGACATGGAATTTGTCCGTCGGCTCAATGCTGGCGTGACGGTGTTGCATGAAGGCAAGATTATGACAGAGGGGTCCATGGAGGAGGTCCAGCAGAATCCCGCAGTGGTGGAGGCCTACTTGGGCCGCTGATGAGAGAAATGCTTGCCGCGATGACGCGGACGGGCGCCCGGAGGTGTAAAGAGCGTGACGGAAAACAGACCAGACACGATGTTAGCGGTCGAAGACCTCACCTTTTCGTATGGTGCGGTGCGGGTGCTGAATGAGGTCAGCCTGTCTGTTCCTCGGGGCCGTATTACCTGCGTGATGGGACGCAATGGTGTTGGCAAAACCACGCTGATGAAGAATGTAATGGGGTTGTTGAACGCGGAGTCGGGAAAGGTGTTCCTGGAAGGCCGTGACGTGACGTCCTTGTCTGGATACCGCAGGGCGCGGGAAGGCATCGCGCTGGTACCCCAAGGCAGGCAGATCTTCCCTCGCTTGACGGTGGAGGAGAATCTTCGTGTGGGGATGGAGGCACGCGCGGCTTTACGCGGCAAAGTGCCTGAATTTGTCTACGACATGTTTCCCGTGCTCAAAGAGATGATTCGTCGCAAAGGAGGTGACCTGTCGGGTGGCCAGCAGCAGCAACTGGCGATTAGCCGTGCGCTGGTGGGGGATCCACGGGTATTACTACTGGATGAACCGACCGAGGGGATTCAGCCGAACATCATTCAGCAGATCGGTGAAACACTCCGTCAGCTGGTTGACGAGACCGGATTGACGGTTGTGCTGGTCGAGCAGTATCTCGACTTTGTGCGTGAATTTGGCGACGAATTCAGCCTTATGGATCGCGGACGGGTTGTCGCCCAGGGGGAGACCGGCGACCTCACCAAGGAGATTGTTGAAGCCCACCTGACGGTGTAGGCACGCGGCCGCCCATGCCGGTTCGTGTCGTTGTCGTGGCGTGCGTATTGGGATTCGTGCCGCAAAGGCTTTGCTCTCTTATGAATGACTTGATGACAGCGTCGCCGCCGGGCGCAGGTGTCCTGGAAACGGCACGAGCGGGCGACCAGACGATCGTCTTAAGAGCCCGGGCCACGGCGCCGCTGCGTCTGCTCTGCCCGCGCCGTGGAGCGTCTGCGGCATGGGTCTACGCCAGTAGTTACGGCGGTGGTCTGGTGGGGGGTGATCACACCAGGCTGCGTGTCGATGTACAACCTGGTTCCCAGTGTGTGTTGTGTACGCAGGCGTCGACCAAAGTCTACCGTTGTGGGCCAGGAAAGCAGTGCCGCCAGGAGGTCGAAGCGTCGGTGGGACGCGATGGCCTGCTGGTGGTGGCGCCCGATCCGATCACCTGTTTCGCTGACGCCTGGTACCAACAGCAACAGTCGTTTTGCCTGCAGGAGGGCGGGAATCTGGTGCTGGTCGATTGGGTCACCAGTGGGCGGCATGCCCGTAACGAGGTCTGGGAGTTTGCTCATTACGCGACACGGTTTTCGATTGAATACGCGGGGAGGTTGGTGGTTGCTGATGCGCTCGTGCTGGATCCGGCTCAAGGGCCGTTGCGGTCGCCTTATCGCGTGGGCCGTTTCCACTGTCTGGCGACGATGGTTGTCCTGGGAGATCAGCTGACACCGCTCGTCGATGTGGCGTGGCAGACGCAGACGACCGACACCCCCCAGCAGCATTCCCGCCAGATCGAAACCGTGAGTTCCTTTGACGGGGGCGTGATTCTGCGCGTGGCCGGGATGTCTACCGAAGGGGTTTTCCGGACCCTGCAGCAGCGCCTATCATTTCTGGAACCACTGCTTGGGGATGCGCCTTGGTCACGAAAATGGTAAGTTGATCTGTCCGGCGACGGTCAGGGGACCGGCCGCTACGCTGCGTTTTGCTTTGAGAAGGATCTGGATATGCATCTGACACCCCGCGAAACAGAAAAGCTACAGCTTCACTACGTGGGCTTTCTGGCGCAGAAGCGGTTGGCACGCGGCCTGCGATTGAACTACCCCGAGGCGGTTGGCCTGATCGCCAGCCAGATCCTGGAGTTGATTCGGGATGGCCGTTCGGTGGCGGATTTGATGGACCTGGGCCGAACACTGCTGGGGCGGCGACAGGTGATGCCAGGTGTGCCGGAGATGGTCGCCGAAGTACAGGTTGAGGGTACGTTTCCCGATGGTACCAAGCTCGTCACAGTTCATCATCCGATTGTGCTGGAGGATGGGGATCTGGAATTGGCGCTGTATGGCAGTTTTCTGCCGGTGCCCGCCTTGACCGACTTTACTGATGCGGAGGCGACTGAACCACCAGGGAAGTATGGAGTTGCCGAGGGCGAGATCACGCTCAATGAGGGCCGCGAAGCGATCGAAATGTCAGTCACAAACCTGGGAGATCGACCTGTCCAGGTCGGCAGCCATTACCATTTTGTCGAGACCAACGCCCAGCTCGTGTTTGACCGTGGGGCGGCGTACGGACGACGACTCGATATACCGGCCGGGACGGCGGTTCGTTTTGAACCCGGTGAGTCGAAGACCGTGATGCTGGTAGAAATCGCGGGTGAACGCGTGATTCGCGGGGGGAACAACCTGGCGGATGGACCGGTCAGTGATGCGGGCCGTGAGGCGACGCTGGCACGCGTGGCGGAACAGGGGTTTGGCCACCGTGCAGAATAGCTGGCGGTGATGTCTTTTCTTTCTCTCTCTCTCTCTCAGACAACTGAAGACTTATGGCTTATCGAATCAAGCGTTCCAATTATGCCGAGATTTACGGACCGACCACCGGGGATCGTGTCAGGCTGGGGGATACCAGTCTGGTGCTCGAAGTCGAACGTGACCACACGCACTACGGCGATGAGTGCAAGTTTGGCGGTGGGAAAGTTCTGCGGGAAGGCATGGGGCAGGCAGCCGGAGTCGGACAAGACGTGGCGCTGGACCTGTTAATCACCAATGCGCTTGTGGTCGATCATACCGGTATCTTTAAAGCAGATATTGGGGTCAAGGACGGACGTATTTCCGGCATCGGGAAAGCGGGCAATCCTGACGTGATGGCGGGGGTTGATCCAGGGATGGTCGTGGGGCCGACTACGGAAGTCACGGCGGGCGAAGGTTTGATCCTGACCGCCGGTGGTTTGGACACCCACATTCACTTTATTTGTCCGCAGCAGGTACATGAGGCAATCGCCAGTGGTTTGACCACGATGCTGGGTGGCGGGACCGGGCCGGCGACGGGAACATGCGCGACGACCTGTACACCTGGCGCTGGTTATATTCGCATGATGCTCGAGGCGACGGATAATCTGCCCCTGAACTTTGGATTCCTGGGCAAAGGCAATTCAGCTCAGCCCGCCGGATTGAATGAACAGATTGCGGGTGGCGCGGTCGGACTGAAATTGCATGAGGATTGGGGTACAACGCCGGCTGCGATTGATTGTTGTCTGCAGGTAGCCGAGGCGCATGATGTTCAGGTCTGCATTCACACCGATACGTTGAACGAATCGGGATTTGTGGAAACGTCGATGGCCGCCTTTGCCGGCCGGACCATTCACACCTACCACACGGAAGGAGCTGGTGGCGGCCATGCGCCGGATATCCTGCGGGTCTGCGGCGAGGGCAATGTGCTGCCCAGTTCCACCAATCCCACACGTCCCTACACGGTTAACACCATCGATGAGCATCTCGACATGCTGATGGTCTGTCATCACTTGGACAAAAACCTGCCGGAGGACGTGGCCTTTGCGGAGAGCCGGATTCGGGGTGAGACAATCGCCGCGGAGGACATTTTGCATGACCTCGGAGCGATCAGCATTATGGGCTCGGATTCCCAGGCGATGGGGCGCGTGGGTGAGGTCATTACTCGCACCTGGCAGACGGCCGACAAGATGAAGCAGCAGCGCGGTTCGCTCACAGGGGATTCCGCCGAGAACGACAATCAGCGCATCAAGCGTTATGTCGCCAAGTACACCATCAATCCCGCCCTGGCCCATGGCATGTCACACCTGATCGGTTCAGTGGAAGTCGGTAAATTGGCAGACTTGGTCCTTTGGAAGCCAGCCTTTTTCGGCTCCAAGCCGGAGATGGTCATCAAAGGTGGGGTGATTGCCTGGTCACAAATGGGCGACCCCAATGCGTCAATCCCAACTCCTCAGCCGATTTTGATGCGACCGATGTTTGGTGCGTACGGCCGGGCAGCCAGCCCGGTGTCGGTCGCATTTGTCAGCCAGTTGAGTATCACTGACGGGATTGCTACGAACTATGGTTTGAACAAGCGTGTGGAGCCGGTGCGCGGTTGCCGTACCGTGGGCAAACAGGACATGGTGCACAACAACGCGACCCCAGAGATCAAGGTAGATCCGGAGACCTATGAGGTCTGGGCCGATGGCCAGCATTTGACTTGTGAACCGGCGCAAAAGTTACCGTTGGCACAGAGATACTTTCTGTTTTAAGGGACGCGATTGTCCGAGCTCCGCAGGTGGTGCAAATGCGGGTGGTGGAAATATGGTACATCGGCATCACTGGGCGGCTGTCACTGTCGGTAAGCAGCGTTTCCTGTTTGGCTGCTGGCTGGTGATCTGTGCTACACCGCTGGTCGCGCAGAATTCGCTACCGCCGCTGTTTAGTGAAGGTTCTGCGGAACAGCGTTTGCTGGACCAGATCAAAGTCAGCCGGCGACAGGAGAAACAGATTGGCCAGACGCAGTTTGCGAATTTTCGCAAGTCGCTGCGGGGTCGGGGTGTGAGGCTGTTAGTACGTGGCCGCGACGTGGAGTACATCCGGCAGTTAGTGGGTGTGTTACGCGAGCAAATGACCCATCGCGATCGTTATCCCAACTTTACGGTCTATTTGGCCAAAACCAGGTCGACAGACGCCCGCGCGTTTCCAGGCGGAATCATCATTGTCACGGCTGGCATGCTTGATCTTGCCGAGACGGAAGCCGCGCTGGCGGGCGTGCTCGCACACGAGCTGTCTCACATTGATCGCGGTCACCAACTCGATCGTTACCGACGGCTGGCGGTTGCACAGGAGGGGTTTCCGCGGGGGCAGTTTTCCCTGACGGAGATGTTTTCTCGCGGGCGGCTTTTGATTAATACGTATGCACGCCCTTTTCGTCCCGAGCAGGAGAGTGAGGCAGACGCCGATGCCGCCCGCTGGACCTTGCGGAGCGGCTACAGTCCGCTTGAATTTGCACGGCTGTTTGATCGGTTTGCCAATCGTGCTGGCGGAGGGAATCCCCGCATAACTGATTTCTGGCGCAGCCATCCACCGCACCGCCAGCGATTAGCCGCCGTGGCTGACGTGGCGGCTGCGGAGGCCCGTCAACGCGGGATCGTGCTAACGCAGCTTTACGTAGGCCGAGAAAATCTCCAGCGACGTATTCCGCGGCACGAGAAAGCTTTTCCGTAACGTTCACGGATGCTCCTCAGCAAGCTCTGGCTGCTACCGGGCTGTCGAATAGTGCCAAGCCAGGGTACTCTCGGTATTGCAGAAAAAAAACAGTCAATTTGGGGGCAACGATGGCAGCTTGGCTTGTCATTACCGCCCGCAGCGTTACCACTAATACAGGGCACCTATTGCGTCATAATGGCATGGCCAGGTTGGTCTCACGGGAAGTTGCTGGTCTGGACTGTGGTGATGGCCAGATTGGCAAAACCGGTTGGTGTGGCACATCGGGGGATGCCGATGGAATGGGTTGAGGTTATGCTGTTATGATCTGGCCTGTCCCGCTGGAGATGTTACTCGGGTTACTGTTGCCCTGATTGCGGCGGTGATTCGGTTTGTTGAGACTCGATAAACGACAAGGAAGTAACTCAGGACGCGTTTCCCAGCAAGAGCCAATTGCCTGAATGATGCGATTGGATCGCCACGTTTGCGTCCGGTACCGATAATCTATGTCTAAACGATGCCGCGATTGCCCTACCATGGAGCTCAAACCAGATGCGTATCGATGGTACGAGACTCCATTAATGTTAGTGTTATTTGCACCCTATCGATGCAAACACTGCTTCAGACGCTACTTGCGTTGTATTCTCTAGGGCACCTGCAAGATGTGATCCCACTCGGGTTTCCTGGCTGATGACCTTGCAGGTTGCCGGGAGTACCGCCCCTGAGTATCTCGATTTCCCGCGGATGGCTGGTGCACAGCAGCTGTCAGTGCAGAACGCTGTTGTGTTTCAACTGGCGATTCGTGACGGGGATTACAGCGCGGCAAGGCGCTGTCCCAGGGACAGTTTCTAAAAGCACCCCGTAGTGGGCGCAGTTAGGTAGATGGCGAGCGAAATGTTAAGCTGGCCGTTTGTGAGGGCACGTGGCTGGTGCCAGGCCAGTGAGCGTGTGATTCTACAACGCGATCCCAGAAAAAAGGGAATGTGAAATGTCGACAATACGGATTGCTGTTTGTGTGACCGTGACGTGTTTCTTGGGAATCAATCACTCGTTCTCCAAGGCAGAGGAATTGCCGGAGGTGTCGCGGGCGGATGTCGAAAAGATGATCGGTCAACTTTCCAATTGGGGACGTTGGGGTGACACGGATGAGCTTGGTACGCTCAATTTGATTACTCCACAGAAACGGCGGGAGGCGGCTGCACTGGTGAAAGCGGGTGTGTCTGTTTCCATGGCCCACGACGCGGTAAAAATTGAGATGGATAGTTCCAGTCCGTTTGAACACGAGGTTTCCATTAATCGCAGTGCGGACGACGTGGGTGGAGCCGGTGACCGTTACAGTGTTTCCTATCATGGATTTACGCACACTCATATCGACGCGCTCTGTCACGTCTTCTACAAGGATCGAATGTACAACGGTCTTTCCGCTGAGCTCGTTACAAAAACCGGCGCTGGCCGGCTATCGATCCATGCCGTCAAACGGGGCATCTTTACACGTGGTGTTTTGATGGATATGCCGGCCCTGTTTGGCGTGCGTTATCTGGAAGGAAAGAAAGCGATTTATCCTCGGGATCTGGAGGCTTGGGAAAAAAAGGCGGGCTTCAAGGTTTCCAGTGGGGATGCGTTGTTGATTCACACGGGACGCTGGACACGGCGGAAGGTCGAGGGAAAGTGGGAAATTATGAAAAATTCAGCTGGCCTGCATGTCTCCTGTCTGCCTTGGCTCAAACAGCGCGACGTGGCCATCGTGGGTAGTGATTTGGCGCTGGACGTCATGCCCTCGGGGTGCCCGGAGATTGAGTTGCCGGTTCATTTGGGAGTCGTCTATGGACTGGGATCGTGCATTCTTGACGTGTGTGATTTTCGCGCCGTTGCCAAGGAGGCGCGTCAGCGTCGGCGCTGGACGTTTCTATTGAATGTCTGTCCACTCGCCGTCGAAGGCGGCACTGGCTCTCCCATTAACCCGATTGCCACGTTCTGAGGTACTGGCCAGACGGCGATCAGTGCAGGGTACGTACTTTGAGATACTTTCGTTGGGGAACTGTAGATGGATAAAGGCAGTCGTCGTGGTTTCTTGAAGCAAACGGGGAGCCAGGCAGTCGGGGCGGGTACGGCGCTCGCTGTACGGGGAGCGGCTGGGGCAAACCGCCGGTTGCGTCTGGCGGTCATCGGTTGCGGAGGCCAGGGTACCAGTGGTCATGTGGACGGTTTGGCCTCGCTCAAGAACGATCAGGTCGATCTGGTCTACGTGTGTGACCCGGACAGAAAACGCCGTACGACTGCTGCGGAACGGGCGGGCGGCGCAGAGCCCGTGGGCGACCTGCGGAAAATTCTGGATGACAAGTCGATCGACGGCGTAAGTATTGCAACTCCAGACCATTGGCATGTGCCGGCGGCCTTGTTGGCGCTCGAGGCGGGCAAGGGCGTCTACCTGGAAAAGCCATGTTCCCACAACGTCCGCGAAGGGCGTTTGCTTGTGGAGGCGGTTCGCAGGACTGGCGGAGTCCTGCAGCACGGAACGCAGGCTCGCAGTGATCCGGGATTTACCGAGGCCGTCGGGATGCTACGTCAGGGCGTGATTGGAGAGGTCCTGGTGGCGCGGGCCTGGAACATTCAAAGACGATCTGCGATCGGAAACGGCCAGCCCGGCCCTCCGCCAGCGGGGCTGGATTATGACACCTGGGTGGGGCCCGCCCCGATGATTCCCTTTCAGGCCAACCGACACCACTACAATTGGCACTGGTGGTATCACTATGGCACAGGTGACCTCGGCAATGATGGGGTGCACGAGTTTGATATGGCGCGTTGGGGCCTGGGGGTCACCGGCCATCCCAGCCAGGTGGCAGTGATTGGCGGTAAATACTTTTTTGATGATGATCAGCAGTTCCCGGATACGGTGACTGCCACATTTGAGTATCCAGGCGATGGGGCAGTAGGACATCGCAAGCAGCTGGTGTTTGAGATGAGGATTTGGTGCACGAACTACCCCCACCAGGTTGATGGTGGCGTTGAGTTTTACGGTACGAAAGGCAAGCTGTTTGTCAGCCGACGGGGGAAGTTCCAGGTCTGGGGTGAACGCAACCAGAAACACGCGGCGACACTTTCCAGGGCGCCGCAGATGAATGTCACCCGTCATCTGCAGACATGGATTTCTGCGCTGCGTGGCGAAGGGGCTACTACGGCGAACGCGGAAGTTGCACACCATGCTGCAACATTGTGTCACCTGGCAAATATCGGCTGTCGCGTGGGACGTTCGTTCGGCTTTGATCCACAGGAGGAGGCGATCATGAATGACCCGCAGGCGGCTGCAGGCATGCGGCGCGCGTATCGTCCGCAACATTGGGCGGTGCCCCGTGGTGCGTAGGTGGCGGATCGCAGTGGTGTGACGACGCTTCACGATACATTGTTTGTCTGGAAGGTGTTGCTGACGTCGTTGTTGTTTGGGGTTTCAATTCTCGGGCATTTTTTTCTGATCGGGATTTCGGTATGGCGACAGACTGGAACTTTTTGCAAGAACTTGTTTTTAATTTTGGTCATCAGCTGGCGACGAACCCTACGCAATACATGATGGAGCAGGCGTTCGCCCATCACGGACTCAACTGGCGCTATGTTCAGTTCGAATTCACCGAGGACAAGCTTGCGGACGCAGTCCAGGCGATGCGCGTGCTGGGGTTCCGCGGCGGGAATTGCACCATTCCCTACAAGGTCGCCATCATTTCCCACCTGGATGGATTGGGGGAATCTGCTGCGCTTATGGAAGCAGTGAATTGTGTGGTGTTGCGCGAGGGACAACTCATTGGCGAAAATACGGATGGCAAAGGATTCTTGCAGTCGTTTCGAGGCGTTGCCGAACCGGCAGGTAAACGAGTGACCTTGTTGGGGGCAGGAGGCGCAGCGCGGGCCATCGCAGTCGAACTGGCGCTGGCCGGAGCCGCGTCGCTAACGATTGTCAACCGCGATGCGCAACGCGGTGAGGCATTGACGCGATTGATTGCAGACCGAACCGCGGCGCGTGCAAACTTCGTACCCTGGGACGGGCAATATGCAGTCGACCCAGACACAGAAGTTTTGGTGAACGCGACTTCCGTCGGCATGAATGACGCGACGGCGGAGGTTGCTCTGGCGTATGATTCACTGAGGGCGGATTTGCTGGTTGCTGATGTGATTGTCGACCCCCCACAGACAGCCCTGTTGCGGGCCGCTGCCGAACGGGGCTGCACGACATTGGATGGGTTGGGGATGGTCGTGAATCAGGCGCAGATCGCGTTTGGCTACTGGACTGGCATTGAGGCACAGCCTGGTGTGATGCGTGATGCGTTGCAGCAGGTGCTGCAAGGTGAGTAACAGACCTGCAAACGTCGTGGTCACACGGCCGGGTGCCGCTTGGCCGTCCCGTGCTGCGGTTTGCACGCTGGCGGTGTTAACCAAGCTCACGAATAGGGCGCCGATTGGCTTCCACAAGATAGCGAGGACGACCATTCAGATCGGGGATCTTGACTTGGTTCACGTCGATACCCAGTCGCTGGTAAAGCGTGGCGAAGACTTCCTGGACGTGGACAGGGCGATCGACTGGCCGGCCGCCGCTCGGGTCGGTGGTACCGACGATCTGCCCCGGCTGCAGTCCACCGCCAGTGATTAGCACCGATTGTGTGCCAGGCCAGTGGTCGCGTCCCCCTTTGGCGTTGATTCGAGGGGTGCGCCCAAATTCTCCCCAGACGACCACGGTGACGTGGTCGGAGAGTCCGCGTTGGTGCAGGTCATCAAGGAAGACCGACAGCGCGTGATCGAAGACAGGCAGGTATTTGCGGGAGAGGTACTCAATGCTTCCTTCGCGGTTGGCGTGCCAATCCCAGGCGCCAAAGGAAACGGTGACACAGCGGACACCCACTTCCACCAGCCGGCGCGCCAGTAAAAGATGTTTTGGGCTTTGTGGCGCGCCGCCGAAGCTGGGATCAGTCTTTTGCGTTTTCCCGTAGCGTTCAAGCGTTCGCGGATCTTCACGTTCCAGGTCGAGTGCCTCCGCGAGGCGACTGGAAGTCAGCAGACCGAAGGCCCGTTGCTGAAAGTTCGTGACACTGTCTGGCTGGCCTGAGGCTTCGCGGCGACGTAATGCGGCGAGCAACTTTCGCCGATGGTCGAAGCGGGCCAGATCAATTCCATTCAGGACGAGGTCCGATTGAACATCACCCTCCAGGGCCAGTGGGATATGGCTGCGCCCAGTGAATCCCGGCCAGGAAACTTTCCCGGATGCATCGTGCAGACCACGGTTATTGTAGGGTCCGTAACCCATCTTGGGAGCTGCGTCGATATAGGGCAGCATGCCCTGGCGGCCGGGCCCTAGTACGAGTGAAGCGACAGAACCAAAAGTGGGCCAGCCGCCGGCGGGTTCCATGTCGCCAGGCCGACCACCCGGTCGGCCGGTATAGCACTGAAACGACTCATGTCGGTTTTGCATGCCGACCAGCGTGCGGATGATCGAGAAACGATGTGCCATGCTGGATAACTTGGGGAGCAGTTCGCAGAACTGGACCCCCGGAAGGCTGGTCGCGATCGGAGAGTAAGAGCCGCGAATCTCCGCAGGGGCATGGGGTTTCGGGTCGAATGTTTCGTGTTGGGTGGGGCCGCCGGGAAGATAAACCATGATCACCGAACGCGTCGGTGTGTTCTCGACCGGGCTCGCCTCGGAGAACTGGACGGAAGGTAGTCCCAGTGCGCCGGTACCCAGTGCGCCGATACGCAGAAAACTGCGTCGCGCCAAGCCATCACAAAAACCGTGTCGAGGGGTTCCAAATAAAGTCAGCAAAGCAGGGGCTCCGGATAAAACCACTGACCACTACGACGTGCGGGTAGGTTTATCATATATCGGCGCACTAGGCTGTGGAAAGCCAGATTGGTTCTCTTTGTGACGCTGTCCGGGGGCCGCCGGCGCCGCAGTTCGGCAGCGAATGTGACTGATGTGCTAGTCAAGGGTGCGGCGGTCCGCTGCCGCATCGATCCCTCTACAGCCTCTGAACACGGTTGGGCCTCAACTATGGTACGATTGCGGCTGCCACTTCAGGAGCCGGAATTGACCGGAGAGGGTGCCATGTCAGTGCGAACGAGTCTGGCTTGTCTTTCACTTGTGTTGAGCGTGTCGATTGGTTGGACGATTTCCCGGTCCGACAGGGACGCGGCGGCGCCGGCCGAAGAATCCAAGGTGGTTTTGGGGTTGTCGTTAGGAACTCTGCAGCAGGAACGTTGGATTCGCGATCAGGAACAGTTCAAGAAGCGGGCCGCAGAATTGGGCGCGGAAGTCCTTGTGCAATCGGGGAATAGCGATGGCCAAAAGCAGATTCAGGACATCGAATCCCTGATCACCAGAGAAGTTGACGTGTTGGTGATCGTCGCGTTCAATCCGGCGGCACTACAGAAAGCGGTTGAGTTGGCCCAGAAAGCGAACGTGCCGGTGATCTGTTACGATCGCATGATCATCGATTGTGACGTCGACTTGTACATCAGTTTTGACAACATTCGCGTAGGCAAGTTACAAGCCTCATCGCTCGTGAAACGCCTGGGTGGGCGCGGCAGGATCGTACGGGTCCACGGGCCCAAGACGGATCACACCGCGCAGCTCTTCAAACAAGGTCAGGATCAGGTCCTGGAACCACTGATCAAGTCGGGAGCGATCGAAGTCGTGCACGAGGATTACGCGGAGAGTTACCGACCAGAAGCCGCCAAACGGATTGTGAATGCCGCGATCACCGCCCAGGGCCGAGACCTGGACGCAATTCTGGCGGTCAATGATGGAACGGCGGGCGGTGCAGTGCAGGCTTTGCTGGATGAAGGCCTCGCCGGCAAAGTCTATGTGACGGGGCAGGATGCAGATCTGGCGGCGTGTCAACGCATCTTGCGGGGTTCACAAACAATGACGGTCTATAAACCGCTGCCACGTTTGGCGATTGCAGCAGCTGATGCTGCTTTTGCGATGGCGTCCGGCAGGCCGTTGATTGCCCGGTACGCGGTCTCCAATGGATACAAGGAGGTGCCCAGTATTCTCGAAGAGGTAATCGCCGTAAATCGCGAGAACCTGTTCGAGACGGTGGTCCAGGATGGATTTCATCGAGAGGAAGATTTGCGTTGAACCGACAGGTGTTGCTAGCGGCCGAGAGTGTCAGCAAGGAGTTTGGAGGTGTTGCCGCACTTCGAGACGTCAGCTTTGATGTCCGCGAAGGAGAAATTCACGCCATTTGTGGTGAGAACGGAGCGGGAAAATCGACACTCATCAAACTGCTATCGGGACAGTTCACCCCGGGAAGTTATACCGGACAGTTGCGATTCCAGGGGAAACCCGTCGTGTTTCGCAACGTACGCGAAGCCGAGGCGGCAGGCATTGCAGTGATTCATCAGGAAATGGCACTGGTGGAATCACTCTCGGTTGCTGAAAACCTTTTCCTCGGTCGACTTCCGCAGCGCGCTGGGCGGATCGACTGGCGGCGTATGCTGGCATCCGCTCGGGAGGTTTTGGACCGAGTGGGCGCCGACCTTGATCCGGAGATGCGCGTAGCTGATTTGGGAATGGGACAGAAGCAACTGGTCGAAATCACGCGTGCGTTATCGCGCAACCCGCGCCTGCTGATTCTGGACGAACCGACAGCGGCGCTGGGTGAGGAAGAAGTGGAGATATTGTCCGAGCACCTCTGTCGATTGCGCGGCCAGGGGGTGTCCGCGATCTACATTTCGCACAAGCTTGGAGAGATTCTGGCGTTGTCTGATCGGGTGACCGTGCTACGGGACGGTAGCTCCGTGCGCACCCAGGACGTGACTGAATTGACCCCAGATGCGCTGATTGAGCAGATGGTGGGTCGCGAACTGCGCGAAGTGTATCCGCCGCGAGGCACGCAGGCACGCGGCGAAGTGGCTTTGTGTCTGGAAGGATTGTCGGCACGCACGGAACGTCCCGGCGCTCCACAGTTGTGTAACATCTCGTTATCGCTTCGGTGTGGTGAGATCCTGGGCATCGGTGGCTTGATGGGTGCTGGGAGAACAGAACTGCTGACCCACCTCTACGGCCTGTGGGGGCAGCGTCTGACGGGGACAGTGACGCTCAACGGGCGTTCCTACCCGCGGCCTTCACCGCGACGTTCTCTCGCCCGGGGGATGATGCTCGTCACTGAAGACCGGCAGCGTTGGGGGCTAGTAGCACTGCGGACAGTGGACCAAAATCTCTCGCTCTCCTCTCACGAAGCAATCTCCCGCTGGGGCTGGGTCGTAGGTAGTGTCGAGCAGGATCGCAATACAGCAGCCATGAAGAAACTCAACCTACGTTCGGATCGACGCGTGCTCGCTGTGCGGCAGCTATCGGGTGGTAACCAGCAAAAGGTGGTGGTGGGGCGTGGTTTGTTGTCGGCGCCGCAAGTGATTCTGTTGGATGAACCTACCAGAGGGATCGATGTGGGTGCTAGGCGAGAGCTGTACGAAGAGGTGCGGCGTTTGGCGGCAGCAGGCAAGGCGATTTTGTGGGTTTCCAGCGAATTGCCTGAATTGATGGGAATGAGTGACCGGATCGCCATGATGCGTGCAGGTATCGTGGCGGGAGTTTTCGAGGGTCCGCAATTTGACGCGCGGCGTCTGATGGCTGCGGCAACCGGACAGACGATGGCAACGTAAGTGAGCGTGATGACGAGTACGCAACGGGACCGCAAGTTTGGCTCAGCAAAGCCCCCGGTGTCCGGGGTTCTAGTGATGCCGTTTGTGACCGTGCTCTTATGGGTCGCCTTTGCGATCTGGGAGCCGCAATTTATCAGCCCGCGTAATTTGTCGATGCTGATGATTGAGTTATCGGTGACGGCCACGTTGGCGATCGGGATGTTGCTCGTGATTCTTGCCGGGCATATTGATCTGTCGGCCGGCTCGGGAGTAGGGCTGCTGGGGGGCGTGGCGGCGGTGCTTGTTTTCCAGCATGGCTGGCCCGCACCACTGGCTTTGACCGCGGCGCTACTGGTGGGACTCTGTTTATGGGGCGGCATGGCCTGGCTGGTGGTGCGATGGCGGATTCAGGCGTTCATCATCACCCTGGGTGGACTGCTGGTTTTCAAAGGGGCGTTCTGGTTGGTGATTCAGAGTTCAACCGTTCCGGTGGTTGGCCGAGAAGGCGCGAACTTGTACAGCATCTTGACGACCTGGTACGTACCTCCAGCGTACGGCCTGCTCGCGTTGCTGGTATTGGGGAGCTGCTGGAGCGTGAGGTTGTGGATACAGTGGCGCCAGCGGCACCGAGCCGGTCTGGCTGCAGAGAGTGGAGAGGTCACGTTCCTGCGTGCTTTCACCATTGGCCAAACGTTGTTGCTGGTGGTTTTGATCTGTAATGCGTATCGCGGTGTGCCCTTGGCCTTTCTGATTTTGATGGCTCTCGCCGGGCTGGCCCACGTGCTTACTCAGGAGACCGCTTTTGGACGCAATCTCTACGCCGTGGGCGGCAATCTAGCGGCAGCGCGGGCTTGTGGAGTCCCCGTCGACCGCGTGGTGTTGTTGGCTTTTACGCTGATGGGTGCCGTCGTTGCGGTGACAGGGTTCATGCAGACCGCCTACGCGGGTGCATCGACAACGACCGTGGGTGAGTTAATGGAGCTGGACGCCATCGCGGCTTGCGTGATTGGTGGAGCCAGCCTCAAAGGCGGACGCGGTAGCGTTGTCGGTGCCCTGTTGGGATCACTCATCATGGCCACATTACTCAATGGCATGACGCTGCTGGCTGTGGCTCCGGAGGCGAAACTGATTGTCCGTGGTTCCGTCCTGGTGCTGGCGGTCCTTGTTGATGTGCGGATGAAACGTGACTCGTAAACCAGCCTCGGAGGTGACGCTGTCAGCGTGTGGCACGTACCACCACGAAGAGGACGGATTGGTTCTGCCGCCGCAAACCATGGGACCAGCTACGGGGCCAGGATTCGGGCCAGGATGCCAGCCAGTACACCTCCCAGCAGCGGACCCACAACCGGAATAGCGGCATAGCCCCAATCGCTATCACGTTTACCGGAAATCGGCAGCAGGAGGTGGAGAATCCGCGGGGCGAGGTCGCGGGCCGGATTCAAGGAGTGGCCGGTCGTGCCGCCCAGTGAGAGTCCGATTGCATACACGATCATGCCTACCGGCAGCGCGCCCAGGGAACCGAGGCCCAGTTGGGCACCGCGGTCCGGAGTCAGCGCTGGGCCCGCAAAGATAAGAACAGCAAAAACAAGGATGAACGTTGCGACGACCTCAGATCCAATATTGGAAGCCGGCTTACGAATGTTGGGTGCGGTGCAGAATGTCGCCAGGATTGCGTCGGGATCATCACAGACGTCATAGTGCGGTTTGTAGAACATGTATGCCGCCAGCCCTCCCGCTGCGGCGCCCAGGAATTGTGCTAGCACGAAGGCGGGGACACCAGTCCAGGAAACTTCGCCAGCGACCGCGAATCCGACGGTAACGGCAGGGTTGAGGTGGGAAGAACCGAGCGCCTCACCGCACCAGACGGCGGTAAACACTGCCATTCCCCATCCAGCTGCGATCACGTGCCAGCCCGAGCCGTTGCCTTTAGTGCAAGGCAAGAGCACATTGGCCACGACCCCATTGCCCATCAGTAGCAGGATTGCGGTACCGATGAATTCTGCCAGCAACTCCCTCATGCGCATGCCTCCTGCTGGAGCGTTGGATGGATGTATCGACGTGGTTTGATGATACCGATTCCACGGCGGCAGACACAGGTGGCCCGCATAGCGTGCTACGCTTGGTAAGACCGGTGCCGTTGTGATTCCACGTCGGTTGCCCAGAAATCGATCTTGCCCCACCAACCGGTTGCTCTCCAAAATAGGTTTCCGACGTTATCCCCGGGCCAACCAGGCCGGGTTTTCAGAGCGAACTGACCAGGGCGTCACCTCCAACCCCCTCAACGAAGGGCAAGCGGCTTATGAGCCGGAAGCGAAAAGCCTGTTTTGCAATGGTCGCGATAGCACTCGGGCTGTTGTTGCTGGAGGGGTTGGCGAGTGTGGCGGTGGTGGCCAACAAAATGCTCACCCAACGCCGTCTGGCAGAACGACTCCATACGGAATACGACGCCCAACTGGGATGGATCAACAAGAGCGATTTTCATGGCCGCGACCTGTATGGGGAGAGTCTCCATTTGCACACCAATGCGCAACGGTTTCGCGCGACAGAGCCAACTTCCGAGCAGGTACCCCCGGGACGCGTCCGTGTTGTTTGTACAGGTGACTCGTTCACTTTGGGATATGGAGTTGCCGACGGTGACACCTGGTGTGCGCAGCTGGAGCAGTGCGATGGCACATTGCAGCCCGTCAACCTGGGGCAGGGTGGATACGGCGTCGACCAGGCATACCTCTGGTACCAGCGAGTGGAATCACGCTATCAACACAAGATTCATTTGTTTGCGTTTATCACAGAGGATTTTCGTCGGATGGCGAACGATACATTCGGGGGCTATGGAAAGCCCGTATTGGATCTGGATGGTGACCGTCTCGCGGTCACCAATGTGCCGGTCCCCCGTACGTCCTACCTCCTGTCCTCGTTGCTGCACAACGGGAATCTGCTGTCCGATTTAAATACGGTGCGTGTGATGCGGAGAGTGATTTGGGGGAAGCCATACATCAAGAATGCACGCGAAGTGGACAGCTATAGCAGACGTATTGCCAACCAAGTGTTCTCTGAGCTCGCACGTGAGCACGCCCGACGCGGACGCGTGTTTGTGCTTGTTCACTTGCCCGTCAAGGCAGATCTGACGCAGCGTTCGTCGAAGTGGCGTGACTATCTGGTACGTGCCGCCAAGGAAGCGGGGTGGAATTATTTCGACCTGGCCGAGGAAATGTCGCGGCTGCCCCAGGACCAGGTCGATGCACTCTATCTGGGGAATGAAGTGCCCTATCAGGCGGCGGCAGGGCATTATAGTGTTCGGGGCAACCGGTTTGTCGCGACCGCCTTGTACGCGCGTTTGACAGCGCGGGACGACGTGCGCCAATTACTTGAGCAGGCACAGCAAACGGACTCTCCTGTGAGCTCCAATTGACAGGTGACAACGCGTGCACGCTGGTTCCATGACAGCAAAGCCCCGGGCGAGACTGGCGATTGCCGTGCTAGGGTTGTTCCTGGTTGCCGCCGGCATGCTGGCGATGGGGTTGACGCTGGTGTCGGTAGAGACGATGCAGGGTATCGCCGGTGGAATTCGCAAACCGGCCGATGTAACGCCTCAGCGGGTCATGCGGTTCAGGCAGGTGGCCTGGGTATTCGGGGCTGCCGGTCTGGCAGCGGGCGCAAGCGTGATCCGCGGGCGACGGCGGGTGTTGGTGGCAGTCCAGCGGTTCCAGGAAGAAGTGCTGGATTGGGTGAGATCGATTCCTGCCAGGTCTTGGGGGGGGCGTCTCTTCTTGCTCGTTGTCGTCCCCGCCAGCCTGTTGCGGATCATGCTGCTGCAGCGTTCGGTGGCGTATGACGAAGCGTATTCGTTCGTCAACTTTGCCAGTCGCAGCTGGTATCTGGCAATTTCCGATTACAACTCACCGAATAACCATTTGCTCAATACACTGCTGATGTGTGTCTGTCGTTACTGGGGTGGCCAGAACGAAGCACTGTGGCGGATTCCGACGTTGTTGTTTGGTATCGTACTGGTGATTGGCATCTATCGGTGGGCCGTCGCTTGGGGAGATCGGTGGACGGCACTGGTAACAGCAACCCTGGCCGGTTGTTCTCCTCTGTTAATCAGCTACTCGGTCGATGCGCGGGGTTACACCCTGGTGGCTTTGTTTGCCATCCTTTTGGATCACAGCTTGGGGCGGATTCACAATGGGGCTGGGCGGGCGGCCCTCTACTGGTTCCTGGCGTGGACGAGTCTCGTGTGCGGTTTTTTTGCGATTCCGGTGATGCTGTATCCGGCTGCAGGGATCCTGGGGTGGTTCAGCATGGCCCCTGTTTGGGAAGCAAATTCGGCGGCCCGCGTGTGCTGGAAAGATCGGCTGCTGCAGGTGGCTCTGTTGGTGGGACTTGCCAGTATCACCGTTCTTGTTCTGTATGCACCAGGTTACGTCTTTCGTGGGACACAGGTGTTCGCGAACCGGCAGTTTGACCGTTTGCCAGTCCCACAGTTTCTGACACAGTGCTGGGCCAATCTGGTGACCAGTTGGCGTTACTGGAACAGTGGGCCGCTGTTGTGGTGGAGTGGAGTACCGCTCGCCGGTGCGGGGTTGATTTGGCGATTTCGAAATCGTGCGAGACTGCTGCGATTTGGTTTTCCTTTCGTGGCGGTGCTGGTCATCATGGCTTGCCAGGGAGTGGTGCCACCACCACGGGTCTTGTTGTTTCTCGCCCCCTGGTGGTATTTGTTAGTGGCTTGGGGGTGGCGGTGGCTGGTGCGGCAGATGCGGATTGGCCGCTGGATATTTTATGCCGGTCCGCTCGGTGTAGCAGTGGCGACTTGTTTGTTCCCGATGACGCTGCGGTCGGGGTATTTGAAAACCGATGTGTACGTGTCGATCCCCGCAGCCGTTAAAACTGTGGGCGCAGCCTTGAAGCAGACCCCGGGTCGGCACCGCCTGTTGGTGCCGGTGCCGTGTGATTTACCCGCCCGCTATTACATCCTGCAGCAAGGGCTGCAACTTCCGATCAACGGGATTCCTCAACCGGGAGAGACGATCTGGGTCCTGGGGCCACGCGAGAAACAGGCTGCCTTTACATTACGCAACTCCACGGTCCGTCTGGAAGATTGGGAAGAGCGTCTGGGGACGTGGCGTGTGTTTACTTCCTTGCCAACAGTCGATGTGTTGCGTTTTGACCAACCAGTGCGTTAGCCGTCCAGTGCCGGAAAAGGGAACACGGGCGATGGCTGGTGCTCTTGGTCCATTAACGCTCTGAGCTGTTTTACGACCTCGGGGTGTGCTGCGGAGACATCCCGGGATTCAGAGGTGTCGGCCTCCAGGTCGTAGAGTTCAATCTTCAAGGGGTGCGGGTTGTTTCGTTTGAGAATCCGCTGCCGGATGCCTTTCCAGCGACCCTTCCAGACAGCTTGCTGGCCACCGTAACCTGAAAACTCTCGGTACAGAAATGGACGGGGATTCTGTGGATGACCTGTCAGGGTCGGTGCGATACTGATGCCATCGAGGTCGCGTGGGCGTCTTCCAGAAGCGTTGATCAGCTCTAGCAACGTCGGAAGCCAATCCTCCAGACCGGTGACCATGTTGGAGGTGCTCTGGGGTTGGATGTGTCCTGGCCAGCGCACGATCAAAGGCACCCGCACGCCGCCTTCGTAGAGCGAGCCCTTTAGGCCACGGAGGGGTTTGACACTTTGGAAGAACTCGTAATCGACCTCCCTTTTCAAGTGGGTGGTGCCATTGTCAGAGGTAAAGATCACGATCGTGTTGTCTGCTAAATCCAGTTCGCGTAACAGGCCCAGCAGACGGCCGATATACCGGTCCATGCGGGTAATCATCGCGGCGTACGCGGCGCGGGGCGTAAAGTGGGGAGTGTAACCACCACCAGTGCGCCGGGTGAAGGGTGGGTCGTTCCAGCGTAAGGCCAGATAAGGTTGGAGATCTTCGTCTGGAACATGGAGCGCCACGTGGGGAATGATTGTTGGGTAGTAGAGGAAGAAAGGTTTGTTCTGATGTTTGCGGATAAAGGAGAGGGCCTGCTGGTGGATGCGGTCTGGTGCGTAGTCTTTTCCTTTGTAGCGGTTGTAACTGGCAGGGTCAGCTGGATCCGCTCCACGCGGTAAACGGGCGTGACCTGGAATCGGTGGGTTGTTCTGCAGGGCAACACGCCGCGTATTGTCCCAGAGGTACGCGGGATAATAGCTGTGGGCGTGTCGTTGGCAGTTGTACCCGTAGAAGCGTTGGAAGCCCTGGTGGATTGGGTCTCCTGTAGAACCGGGCGCACCCAGTCCCCATTTACCAAAGGCGCCGGTCACGTAACCTTCTTCCGTGAGGAGTTCCGCCAAGGTGATGGCATTCGGCGAAAGCGGACGCTGGCCCTCGGGACGGACTTCGGAATTGTTGCGGATTTCCGCATGTCCGGGGTGTCGTCCGGTCATCAACACACATCGTGATGGCGCGCAGACGGCGTTTCCGGCATAATTTCGAGTGAAACGCATTCCTTGTTGGGCGAGTTGATCGAGATGTGGCGTGCGTATTTTCTGTTGGCCATATGATCCCAGTTCCGCGAATCCAAGATCGTCTGCCATGATCAGAACGATATTTGGTTTCGTGGTGGGTTCCGAAGCTGTCAGACAGCTGCCAGGAACGAGCCCTGCCAGCTGGCAGATCAGTACGGTGCAACAGGCGACGGCAGCATTGACTGGGTAGCCTACACACAGCACGGTCAGCGGCCGTCGCAGGTGGTGTGGCTGGCGAGGTCGATCCTTGATAGCGTTTGGCATTGGCTTCATCCACAGTCCAGCATCATTTGAGTCCGAGTCTGGCAACACGCCAGGCACCTGCCGAAGACGGTTCCACAGCCTAACAGGCGTACTTGGAGCGGCCAAGGGAATCCGCGAGAGGCTGCCCGGCGTGTCTTCTGAATCTGGTATCTTACGGGGTAGGGACACACCAGGGTTGGAGACGGAATGGAAAAGGAGGGGGAGATGCAGCCGGTCTATCTCATTACGGGAGGCGCTGGGAATCTTGCTTGCCAGCTGACGTTTCCGTTAGCGGCCCGTGGCATTCGATGTGTGCTTCTGGATGTGGCGGCAGAGCCGGTTGCGCCGGTTGCAGAGGGGTGCCAGTACGTGCGTGGTGACGTCACGAATGCCGAAGACATGAAGACGGTGTTTCGAGATTATGAACCGCGTGTGGTGGTCCATTTTGCCTCGCTCCTCTCAGCGGCTTCGGAAGCTGATCGGCCGGCCGCGTGGGAGTTGAATGCGAATGGTGCCTTTGCGCTTCTGGAAATGGCACTGGCCCATCGAGTGGATCGCTTCTTTTTTCCCAGTTCACTGGCGGCCTACGGAGGTGCATTGCCGGATCTGATTTCGGACCATCAGGTCCAGTGGCCGGATGGTATGTATGGTGTCACCAAGACGACGGTTGAGCGTTTGGGTGTGTATTATGCGCGCCGCCATGGCCTTGACTTTCGGGGGCTGCGATTGCCGATCGTCGTGTCGCGTTACGCGCATCTTGGCGCAGCCAGTTCTTATGCTTCACGAGCCTTTATGGAGACGGCGCAGAGCGGAAAGTTTGTGTTCCAGGTGCGGCCAGAGAGTCGGCCGGCTTTAATCTACACACGGGATGTCATTGACGCGGTGGTACTGCTTTTGGAGGCTCCAGCTGCAAAGTTGCGGCAATGTGTCTACAATATTCAGGCCCTGTCACCGACCGCGGAGGAACTGGCCGCAGCGATCAGGACGCACTATCCAGACGCGTCGTTAACGTTTCAGACGGACGAGCGGATCGCCGATCTGATCGATAGTTGGCCGAGACGGTTTGACGATTCGGCAGCCAGGAAAGATTGGAATTGGAAGAGTACCTACGATCTGGCGGCCATGGCGGCTGATTTCGCCACGACACTGGCAACCGCATAGCCAGGAAACGCCTTGGCTTTCAGCAGATCGCGCAACGGCGGTTAAGGCTGCGCCTCATGACGCGAATGGACCCTGTGCGACGCCTCCGCGGCGAGCAACGGCACGCAGGCCAGATTGAGTCCTGGTATACTCTGGCATCAGGCGGTGGTGCGAGTGTCTGGTTGAAAGGTCGCGATCGCGGCCGTTACTTGAACAAGAGGCAGGAGGTGCGCGGTGGACAAACGTGGGCAGCTCAATCGTCGTAGTTGGCTTGGCATCTCAAGTTCGCTTGCACTGGGGTCGCTCGCACAGCAAGCGGGAGTAGGCTGGAACACGCAGGCGCACTCGGCGGAGCCGCTGCAGGCGAAGCCCGTGGCGGGCATTGTGACCGCCTATGAAAAAATACTGCACGCGGATGTGTTGTTGACCAAGGTGCTGGCGGGGTGGGGGCAGGATGGCGGGCCCGGGCCCGCCATCAAACTCGCATCCCTCTATGTGGATCAATTCGGTCCCAAAGATCTCGCGCGTCCCATGGCGAAGAAATATGGTGTGCCGATCTTCGACTCAATCGAGGGCGCGGTGACGCTGGGCGGAAATCAGGTTGCGGTTGACGGCGTGATCAGTATTGGTGAACACGGTAAATACCCACTCAACAAAAAGGGGCAACAACTGTATCCGCGGCGGCGGTTCTTTGATGGGATTGCGGATACCTTTGAGAAACACGGCCGAGTGGTGCCCGTGTTCAGTGACAAGCATCTTGGTCCTGAGTGGCGAGACGCGTCGGCGATTTACGAGCGCGCACGGAAAATGAAGATCCCGATGATGGCGGGTTCTTCGCTACCAGTGACATTCCGGCGTCCTGCGCAGACAATTCCCATGGGGGCAGAGATTGAGGCGGCCGTGGGGGTGGGGTACGGTGATCTGGACCGTTACGGAAGCCACACGCTTGACTGTTTTCAGTGCCTGGTGGAACGCCGGCGAAACGCCGAAGGTGGAGTGGAGTGGGTGGAATGTTTGCGGGGCGACGCGATCTGGAAGGCCGTGGATCAGGGGGTGGTACGGGAGGACCTGATGCAGGCGGTGCTGCGTTTAATTCCCGTTCGAGGCGGTAGCGAAGTTCGGGGAGATTCGTCGTCTTCGCTGTTGCTGTTTCGATATACCGATGGACTTCTCGGTGCCGTATTCATGTTGCCGCATTATGCGGGTGGAATTGGCGCAGCCATCAAGCTGCGGGGGCAAGCGGACCCGGTCGCGGTGCATTTTGAAGAACGCGCGGAGCCTGCAATTCCACACTTTGCCTACCTGCTTAAGGCAATTGAACGCATGGTTCACACGGGTAAGCCGTCGTATCCCGTTGAACGAACGGTTCTGACGAGCGGCATCCTGGACCAAGGAATCACGTCGCGGTTGGAGGAGAGCAAACGGCTGCTCACCCCACAACTGCAAATCGGCTACGAACCGGTGGACTACCCGTTCGCTCCGCACATTGACTTGAATTCGGATCCCCGTAAACCGCTATCTTAGCGGTAGAGCGTTCCGCGTTATTTCTTGCGTGTTGAGGTACCTTGTACCTCCGCCTGTCCACCGTTTGCGGTTTTGAATTTGCCCGTCCACTGGTAGCCCTTGGCGGTTTTTGTCAGGGTCATTTGGCCTGTGTAGGCACCCAGACCTTCCGCCTGGCCCGTCTGCGTACCGGTAATCGAGTTCGCAGTAATCTTGTTGAAAGTAATGCGGAAATACATGCCGGTATTGTCGTAGGACGTCATCACCAGTGCTTTTTTGTCTGGTTCCCAGGCGGTCACAGTGACGATTTCCAGTCCGAGTGAGTTTTTGCCTTTGGCGACGACTAGGTTGCCGTCGAGACGCAGGTCGGCTTTGCTTTCGCCCGTTGTGCCCATCGAGTCTTTGCTGGCCCACGTGCCAGATAAGTGTTTGAGCCAATCTTTGTGGAGTTCTGCGGCCACGAGTTCAGGTGTTAACAGAGCACTAGTCAGCAGGAGGGTCGCTAACGCCACGGTGTATCGCTTCATTGGGGGCTCGCTTTTTTGCACAGTTCATCGGGTGAGGGGGCGGTACGTGCGGCACTTTGGCAAGGAGAACGATTTAACGCAAGGTCAATTCGTGTTGCGGAGAGATCGCGGTAGGGGGATCCGCTATGGTTTGCCAGCGGATTTGTTGCCAGCTGTGGAGGGCGTGGACGCAGCAAGGCTGTCTACCGGGAAGGGATGATGCTGCAGATAAATGATGCTGTTGATCAGTCCTCCCATCATCAGCACCGCACCTGTCAAATAGAGCCAGACCAGCAAAATGATCGTTCCCCCAATAACACCGTACGTTTCGTTATAGCGTGCGACGGTTTCCACGTAGATCTGGAATCCGCGGCCAGTGACCGCCCACCCTGAAGCGGCAAACAGGCTACCGGGTGTCAATAGGGACCAGCGGACCTTGGCGGCTGGAGCAAGCCAGTAAATCACCGATGCAGATGTCAACGCGACTAATCCCAGAATGAGCCAGCGAAATCCTCGGTTAAGCAGGAATCCGAGACGGGGATCGAAAGCATGGTTTGTCATCCACTGCGTGATGATTGGACCAAGTAATAACAGTAAGAGTGCTACCAGGAGCATGATGAAGGCCCCCAGGGTCACGAGCAGTGCCAGGCAACGCACCTGCCAATCGTGTCGAACTTCGACGACACCGTAGGCGGCATTTAAACCTCGTGAGATCGTGAGGAATAGCTGCGAGCCGGCAAAGCCGGCCACGAGCAGGGCGAACAGCACGAGTTTGAGAGTCGAGGACCGCTGGATATCTTCAATCTGCCGTAACAGGACGCTGTCCGCACCCGTTGGGAACGCGCGCCCTGTCGTCTCGGTAAGGCTCTCCATTTCGCCTTCCAGCGGAATTTGAGCCAACGCGGCAATCAACAGGATTAAGAGCGGCGCGATAAACAGCATTGCGTAGTAGGCAAACTGGGCGCTTCTGGCATCAAGGTGATGCTCGCGAAAACCGTGGAAAGCACGTGTCACCAGCTGGCTGAATCGCAGGCCGCCCAGGTTCCACTGTGACTTCACGACGTGTTGGTGCGGCATGGACATGCGATGAGCCAGGTAGACGGTGTGTGTGGTTCGCTGGTACAGGACCTGCTTTCGTTGTCAGGGTTCACAAGCAGGCTGTGTGGAAAGGTGGGCTATCGGTATGCCGTAACCGGGATGTGCCAGGCGGTTAAGAGGAAAGGTGGGGGTGAAGGCGGGCCAGGTGGTACAGCGGATGGTTGACTAAAGTACTACGGTAGATCAGCGGTGCCCGGTAACGCACGGTATTCATTGACCAGACGGGCAGCGCCTTCGGCGATGAGTGTCAGTTCATCGACGGCTTCAAAGAATCCCGCTCCCTGACGGATCCACTCCCCAGCAGCGGTGGTGCTGGCGGCGGTGGTTCCGAACGGCACATCGTGCTGTTTACAGAGTGTCAGGATCTCTTCCATGGCGCCACGGACTACGGGATGTTCGTAGTCACCAGGATGGCCCATTTCAATCGAGAAGTCGCCGGGCCCGACGTAGACCATGTCGACGCCCGGCGTGCTGACAATTTCTTCTGCGTTTTCGTACCCGCGGCGGGTTTCGATATGTACGACCAAAGTCGTTTCCTGATCCTGTTCTGCCATCCAGGTAGCCCAGTTTTCGGGTTGCGTGTACCCGCTGCTGCCATATCCGGGTGCGATGGCACGGGTGCCTCGAGGCGGGAACTTGATGTAGTCGAGCAGGCATTCCACGTCGGCACGCGTCTCGGTTCGTGGTAGCTGGATTCCGACGATTCCACACTCCAGTAGTTTGGCAACCGCGGCCCGCTCCAGTTGGGGTGTTTTGGCGATCACGGGGAGATCGTTATCACGTGCGCAGAGTACGGTGTCAGCCAAGGTGGCTAGGTCAAAAAAACCGTGTTCGTATTCGATATAGAGAAAATCGAAACCGGCATGTACATAGAGCTTGACGAGTCCTGGACGCGCGTATTCTGTCAACATTCCTCCCACCAGCGCACGGCCGTTGCCCAGAGCGGACTTCAGAGTACGGCCCGGCCGACGTTCAGTTCCAGTAGCGCTGCGGGTTGCTATTGGAGAATTTGATTTTGCCATCCTGGGAAGTCCTTGCTGAAGGAGGCTGGGTGCGAAGACTGCGAGGAACGTTTGCCGACCACATTGTAGCAGTCTCCTGGAAGACAAGGGGCGGTTGCATAGCGTTGGTGGGTGCCAAGTCGACGTGTACACCGGCCCCGCGGTCGTGGTAATATGGGCGGTGTGTGGGATGGCGTTCTCTGCACACACTCCCTGACAGAGCAGGGAGTGCTGTGGTCGATGTGCCAGGTTGTCTGGCGTCCTCTCCGAGAGTGGTCCGTAACCCCCGATATTGTCGGAGCGCAAAGCATGCGATGGTCTCTGACGCAACTTGGGTTGCTCGCGTTCTCTCTCTACGTGCCTGCGCTGCTAGTCGCAGCGGATCCACTCCACCAGGTCATTGATCATCATATCGGTGGTGCGGCAGGTGGTCCCGTTGCTCCGGCTGCGAGTGATGCTGAATTCCTGAGGCGAGTGACCCTCGATCTGGCGGGCCGAGTGCCGACGATTAAGGAAACACGGGCTTTCCTGGAGAACGTGGATGCGGAGAAAAGAGGGCAAGTCGTCGACCGGCTGCTCGCCTCGCAGGATTACGCGAGGTGGATGCAGGAGTTTGTCAGCGTCTGGGTACTGGAACGACGCAATGAAACCACTATCGCCCAGCCGGACTGGGTCCGCTATCTCGAAGAATCGTTAGCTGCTGACCGGCCGTGGAATGAGATTGTGGGTGAACTTCTGTTTGTTCCGACGGAAGAGCCTGAGCATCCAGCGGCTGCAAAATTCATGTTGGTTGCCGGTCGCAAGGGGAATTCTCACCAGATCACCCAGGATATCGCGAGATTATTCCTGGGAAGAGACATCATGTGTGCTCAGTGCCACGACCATCCGTCGGTAGAGAGCTATACCCAGCGTGACTATTTCGGTTTGTATTCGTATGTCCAGGAGAAACCGAGTCAGGCCCGGTCGGAATTTGAGTCTGTCTTTGAGCCAGGGCAGCAGTCCACTGGACCGCGACTACCTGGACGCCCTGAACGCGAGATACCAGACTTTGAGACAGCACCGGAAGCGGCAGCCGCCGCCTACCGTCCACGTTTGATGTTGTCTACAGATCTTCCGCATCCGGAAAACCGTCTTTTCGTACGAACGTGCGTCAATCGCTTCTGGTATCTGATGATGGGGCGTGGCCTGGTCCATCCTCTCGATGCAGATCACCCGGAAAACCCGCCATCGCACCCCGAGTTGCTGGAGGCCTTGCAGGCCGGATGGGTAACCAGTGCGTTGCGTATCAAGCCGCTGCTGCGGCAGATTGCCTTGAGTGACGCCTACCAGAGGGCGGGCAGCTGGACCGGGCTCAGAGAGGGGGAGACGATTCCCGAGGACCGATACAGAGTGGCGCTTCCCAAGCCTCTGACGCCAGAGCAGCTTGCGTGGTCCTTGTTGGTGGCGACCGGGAACCGCGGGCGTATGGAGCAGGCGCCAGCCAGCGATCCAAAGTTCAACTGGTACGATTACATTAATGGACGCAGTGAACAGTTGCCGGCAAATACTGCCGAGACGTTGGACCTGTTTGGGCGAGTGCTGGGCGCACCCGAAGGTGAGAACCAGGATCAATTCAATCCAGCCATGGGGCACGCATTGTTTTTGATGCACGAGCCGTTGGTGCTGGATTGGCTCGAAGCCCGTCCCGGGTCGACCATAGAACGCGTGCTGGCTGCCAAGGACGCGTCCGCTCAAATTGAGGAGATCTACTTGAGCGTTCTGTCGCGCCAACCCGATGCTCAAGAACACCGTGACACACTCGAGTACTTGCAGGCCCATCAGGATGCACCCGCGCGGGCGGTTGTCGACCTCGTATGGTCACTGCTGGCTGCTGCGGAATTTCGTTTGAACCACTAGGGGAATGGTATGTCACAGCGTGACGGCTGTAACCGCCGCGACCATAACATCAGCCGGCGGCAGGTACTGGGTTCGTTGGCAGGAGCGACCGGGCTAGGAGGCCTGGGAACGCTGCTGGACCCCGGTGTCGCAGAGGAGATCAAACGCAAGAATCGTCAGGTACTCTTCATCTGGCTCGACGGTGGCATCAGCCAGTTGGAGAGCTGGGATCCGAAGCCGGAAAGTGAGTTTGGTGGTCCCTTTCGTAGTATTCCCACGATTCTTCCGGGAACCCACTTTAGTGAGTTGACACCGCATACGGCGCAGATCGCGGACCGTCTGGCCGTGATTCGCAATATGTCCACTAAAGACGAGAACCACTCCAGCGCTGTTCCCCGTGTGCAACGCGGCGATCCCAAGAATCGTGGCGTCACCTATCCGTTTCTAGGGTCCGCCGTCAGCCACTTGTTGCCGCCTCCAGAAAACCAGCTGCCTGCTTACATGCATGTCAAACCTGGGCGNGGGGGTTACATGTGGAAGGACGCGGGATTTCTCGGCGCNCGCTATGGCGCGTTGGGTCTGGGTGACGGCAAGCCACCGATCCATATACGGCGGCCGCCACAACTCGACGCAGCACAGGCGGCGAATCGGGACCAGTTGCGCCGTCTGGCCAATGCGCGTTTTCGCAAAGGGCGATTGGACCAGTTCATCAAGGCCTACGACTATTCGTATGACATGGCGGCTCAATTGGGGCGGCGCCAGGATCTTTTTGACTCTGATGCGTTGCCGGCTGCCGATAAGGAACGCTACGGTACGCATCCGTTAGGACGGCATCTGCTGCAAGCGCGAAGGCTACTTGAGGCGGGGGTACAGTTTGTCAAAGTGACATCTTATTACTGGGATACTCATGCCGATCATTTCAATATGCACCGTAGTCTGGTTCCACAAATCGATCGGCCTTTCGCCGCGTTAATCCGTGATCTGGAAGACCGTGGATTACTCGACCAGGTTGTCGTGGTGTTGATGTCGGAATTTGGGCGAACGCCCAAGATCAATAATCGCTGTGGTCGTGACCATTGGCCGGAGGCCTGGTCGCTGGTCTTGGCTGGGGCCGGTTTGAGACGAGGTGTGGTGGTCGGGAAGACGACTCCCAATGGTGCCTGGTGTGATGAGGATGAGTACGACGTAGGGCACCTGTTTCACACGATCTTCCATTGCCTGGGAATCGATGCGACGGCCGAACAGTACGTCAATCGAGGACAGCCGTTGCCGATTGCACACGAAGAGATGACCGTGATACAGGAGGCATTGGCCTGATATGGACGCTGGGAATCCCGGTGAATTGAATATTGCCAAAACCTGGGTTGGGCAACGCCTGGAACACGGTCGGCAATTGCATCGTGTGGCGTTCAGCTCCTGCGGACACTACGTAATGGCAGCAGGGCAGGATACGAAGTTAATTTGCTGGCATCTGGATGATGGTAGCAAAAAGGAGTTTTCCGGCCACACCTCCTGGGTGGGAGGCCTGGCATTCCACCCAACCTCGCTGTGGGTTTATAGCGGGGACTATCACGGCAGCCTGCTCTGCCGGGATCTCGCAGGGAATGATCAAGATCCCAGGTGGTCGCAAGCAGCAGCGCATCCTGGAACAAGTGGTGCACCAGGCTGGATTCGATCTGTCTGCGTGTCGGGGGACGGCGCGCTTGTGGTGACGGCGGGTAGCGATCGAGTGATTCGGTTATGGTCGAGTGAAGACGGTACGCTGCAGAGGGAGTTGGTCGGCCATCGCGGAGATATTTTCAGCACGCAGGTTCATCCCGACGGCATGACCCTGGTGACTGGCGATGTTCTGGGACAAGTGTTTCAATGGGAGTTGGCTACTGGGAAACGCGTGCGGACCTTTGACGCGGGCCTCTTGCACACGCGTGAAGATCGGTTTCTGGCTGATGTCGGCGGGGTGCGGTGCCTGGCATTCAATCGTGATGGCAGCCGGCTGGTGTGTGGCGGGATGACTGATATCAAGGGCAATACGTTTTGTCCGGGCTATCCGGCCGTGCTCGAATTTGATTTTAGCAGTGGGCAACTTGTCCGGACGCTGAGGGCAGCCAAAAAGATTCTGGATGACGGTCCCGTGCAAGGGGTAAGAGTGCTCGAGGATGGGACGATCGTATCGCAAGGAGAGCATTTGCACACGCAATCGACCCTTGAGTTCTGGAGTACGGAGGAAGAAACCTCGGTGCATTCTTTGCCGGTTCCCTCTGGGTATGATTTAGCGCTGCATCCTGATGGACGGCGACTCGCGGTGCCTGTGTTCAAAGCCAACGGGCGGAGTGGCAATGGACGCCATGCGAAACCCGAGGAGTATCTGCCCCATAAGGCCGAGGTCGTGGTGTATCACCTCTACGCGCCGCCTGAAAAGCCCGTAGGCGGGAAGGCCTCTGGGTGATCTTTCATATACAGTGCACGCGTCTCAGGCGTAGTCGCGTTTGGGTGGGCCTGTTTGTCAGGTAGCTGGATCTCGCCGGAGAGTCGTACCGGGCTACCGCACTATTTCAGGATGGTTATGTCGCACATCGATGAGAAACAGTTTGAGCATGCGTTGCGTCTCCTGACGAGGTGGATTGATGAGGATCGCTGTCGCGCGATTAGCGTTGAGATTGGCGTTCAGGGTGCCGACCCGATGCGGATTGCTTTGGGATCGATTGACGCCAAACGGGTGCGAGAAACTAGCGAAGACACGGTGTTCTTGATTGCCTCTCCAACGAAACCGGTTACGGCATTGGCGGTGATGCAGCTTGTCGAACGAGGCCTGCTTGATCCGGCCGAGCCCGTGAGCAGGTTTTTGCCAGCCTTCGGACAGCAAGGTAAGGGACGGGTTCGCGTGGGGCATTTGTTGACGCACTCTTCCGGATTACCCGATTTTGTACCACAGAACGAACCCTTGAGGAGGGCGCATGCGCCGTTGACGGCGTTTCTTGACCACGTTAACCGCCTGCCATTGGGATATCGTCCAGGTACGTCGTATCAGTATCAAAGCACCGGATTTCTGGTTCTGGGAGCGTTGGTGGAACAGATTACGGGTAGCCCGCTGCCCGAGTTCTTACAGGAACACGTTTTTGCACCGCTGGCTCTGGGGAATACGTCACTCGGCGTCCCTGATAGCTGGTATCAAACGGGTCAGGTGGAGCAGGTGGCAGAGTCTCGATTGGATAGTGCGCGGGACACGGATTGGGGATGGAATAGCCGTTACTGGAGACAGTTGGGGGCCCCCTGGGGAGGGTTGCTTGCTACGGCGCCAGATTTGGGTCGGCTCTGCGCGCATCTGCTGGGAATTCACCGTGGCCAGGGCGGGATTTTACAGCCTGGAAGTCTGGCTGCGATGACTGCAAATCAATCGAAACGATTGGGAGAGTTACCGTCTGAACTCTGGCGCACGCAGCCCTGGGGCTATGGATGGCAACACGCATGGCACGCACATCCTCGCGGGCTGGGCTGCTTGCTGAGCGACCGTGCCTACGGGCATTGGGGAGCGACAGGAACGATGGTATGGATTGATCCAGCACGGGAAGCTTACATGGTCTTGTTGACCACAGAGCCGTTACCCTGGGATCGCTTTGAGCAGTTGAAATTTTCCAACACGGTCGCAGCGGCGATTCGACCCTGACGGACAAGCGAAGCTACTTCTCGTTGGGACCGACAATCTGCACAACGGCTCCACCACAGTGCTGCTGGACGTCGTTTGCGGCGCGCTGGAGCAGATCGTTTAGGGCCGCGGAGGGCGTCGTGTCGGTTGCTTCGATGATCAAGATGACGCTGCGTGTGTCCGTAGTGACCTTGCTGAAATCAGCCTGCAGGGAGTCGAGTCGGCAGAGCACACGGTCCTGTTGATCGACGTAGCCAAACTCTCCGCACAGGACTGTCTGAGGTTCCGGGTTTCCCAAGGGGACAAAGGTTTGCTCAGACGTGAATTGGTGTAGACGGACTGGAAGTGATAAGCAGTCCAGGTCATGCGCTCCCAGGCTACAGAGGCTCTGCAGAGAAATCAGGTTGTAGCAGTCAACAAGGTTGTTGATGGCGGGAAGTGTGCACCTGGTACGTGCATACTGAAGTAGTTTTTCTGTTGAGGGAGGGTGGCGACGTGGGTCACTGCCGATCGATTTCAGGATTTCGCGGATGCGCTGCAGGCCAGGATGGGAACGGATGCTGCGACGATCCGTAAACGTGTCGTGGACGCGTTGGGATGCGGCATCGATCGCTTCACGCAATGACGCAGGTGAAGGTGAGATGCACAGGTCGCGAAACAAGATGGCACCGGCCCGTAGCCCGAGTGCATGGCATTGGGGGGCAACGTCGAAAGAGGTCATGCAAGATCCGTGAAGAGTGCTTGTGCCCCGATAATGGGGCCCTCGAATTCGGCGCAAATTTCTACAAGACTATTCCAGAGAGAAACCGCGTAGCTGCGGTCAGACCAAATTTTCACCAGCGGTTGGGGAAAACCGCTCGCTGGAAATACGGCGGCGTCCACGCCGGCCAGGCGTGTATAGACCACACGATCAAGAGCTGCAGTGGAAAAGTCATATCCGCAAACCTGCTGCAATACATCCTTTGAACGCACCCCACATAGCACGATCGAGGAATCTTCTCGAACTATAGGAAAACACTCCGGCGGAAAATTGGCGACCTGGGGGGGCAGGTCCAGTCCCGTAGGGCCCGCCTCCAGGAAATACTCGTCAGAGGCGACTTTGAGAACGATGCCCCCGTCTCTCAGACGTTTAGACTCAAAGGTCTCGGCGGGGATGGGCACCTGTTGTTCACGTAGCCAGTTCGTTGCGGCGTTGCCCTTATAGCCTACTCTTGGCAACGAACTGAGGTCGCATAAGGCGAGGCGTTGCGCGGCCCGACGTTCCTGTTCCGCGTCGTCAAACCAGAGTGCCAGGGAAGCGCCGGCGACGTCGCGTGATGCGCCTGGGGACGCGGGAGGTAGGATTGGACTCGTGCGGGTGATTGGCAGAGACATGGCATGCTCCAGCGTTGCGTCAGTGTGGACGCTTCCGCCACTATTGTTGTCGAAGGTTCTCGGGGTCGTAGAAAGGGAGGGAGCAGACTTCACCCACCACGGATTTTCCAGGCGCCGTGCGAATGTGCAGCTGGCTACCCGGGGATGCCAGACGTGGCTGGACGAACGCCATCCCGAGGGGATGTTTCAGAGTCGAATATCGGGCAATGCTGGTCACGCGGCCGACGATCGTGTCGCCATCAAAGATGAGGTGACATTCCTTTGGAAACGGCGTGACGTCCGCATCTGCCAGGCGAAAGCCGACCAGTTGCCGTGTCAGTGGGCGTTGCTGGAGAATTTCCAGACTCCTGGACCCTACGAAAAACGGCTTGTTTTTCGCGATGGCCCAGTTCAGATCAGCTTCCGCCGGATGGGTCAGTGCGTCGGTATCATGCCCAACAATGAGGTGACCTTTTTCCAGCCGCAGCAGGCGTTGCGTTTCGACTCCAAAGGGTTTGAGGCCGAAAGGTCTCCCGGCGTCAGCGAGTACCTCCCAGACATGTAGTGCACTGCTGGCAGGTACGTGGATTTCGTACCCGAGTTCGCCCACAAATCCGACACGCATGAGAGTGGCTGCGACGCCAGCGACGGTGCCACGTCGCACTCCTAGGTAAGGAAATGCATCGCCAGCGACGTCAATTGAAGTCAGGTCTTTCAGGACGTTGCGGGACTCCGGACCTGCCAGGTTGATCGCGGCGAGTTGTCCGGTGAGATTGCTGATCTGGACGTTCAACTGGAAGATCTGTCGCCAACGCAAAAGTTCTCGATAAAAGGCCCCGCTCCCTCCACTGGTGGCGGTAACGTAGAAGTGATCGTCTGCCAGCCGGGCGATCACACCGTCTTCGAGTACAGTGCCAGTTTCGTCGCATGCCAGCCCGTAACGGAGCCGTTCGGTGGGCTGTTTATGGAAACGCCCCGTGTAGATGCGTTCCAGGAACTCGGCGGCATCGGGGCCAGTGATCTGCAGTTTTCCCAAGGTGCTGACATCGATCAGGCCGACAGTTTGCCGTACCTGGTTTGCTTCAGACAGGATCGATTGATCGCGTTGGTCGGCGGGGCCATAGTATTCGGGCCGGAGCCATGATCCAGCATGTGCCATTTGACCGCCTGCTTGACGGTGCCAGGCGTCGAGCGGAGTTCGTCGAAGAGGATGAAAGCGACGCCCAGCCAGGTGGCCGAGCGGTACGGGATGTTGGAAAGGGCGTGAAGTTGTGGTCCCGGTGGCCTGGATCGTGGCCCGGTTGTGGCGTGCCAGGATCCGAATCGCATTCATGTTGGAAAGTTTGCCCTGGCTGGGGCCCATACCGACGGTAGTGAAGCGTTTTACTAATTCGATATTGTCGTATCCCTCCTGATGCGCGTTCTTGAAATCGGCCAGGTGGATGTCTTCGTCGAAGTCGACAAAGTTGTGTTTGCCGGGATGGGAAAAGATCGGGTAGGGATGACTGGGGGAGGGACCCTGGTGGGTAACGCTGTCGAGTTCTGTAACGCCGGGCTGGCCTAGATAGACAGCTGCCTCGCGCGCGGCACGCAGGCCGTCTCTACATTGGTCCGGCCAGGAGAAAATGCCGTTGACACGCCCGGCCGCAAACAGTCCTGCTGGCAGGGAGTTGGGGACAAATTGCTCGACTTCAGTCTTGTATTGGAAACGCGCCCCGGCCTGGTACAGCAGGCCCCCATCCGGAGCCCAGCCCACGCTGACCGCCACGCCATCACAGGGTAGTGTTAGGCCCGCTTGTGGTTGTGGCTCACCTTTCCGATCAAGCGGACACGCGATGACTCCGGCGAGTTGTTTACCACGCCGGCGGGTTTCAGCCTGGTAGATGGTGAAACCGCGGTAGACAGGAATTCCGGTTGCCTCCACTTGCGCGTGGGCTGTGGACGGTTCGCCCTCGGGACGGAGGTCGCAGAGTGCGGTGACATCAATTCCATTAGCGGCAAGGTCGCTGGCCAGTCGATATGCGTCAGAGTTTGCACCTAGAATGACCCCCCTGGTGAAAGGCTGCACGGCATAGCGATGTATCAGACGCTGAGCGGCGGAACCCAGCATAATGCCGGGGGCATCGTTGTTCTGGAAAACCGCAGGTTGTTCAAAGCATCCACTCGCGATCAGGACTGCGCTGGCCCGCAACTTGGTCAGGCGATGTTGATCGAACAGCGCGACCCAATAATCGCTATAGACACCGCCTGCGATCGTTCCTGGTCGCAAGTCGATGTTCTCCAGTGCGTGGAGGCGGTCGAGCAGTTTCTTGTAACGTTCCTGGGCCTCTGCGTTTCGTTGCCACTGCCAGGTGAAACTGCCACCAGGATGCGGGTTTTCATCGACCAGGATCACGCGCAGGCCACGTTCGCCGGCGTCAACGGCGGCACTCAGTCCCGCAGGGCCGGCGCCTACGATCAACAGGTCGCAGAAGTCGTATTGCTTGCCGGTAGGTCCTTCCCGGTATTGGGGGTCAATCTTGCCGAGGCCCGCCACTTTCCGCATCTGTTTTTCATAAAAGGGAAAGAGCCGGCGGGGAGTGTGGAAGGCCTTGTAATAGAACCCTACAGGAAGGAACCGGCTAAAACGGTCCATGATGGCGAGGTAGTCACGCGAGGCGCTTCCCAGAGTGTTGACCGCGGAAGCCTGTAAGCCGGCTTCCAGGGGCAGGCAGTCCGCCCGCAAATTCGTTCGTGAACCGACAGAAACCAAAGCATTGGCGTCGTGGTTTGCGAGACTGTAGATTCCCCGGGGACGGTGGTATTTGAAGCTGCGCCCCAGTACGTGTACGCCGTTTGCCCACAGCGCGCTGGACAGCACATCGCCGGTATAACCCTGGTAGCTGACGCCTTCAAACTGGAAGTCGAGTGGCTGTTCCCGGTCAATCCACTCACCCGGTTGCGGTGGCAAACGGCTAGTCATTACCGCACTCCGGCGTATAGAGATAGGTTTGGATCACATGGTCCTTGAGATTGTCACGCTCGGCAATAAACCAGGTGCCGCTGGCGGTGTGGTACCACCACTCACGCTTGACGCCTGGTTCGCCGTGTCGGTGGTGGACTTCCTGGCCCCAATCCGCATCATTCAACTCGGCGGGGTCGAGCGGTGGATGGAATTCTCCACCGTAATGGAACTCCTGGATCGGACGGGGACCATTCAACGGGCAGTTGAGGATTTTCATGTTTGTTAGTGGCCGACCGAGGCAGCCCCTTTTTCTCCCACAAGTTCACAACGCTCAAAGCGACTCAGATTGAAAGCCTTGATCAGGTCGTGGTCACGGTTGTTTGCCAGCGTGAAGGCCATCGTTTTTCCGCTGATGGGGGTTGCTTTGAAGCCCCACGTACCCCAGCCGCTGTCGAGATAGAACCCTGAGATCGGTGTGAGCCCCATAATGGGAGAGAAATCGGGAGTCATGTCACACATTCCGGCCCATTGACGCAACACGTTGACCTGAGGAAGGCATGGGAAAAGATCGATCAGGTGGCCGCTCATACTCTCTGCAAAGTCCAGCGTGGAGCGGCTGGAGATAAGTTCGTAGGGATCGAGAGACGCGCCAGCAACCAATTCTCCGCGCGAGGATTGGCTAACGTAAACATGCAAACTGGCAGAGACGACGATATGGTTAAGCCAGGGTTTGAGCGGTTCCGTGACCATCGCCTGGAGAGGATAAATCACTAGCGGAGTTGTCAGCCCGACCATTTTGGTGATGTGGGTGGTCCAGCCGGCGACAGCAGAGAGGACTTTGCGGGTCTTGATGTAGCCGCGGTCGGTATGGACGCCGATCACGGCGCCATCGCGAACTTCGATGTCAGTGACGGCGGTCTGTTGGTGGATTTCGGCTCCGTAGCGATCGGCGCCACGCGCGTAAGCCCAGGCGACGGCGTCGTGACGGGCAATCGCACCAGGCGGATGAAACAAGGCCCCGTGAATGGGTGGCTGATGACCGCCGCAAGTCAGGTCGATCTGGGGGATTTGTGATTGAATAAAATCAGGATAGACGACCTGGCTGTCGATACCCAGATGTTGATTGACTTCTGCTCGCCAGCGCTGTGTGCGTAGTGAGGCGGGGGAATGCGCGAGTGTGAAATGCCCACGTTCGGAATAGAACAGGTTGTAGTCCAGTTCACGCGAGAGGTCCTGGAACAACTCGACACTTGCCTGGTAGAAACGCGCGCCTTCCGGAGTCAGATAATTGGAGCGGACAATGGCAGTATTGCGTCCAGTGCCACCTCCCCCCAGATAGCCTTGTTCGAGCACCGCGACATTCGAGATGCCGTGATCTTTTCCCAGATAATAGGCTGCTGCCAGCCCGTGCCCGCCCCCTCCGATAATCACCGCATCGTACTCGGGTTTAAGTTGGCTCACCTCCCGGAACATACGAGGTTCCGGGTGGTGATCACTGAATCCAAACTTGAGCAAGCGGTGCGGCATGATTCACGCTTAGAGCGGCTGCGACAGGCTGCCGGCTGACGGGGGTATTCCAAGGAGCGAAGGCTAGAAAGACGTCAAATAGTTGTCGATTTCCCAGGGGGTGACCTGCTGGTCGTAAGTGGCCCATTCACGTGTTTTCAGGTCGATCAACTCACTGGCGATGACACCCAGGCCACTCTGCACGACGTCGTCCTGTTTGAATGCTTCAATCGCTTCGTGGAGCGATTGCGGCAGGATTCCGATACCCTGCTGCTGTACTTCGGCGACGGGCCTTTCGTACATGTTTTGTAGATTTGGGTCGCCGGGATCGATTTGATTCTTGATGCCGTCCAAACCGGCGGCGAGGTAGGCAGCCAGTGCCAGGTACGGGTTGCAACCGGCGGAGACCGTGCGGTCTTCGAAATGTCCGGGGCCCGCCGTACGGATCATCTGAGTGCGGTTGTTGTCACCATAGGTAATAAACGCAGGTGTCCAGGTGTATCCACTACGGCTGGAGTAGAGGCCTGCTCCGAGTTGCAGACGCTTGTAGCAATTGACAGTGGGGCTGGTGACAGCGCATAAGGCACGGGCATGGTGGAGCACGCCGCCTACAAAATGGTAGCCCAGCTGGGAACAACCCAGTCCACGCGGGTCAGCGGGGTCGGCGAATACGACCTCTCCCGTATTGGCATCTGCTAGGTGGAAGTGTACGTGGAGGCCACTTCCTGTCCGATCGCGGAATGGTTTGGGCATGTGTGTGGCGATGGCACCGTATTTTTTCGCTAGTTGCGACGTCGCCATCTTGAAGAAGGTAATACGATCTGCAGTGACCAGGGCGTCCTGGTAGTCAAAATTGATCTCAAATTGTGCGTTCCCGTCTTCGTGGTCGGCCTGGTAGACGCCCCATCCCAGTTGGTTGAGCGATGTGGTCAATTCCTGCAAATAGTCCATTGCAGGTGCCATCGATCGATAGTCGTAACAGGGTTTGGATAAGTTATCGACGCCGTCGGGATTCCATGGCGCGATCGAGCCATCTTCATTGCGGGTTACTAGGAAGTGCTCAGGCTCCATGCCGACGTTGAACAAGTAGCCGGCGTCACGTGCCTCGGCGAGTACGCGTTTCAGGTTCGTGCGTGGGCAGTATGGGTAGGATTCGTCATCGACAAATAGGTCCGCGGCGAAACGGGCCGTATTGGGCATCCATGGCAGCGGTGTGTAGCTTTCCAGGTCAATGCGTGCCAGCATGTCGTGGGAGTGCGGTTGCTGCCCGACTCCCCAGACGGCGGCGCCAGCAAAACCAGCGCCGCTGTCAATCATGTCATCCAGACAGTTGGCAGGCACCATTTTTACCTTGGCTGCGCCGTGGATATCGACAAATTGTGCCAGCAGGAATTCAATTCCGTTGTCCTGGAGACGCTGACGAATCTCTTCACGAGTGGGCATCTTGGGAGTCCTGATGCGAGGGGGATCCAGTCGGAGCCGAGTTGGAGGTGGCAGTTGTGATTGGAGAGGGGGCGGTGAGTTCCGCAACCATCTGGCAGTAGTGTGCGTTTTCACTGCGGAATTTCCAGACAAGAAATCCCAGCAGCGCAGCGGCGCAGGCAATAAACATAACAAATTCGTAACCGACGAGTGGGTAGAGGGGCCCCAGTTCTGTGGGGGTGTTATGCCAGCTTTCGACGGTCGGGGTCATTACGAATGCTCCTTGACGCCTGTCTGAAATTCCTGACGTTCGGCCATGCTGAACTCTTGCCGCTGTTCCTGCTCCCAGGCGACCAGTTGATAGTCCAGGCCAGCGAATTCGACTTCCCTGGGGATACGCAGTACCCCTGCCCGCCGTAGTGCGGCAGTCATGATATAGCAGGGGACAAAACCGAGTAGCAGGAACATCATAACGGCCCCGGCCAATTGGCCCCAGGGCGTGATCGGGGCGAACGTATCATCCGGTGAACTGGGGTAGCCCCACAGCAAGAAGCCGACCAGGAGTACACCAATTGAACCACAGTAGCCGTGAATGGCAACGGCTCCTACCGCATCGTCGATACGGAATTTTTTCTCAACCCAGAAGTGGAGTTTGTAGGCACACCAGACACCAAATGCGGCCACGAAAAATGCCTGGTAGGGGTGGTAAAGATCATTCCCGGCTGAGGCTGTGATAATTCCACCCAGACCACCCTGGAAGGTCCAGAATGCGTCGCCGTGGGAAACCAGATAGCCGGTCATCATGCCAGCAGCCAACGCCATTAGGAAATTAAACGTGATGGCGCTGAGCGTGGTTGGAGTCAAGTAAATCGTGGTCGCGGAAAACAGCTGGGTTGTGTCGTCCGGGTCGATATCCGCGATGGGGATGTTGCAGGCCGCATAGAATCCCCAGAAGCCGGTAAAGATCAGGAACATACCAATGATGATCATCCAGGTGTTGTGCGCGGGCAGTACGCGGGGCGTTCCATCGGCGCGGAAACGTCCGAGGCGTGGGCCCAGGTGGATCAAGATGGCGAGGGCTGAACCGCCAGCCAGGGCGTGGATCACACCTGAGGCATAGGCGTCGTGGTAGCCAAGTACGCGAACCATCCAGCCGGCGTCTGACCATCCCCATGACGCGCCCAGTACCCAGGTGACACAGCCCACCACCAGTGAGAGTAGCCAGAAGGCCCCGGAGCGAATCCGCTCGATCACGGCACCCGACAGGATGGAACCAGCCGTCCAGGAGAACAGCAGAAAAGCGGCCCAGAAGACCCCGTTGAGTCGAGGCCATAAATCGAGTTCATCTTGGGATAATCCGGCTGCATTGTTGCCGCTACCACCGAGATGAGGACCCATCAGTGGGTTCCAGGGTTCAGACCAGGAAGCGGATTTCAGTGCGCCTGTAACGCCAGGACCATTCTGGAATGCGAAGTAGATCCACCAGCCAAATAAAAAGAAACCCAGTGTGATCACGGGGATCAGCATCGAGTTTTTCATGAGCGTATTCAGTTTGTTCTTTTCCCGGGAAACGCCCACTTCGTAGAGACAGAAGCCAACGTGAATCAGGAACATCATCACTACGGTCACCCAGTAGTAAAACTCGGTGAAGATGACGGTCAGGGCCGAGAGTTCTTGATCCACGGTGCATTGGCCTGTCTGGAAAGTTGCTGAAGAGCATGTCGCCGGCAATGCGAGAGCCTCAGTTTGCCCGAATCTGCCGCAACGTCAATAGTCTCACCGTCAAGGAGCTTTGCACAAGGTTCCTGGGTTACCAGCAGAGCGGTCACGGAATCCTGTCCGGGTTCAGGAGATTCCGGGGATCCAGCTGGTGCCCGCCAGAGGAACCCGGGCCATGGCGGCTGCTTCCAGTGTCAAAGCCACCAGGTCTTCGCGTTCCAGGTGGTGCACGTTTGACTTGCCGCAGGCGCGCGCCAGGGTCGTCAATTCCATCTCCAGCACCTGCAAATAATTTCCCAGTTGCTGGGCACCNCGCTGGGGCGAAAGACGCTGCTCGAGCACGGGATCCTGGGTNGTAATNCCGACCGGGCATTGCCCGCTCTGGCAGTGGTGGCAGAATCCNGGAGCAGTATCCAGGCGGGCGTAATCCTGNGTGGCGTCGTGGTGCGTGCCTCCCTCAACATAGCTGTCGTGGTTGCATCCCAGGGCGATGAGCACTCCCTGGCCGATGGCAACGGCATCGGCGCCGAGCGCCAGTGCTTTGGCGACGTCGGCGCCACTGCGAATTCCGCCTGAAATAATGAGTTGGACTTCATCGGCGACGTCCAGTTCCTCAAGCGCCTCGACTGCCAGAGGGAGTGCGGCCAGGGTAGGAATCCCGGTGTGCTCGATGAAGACCTGCTGGGTTGCTGCAGTACCTCCTTGCATGCCGTCAATAACAACCACGTCTGCACCTGCTTTGACCGCGAGTTTGACATCGTCGCGTACGCGCGTAGCGCCCATCTTGACATAGATGGGAATCTGCCAGTCCGTGATCTCACGCAGTTCCTCAATCTTGATCTTGAGGTCATCGGGGCCCACCCAGTCGGGGTGCCGACAAGCGGAACGCTGGTCGATTCCGGCGGGCAAGGTCCGCATTTGAGCGACACGTTCGCTGACTTTCTGTCCCAGGAGCATTCCGCCGCCACCTGGTTTTGCGCCTTGGCCCAGTACGAGTTCTAACGCATCCGCGCGGCGCAAGTCGTCCGGGTTGAAACCGTATCGAGAGGGGAGGCACTTATAGACGAGTGTCTTGGAAGACTGACGCTCTTCATTGGTCATGCCGCCATCGCCGGTCGTTGTCGAAATGCCCGCCTCGGTCGCGGCTTTTCCGAGCGCTTCTTTCACGTTGGCGGAGAGTGCACCGAAACTCATGCCAGCGATCGTGATGGGTGACTGCAGAACGACCGGTTGTTTGGCGTATCGGGTCCCCAGGACGGTTTCCAATTGGCACGCTTCGCGATAGCCCTCCAGCGGATAACGTGATGCGGAGGCCGTCAAGAAAATCAGGTCATCAAAATTCGGCACAGGACGTTTGGCGCCCATCCCACGGATATCGTAGATGCCGCGGTCTGCTGCCTGGCGAATGTAGTTGATGATGCCGCGGTCAAACGAGGCGCTCGGTTCACGATGGATTTGGCTGGTCAACGTTTAGATTCCCCAGAAGGGCCTTAGTATTCCTGACGCTCGGTAGCGTTCCAGTGATACAGACGGCGGGCACTTGCCACCTTTTTGAATTCGTGTGGATCGGCTGCGACGCCGCTGGCTGCCAGTAGTTCCGAGATCGATTGGATGTCGTCGGGAGTCATCTCCTGTTGCTGGGCATCGGCACCGAGACTGGCAATACTGCCGCGGACATAAAGAATCGCCTCGTAGAGAGAATCACCCAGGTGCGGTCCCGCGTCGCCACAGACGACAAGCCGCCCCGCTTGGGCCATGAAGCCGGCAAAATGCCCGACGTTTCCCTGGACTACGATGTCACATCCTTTCATGGAGATACCGCAGCGTGACGAGGCATTTCCTTCAATCACGACCAGTCCACCGTGTCCCGATGCGGCCGTGCATTGTGAGGCATGTCCGGTCACACGGACCGTCCCGGACATGATATTTTCGGCCACGCTCCAGCCGACGTTGCCATGGATGGTGACGCTGGCCTGTTTGTTCATGCCGGCGACAAAATACCCGGCATGTCCGAGAATATTGACGGTGACCTCCATGTCGAGGCCGGCGGCAATGCTATGCTTGCCATCGGGGTTCTGGATGTCGACTTGCGCAGTTTGGCTGGCGTCGAGTTCGTGATGGAGGAACTGGTTGACCTCCCGAATCGTCAGGTTTGCCAGGTCCAGGTGTGTCACACGTGCCATGAGTAAATCTGTTCCGGGGAAGGCTCGAAGACATCGGCATTGACGATCCCTGGCAAATGGGCGAGGGAGCGAAACTCCGACCCGACGGCAACATACTCATCGGTTTCCGCTACCACAGCCGGTTTGCAGGAAAAGCCGTCGCGTACCAGCACGAGTTTACCGGCGGTTGCCATCAGGAAAGTGAAGAACCCATCGAGTTCACGAAAAGAGCGGTGGATTGCCTCTTCCAGGGTGTCTCCTTCACGCATCCGCCACTGCAGGAACCGACAGCCGGCCTCGGTGTCGTTGTCAGTTTCAAAGGCGATACCGCGCCGCTCCAGTTTGCGTCGCACGCTGTATGGATTGGAGAGTGACCCGTTATGTACCAGGCAGAAATCTTCGCCTGCTGTGAAGGGATGCGCGTGTTCGGGTGAGACGACAGATTCAGTGGCCATCCTTGTATGGCCAACAGCGTGTGTTCCCTGTAGTTCAGGGAGAGCACAGCGACGGCTGATTTCGATCGGATGCCCTTCGTCTTTGAAGAGCCGGATAGCGCGGCCTGTCGCCAGTAGTCGCACGTCTGCGGAAAACAGTTGAAGGAATTCATGGACTTGTGTAACTGGGCAAGACGAAATCAGGCTGGCATGGGCGCCTTGAGTTTCGAGTGTGCCCAGCTGTGGGTCAGGCCAGTCGGCTTGCCAGTGTTGCCAGTCAAAATCCGGTTGTTGGGCGCGGAGTGAATAGCGGCGTTGCGGCTCCTCGAGAGTGTTTTGGAATACCGCCAGGCCTGCCGAATCGGGGCCTCGCGTGCCCATACACTCTAGCATCGGGGTTGCCAGTTTTCCCAGGCTGGGACGCAAGGCCTCTGTTTTCAGTAGAATTCCAACGATGCCGCACACAGGTTGCTCGATTCCAGGATTGGAAAGTTCACTCTCGGGTTGCGTTCACTCCCTCGTTATAGTGGACGCGAGCGATAGCAGACAAGCAGCGACCTGTGACTCGGGGCGGAGGCCGCTGGCAGGAAGGAACGCCAGATCCATTGAAATATTGGAATGTGAGGCGGTGCGAATGAAGGTCATTGCGTTGCGATCAGGCAGCAGTGGTAATTGTATTTTTGTAGAAGCTGGGGCGACGCGTCTGCTTTTTGATGCGGGTATCAGTGGCCGGCAGGCGGAGCAAGCGTTGTTTGAATCCGGCCAGCGGATCCGTGACGTGGATGCCTTGCTGATTTCACACGATCATCGCGATCATACGCGTTCGTTAGGTGTCTTTCAGCGGAAATTTGGTTTGCCGGTCTATGTCACCCGCGGCACACTGACTGTTGCCGCTGGTAAGGAGAGACTGGGCAAGTTGACGGATGTCCGTCATTTTGTCGCAGGCCGGCCGATTGAAATTGGAGATGTGCAAATCGAGACCATACCGACACCGCATGACGCGGTCGATGGGGTCGCCTTTGTGGTGGATGATGGAAAGAGGCGGGTGGGGGTGATGACCGATCTGGGCTATGTGTTTTCTGGGCTCCGGGAGGCTGTTGCCAGTCTCGATGCAGTGGTGCTCGAGAGCAATCACGATTCTGACATGTTGGCTATCGGTCCGTACTCGGAATCCCTGAAGCGGCGTATTCGCGGCCAGGGAGGACATCTTTCGAACAGTGAGGCGGCGGACGTGTTGGCTGCTGGCAAAGATCGCCTGCAATGGGCGTGTCTGGCTCACCTCTCGGAAGAGAATAACGATCCACAGGTGGCCTTGCGGGCGCATCGGCAGAGACTGGGGGATCAGTTTCCACTCTATGTCGCAGGACGCGATAGCGCCACGGAAGTGCTTGAAGTCGCGTGAAAATCTGTGGGACGCTGGGAGTCCAATTTACCTGTCGGGTGAATCCGACGAAACGCCTTCACTCGTATTGGTGCTGGAGCGACGCTGCCGCGTCAGACGGACTAGAAGGCAGACTGGATCGCATCGCCTTGGAATTGATCCGGAATACGACCCTCGGCAGCGTAGAGGTAGAGTGCAGCCAGGATGATACTCTCGAGCGCCGATGAGATCAGCACGACGGACATGAGCATACCGAGACCAGCCAGCACCAGTGGGATGCCGACAACCGGCTGACCGATACCCCAGCATACAACACCGACGATTACGGGAACGAACGATACCAGCATCATGAGCGCGACGATGCAGCCGATGCCAAACCTGGCGCCCAGAGATTCGCCCCAGGTTGAGCGAAGAATGTCTAGCGAGCGTCTTCCCGCTGCCAACGGTCCCAATTTTTCCACGACGATCACGGGTACTACGAAGTAAGTGGCGCTAGACCAGGCGACGCCCAAAAGGCTGACCAGGAAGCGACTCAGTCTATTTTCAGTATTGCTTTGGAGCATCCGCAGTAGCATGCCCACTGTCCCGGCTACCAACGCCCAGCAAAAAATCTGTGGCAGTCGTGCAAAGGCGGCAGAAAATCCGTCACGCAGAGTAGGGTTCCCACCTTTGAAGCGAATCAGCGCACAGGCGATCAGCGCTGAATTGAAGAAAATGATCACAAAATAGTTGGCCACATAATAGGCCAACGCACCCAGAAACGTGAGAACATCCGTTGGCGAGGTTTGACTGCCGTCTGCAGTGGCGGTCTGAGAAGTAGGGCGATCCACCTCCACTAGTGCCAGCACAGGAACTGCGAAGGAGGCCGTTACCAGCAGACAGGCGATCCCACTGAGCAGTGGAAAGAGAATCAGTTCTTTGTCAAGTTTCAGTACTTGCCAGCTCTGTTTGGAGAGATTCCAACCGGCGGAGGTTCTGTCAAACACTGCTTGCTCCCTTGTTCGAAAAAAACCGGGGTGAAGACAACATCCGACCGAAAGCGGCATCGGTGCACTGTCACCAGCACCGAGAGGAACGCACTATCTTATAACACCCAGACCAGGGCGCGAAAAAAAACCGAGGCCCCACGAGTGGGACCTCGGTTAATAATCGCATCAGCAAAGTGATGCTGCGACGGTGGGCATACCGTCCGTTGTCAGATCAGGCGGACGCTTTCCGCTCGTGGACCCTTGGGACCGGAGGATTCTGTGAATTCCACCCGTTGTCCCTCTTGCAATTCGTCGTAGCTGACGCCTTCGACGTTCGACATGTGGAAGAACAGGTCGTTGCCAGTTCCCGCGTCGATGAATCCAAAACCCTTGTCCGTCAGCCGTTTGATCGTACCTTCTGCCATCAGTCTTCCCACTTCCTCAAAAAAACTATGCGTCGCAACTCGACGCTCCGAGTGGTGTTGGCTTGACCACGTCGGGTCATTTACGAATCCAACACCGCATGCTGTAATCGTCCCGGACCCTTAGCAGCTCCGGGCATGACCCATATCTTAACCTACTCTCCAAATGAATTTCAACGCGCTGGGCAGGATTATCAG